>NZ_JBDPLT010000003.1:0-312308 GCF_039871775.1 Plantactinospora sp. B5E13
AGGTCCGGCGCCTCCAACTTGGCCGCGAACGCGGTGAACTCGTCGGCGATCCGCTCGAACACCTCCTGCGACCAGTCGACCAGGTCCATCTTGTTGACGCAGAGCACCAGGTGCGGCACCCGCAGCAACGAGCACAGGAACGCGTGCCGACGGGACTGCTCGACCAGCCCCTTACGGGCGTCGACCAGGATCAACGCCAGATCCGCCGTCGACGCCCCGGTCACCATGTTCCGGGTGTACTGGATGTGCCCCGGAGTGTCGGCGATGATGAACTTCCGCCGGGGGGTCGCGAAGTAGCGGTACGCCACGTCGATCGTGATGCCCTGCTCCCGCTCGGCCCGCAACCCGTCGGTCAACAACGCCAGGTTCGTGTACTCGTCACCCCGGGCACTGCTGACCGCCTCCACCGCCGCCAACTGGTCGGTGAACAACGACTTCGTGTCATACAGCAGCCGGCCGATCAACGTCGACTTACCGTCGTCGACACTACCGGCGGTGGCGAACCGCAACAGGTCCATCGCCCGAGCCTCGGTCGCAAGCACGCTGGCCGTCATCAGAAGTACCCCTCCCGCTTACGGTCTTCCATGGCCGCCTCGCTCACCCGGTCGTCACCCCGGGTCGCCCCACGCTCGGTGACCCGGGTCGCCGCCACCTCCTCGATCACCTTCTCCACGGTGTCCGCCTCCGAGCGGACCGCAGCCGTGCAGGAAGCATCACCAACGGTGCGGTACCGCACCCGCGCGGCGAACGGCACCTCCCCCGCCCGAGGCCGCACGAACTCGTTCACCGCATACAACATGCCGTCCCGCTCCACCACCTCACGCTGATGCGCGTAGTAGATCGACGGCAACTCCAACCGTTCCCGGGCGATGTAGTGCCAGACATCCAACTCGGTCCAGTTCGACAACGGGAACACCCGGATCGACTCACCCGGATGATGCCGACCGTTGTACAACGCCCACAGCTCCGGACGCTGGTTCTTCGGATCCCACTGACCGAAATCGTCCCGGAAACTGAACACCCGCTCCTTGGCCCGCGCCTTCTCCTCGTCCCGCCGCGCCCCACCGAACAACGCATCGAACCGGTACTTCTCCACCGCGTCCAACAACACCGGAGTCTGGATCCGGTTCCGCATCCCGTCCGCCGACTCCCGCACCAGCCCCGACTCCAGAGCCTCCGGCACACTCGCCACCACCAACTGCAGCCCCATCTGGGCCACCCGCCGGTTCCGGTACGTCAACACCTCCGGAAAATTGTGCCCGGTGTCGACATGCATCACCGGAAACGGAATCCGGGCCGGCGCGAACGCCTTCTCCGCCAACCTGAGCATGACGATCGAGTCCTTGCCCCCGGAGAAGAGCAACACCGGCCGCTCCAACTCCGCCACAACCTCACGAACGACAAAAACGCTCTCGGCTTCCAGAGCGTCCAGATGCGACACCCGGTACGCGGCCGGCTGGCTCATGCCGTCGCCTCGCTGCGCTCGCTCATGCCGTCACTCCGCTACGCTCCGCGCCGTCATGAGCCTCATCCGCGCTGCACCTGCCGATTCGCTCGCTGCGCTCGCTCATGCCGTCACTCCGCTACGCTGCTCGCCCATCCGATTTCCAGACCTTTCAGATCGGTCAAGTCACGAGGCCCGACCTAGGGTACCCGGAGATGGTGCTGCAGCGCTGCGAGCAACCGGGAAGCAAGATCCTTACGACAGACCACGAGGTCGGGGAGCCGAGGATCGGCCTTGTTGTATTCCAGCGCGGATCCGTCGATACGGGAAGCGAACAGTCCGGTGGCCGTCGCCACCGCGACCGGTGCCGCCGAATCCCACTCGTACTGGCCGCCGGCGTGCACGTACGCGTCGACCTCACCGCCGATCACCGCGGCGATCTTCGCACCCGCCGAACCCATCGGCACCAGCTCGGCGCCAAGCTCCTCGGCCAGGTCGGCAAGGAACGCCGGCGGCCGGCTGCGGCTCGCCGCCACCCGGATCCGCCGGCCGGTCCCGTCCACGCCACCGGTCCCGGTCCGCCCGGTCGCCACGCCGAAATTCAGCGGCGGGTACGCCGGAGGCTGGTCGGTGGCGAGCACCCGGTGCTGCGCCGGCAGGCCGATCGCCCCGCCGACCAGCCCGTGCGGCGTCCCCGCCCGTCGGGCCCAGAGTGCCACGTGCACGGCCCAGTCCGACCGGCCCTCCTCGGCGAACTCCCGGGTGCCGTCCAGCGGGTCGATAATCCAGACCCGGTCGGCCCGCATCCGAGGCGCCACCTGCGACTCCGCGTCCGCGTCGGCGCTCCAGGCCAGCCGCGAACCCTCGTCCTCCTCGGACAGCACCGCGTCCGCCGGCCGCCAACGGGCCAACTCGGCGCGGAGCAGGTCGTGCGAGAGCTTGTCACCGGCCGCCTTCAGGGCGCCCGGGTCGGCGTACCCCAGTTCGGCCCGCAGGTCCAGCAGCGCCTGACCGGCCCGGCCGGCCAACCAGCGGGCGAAGGCGCCGTCGATCACGGGGGGCGCGGCCATCAGCGCGCTCCCGGTCCACCGGCACCGCCGGCCGTCGGATACAGCTCGGTCACTGTCAGCCTCCTCACCCGCGGCAAAAGACTACCGGCCGTACGGGTCGAAGAGGCGCCACCCGGTCCGCCACACCGGGCGGCCCGTGCGTTCAGCCGCCGTGGTACGCGTTCTGCGCCCACTCCACGCCGCGGGTGACCACCGCCTCCGCCACGTCCGCCGCCCGGTCGACCAGGAACTCCAGTTCCTTGCGCTCCACCGAGGAGAAGTCGGAGAGTACGAAGTCCGCCGGGTCCTGCCGCCCCGGCGGGCGGCCGATGCCGAACCGGACCCGGACGTAGTCCTTCGTCCCGAGCGACTTCGACATCGAGCGGAGCCCGTTGTGCCCGCCCTCGCCGCCACCGCATTTCACCCGCAGTTGCCCGTACGGGATGTCGAGTTCATCGTGCACCGCGACCACCTGCGCCGGCGGCACCTTGTAGAACTGCGCCAGGGCCGCCACCGGCCCACCAGAAAGGTTCATGTACGTCAACGGCTTGATCAGCACCAGCTTGGGCCCGCCGAAGCCGAGGCGCCCCTCGGCCACCTCCGCGACCGCCCGCCGGTGCCGGCCGAACTTCGCACCGACCCGGTCGGCGAGCAGGTCGGCGACCATGAACCCGACGTTGTGCCGGTGTCGTGCGTACTCCTTGCCGGGGTTGCCGAGCCCGACCAGCAGCCACGGCTGAGCCTCGTCCGCCATCTCCTTCTCCTTGTACTGCCGTCCCGGCCACCGCACCGCCTGCCGGGTGGTCCGGAAACCCGCCGCGCCGCCGTGATACGGAAACAGGCGCCCCCGACCGCGTCGGGGGCGCCTGTCACACCGATGTCGGTCAGGCCTGGGCCGGAGCGGCCTCGCCCTCGGCCTCGGCGCCCTCGGTCTCCTCGGCACCCTCGCCCTCGGCGGCCTCTTCCTCGGCCTCCTCGGTCGGCTCCTCGCCGGCCTCGGCGGCCATCTGCTCCGCGGTCGGCGCCTGGGTGACCAGCGCGATGATCAGCCCCGGGTCGGCGACAAGCTCGACGCCCTGCGGCAGCCGTACGTCGGCGGCGGTCACCTGGGAGCCCGCCTCGAAGCCCTCGATCGAGACCTCGAAGCCCTCCGGCAGGTGGGTGGCCTCGGCGGTCACCGAGAGGGTGTTGCTCTCGTGCACGACCAGGGTGTCCTTCGCCGGCTCGCCGGTGAGCTGCACCGGAACGTCGACGGTGACCTTCTCGCCTCGCCGGACCAGGATCAGGTCGATGTGCTCCAGGGTGTCCTTGATCGGGTCACGCTGGATGGCCTTCGGCAGGGCGAGGGCCTGGGTGCCGTCGCTGATCTCGATCGCGAACAGCTGGTTGGCGCCACCGTGCCGGATGGCGGCGGCGAACTCACGCGCGGGGAGCGCGATGTGCTTGGGCTTCTCGCCGTGGCCGTACAGCACGGCGGGCACCTTTCCGGCCCGGCGGGTACGACGGGCACCACCCTTGCCGAACTCGGTACGGGGCTCGGCGCTGATCTTTACCTCGGACACGGGAAGACTCCTGATACGGTCACTGCGGCGCTACGTCGGCTGGCGATTGGCGGTGCTGGGCGAGGGGCTCGCTGGGGCGCTTGCGTGGTGGCCACTGCCCGGAGCACCGCGTCGATGACGGTACGTCCGTGCGGCGCTTTGCTCAGCGGCCCGCAGGGCACCCTCGCCGTGGCAACCGCACCAGTCTACCCGAACCACGATCCGGGCTTCAGGCGGTCCCCACCTGGGCAGCCGGTCGTCGCAGGAATCGCAAAAAGGGATCGCTCCGGGCCGCGGCGATGAGCAGCCGGCCCGGAGCGGAAAAAACGGCGAATCGGCGGCGTACCGTCAGCTGAGACCGCCGAAGAGCGTGGTCACCGAACCGTCGTCGAACACCTCACGAATAGCCCGGGCCAGCAGCGGCGCGATCGACAACACCGTGATCTTGTCGAGTTGCTTCTCCGGCGGCAGCGGCAGGGTGTTGGTCACCACCACCTCGCTGATCCGGCTGTTCTTCAGCCGTTCGGTCGCCGGGTCGGAGAGCAGCGCGTGGGTGGAGGCGACGATCACGTCCGCCGCCTTCGACTCGTGCAGGATCTCGGCGGCCTTGCAGATGGTGCCACCCGTGTCGATCATGTCGTCGACGATCAGGCAGACCCGACCCTCGACGTCCCCGACCACCCGGTTGGCCACCACCTGGTTCGGCTTGAGTGGGTCCCGGGTCTTGTGGATGAAGGCCAGCGGGCAGCCGCCCAGCCGGTCCGTCCAGCGTTCGGCCACCCGTACCCGGCCGGAGTCGGGTGCCACCACGGTCATCGGTCGACCGGCGTACTTGCGCTGCACGTACTCGGCCAGGATGTCCATGGCGAAGAGGTGGTCCACCGGCCCGTCGAAGAAGCCCTGGATCTGTGCGGTGTGCAGGTCGACGGTGAGGATCCGGTTGGCGCCCGCCGTCTTCATCAGGTCGGCGACCAGCCGGGCCGAGATCGGCTCCCGGCCCCGGTGCTTCTTGTCCTGCCGCGAGTACGGGTAGAACGGCAGCACCACGGTGATCCGCTTGGCCGAACCCCGCTTCAGGGCGTCGATCATGATCAGGGTCTCCATGACCCACTTGTTCACACCGTGCGTGACGGACTGTACGACGAAGGCGTCGGAACCACGTACCGACTCCTTGAACCGCACAAAGATCTCGCCGTTGGCGAACTCGTACGCGTCGGCGGGGGTCGGCGCCACGCCGAGCACCTCACCGATCTCCTTTGCCAGTTCCGGAAATCCCCGGCCGGAGAAGAGCATCAGACTCTTACGATTTTCGGCGACGATGCTGCCCATCGGCTCGTCTGCTCCCGTTTGTCGGTGGGTCACCCGGCGTTGGGCCAGAGACTATTCGGTTGCAGTATCCCCCGCCGCCGGGTCGATGCCACCCGCAACGGACGGCCCGTGGAGTGCCTCACCTTCGCTTGCGTCGCCCGCCTGCCGTACGGCACGCTCCGCCGCCTCGGCGGACCTCGTGCCGGCCCGTCGCCGCAGCACCCAGCCCTCGACGTTGCGTTGCGGGGCCCGGGTGACCCCGAGCGCTCCCGGCGGTACGTCCTTGGTGATCGCGCTACCCGCCGCGATGTACGCGCCCGCACCCACCTCGACCGGGGCGATCAGGCTGGTGTCACAGCCGACGAAGGCCGCCTCGCCGACCGTGGTGTGGTTCTTCGCCACCCCGTCGTAGTTGACGAAGATCGTGGCGGCCCCGATGTTGGCCCGAGCCCCGATGGTGGCGTCACCGACGTAGCTCAGGTGCGGGACCTTGGCCGCCTCACCGATCTCGGACTTCTTCACCTCGACGAAGGTGCCGACCTTCGCCTTGCGCCGCAGCGTCGCCTCCGGCCGCAGGTACGCGTACGGGCCGACGCTCGCCTCCGGGCCGATCTCCGCGCCGACCGCGTGGGTCCGCAGCACCGTGGCGCCGGCCCCGACGGTGGTGTCGACAAGCGTGGTGTCCGGGCCGACCGTGGCGCCCGCGCCGACCGTGGTCGCCCCCTGCAACTGACTGTTCTGGTCGACCACCGCGTCCCGTTCCAGGGTCACGGTGACGTCGATCCAGGTGGTGTCCGGGTCGAGCAGGGTGACCCCGGACCGCATCCAGCCCTCGTTGACCCGGTCGCGCAGCAGTCGGCGCAGTGCCGCCAGCTCCACCCGGTCGTTGCAGCCGAGGGTCTCGACGGCGTCCGGCGCCAGGTGCACCGCCACCGTCTCACCGGCCGCGACGAGCAGACCGAAGACGTCGGTGAGGTACTCCTCGCCCTGGTCGTTGTCGGTGGAGAGCTTGCCCAGCGCGTTGCGGAGCAGCGCCGCGTCGAAGGCGTAGATGCCGGCGTTGATCTCCCGGACGGCCCGCTGGGCGGGACTCGCGTCCCGTTCCTCGACGATCTGCTCCAGCCCGCCGCCCGGGCCCCGGACGATCCGGCCCAGCCCGGTCGGGTCGGTGACCTCGGCGGCCAGTACGGTCGCCGCCGCCCCGGCCGACTCGTGCGCCTCGACCAGCCCGGCGACCGTCTCCGGACGCAGCAGCGGCACGTCACCGTTGAGCACGACCACGGTGCCGCCGGACTCCGGCACGCTCTCCAGTGCGGTACGCACCGCGTGGCCGGTCCCCCGCTGCTCGGCCTGCAGCACCGGTTCGGCGTCGGGGCTGACCCCGGCGAGGTGGGCGGTCACCTGGTCGGCGCCGTGGCCGACCACCACCAGGGTGCGGTCCGCCCGGAGCGACGCGGCGGCCGCCAGGACGTGGCCGAGCAGCGTACGCCCCAGGATCGGGTGCAACACCTTGGGTAGCGCCGACTTCATCCGCTTGCCCTCACCGGCGGCGAGGACGACGACGGTGCGGAGGCGGGACTGGGACACGAGGTTGCTCCCGTCGGGATGGGTGGCAGTCTGCGGCCTCATGCTAACCGCGCCACGCGGTCAGCTCACTCGCTCCGGAGAGACGCCCAGGGGAGCGGACATAGGGTACAGCTCGGCCGCCAGGACTCGAACCTGAAACACAAGAACCAAAATCTTGGGTGTTGCCAATTACACCACGGCCGAAGGTGCGCATGGTTAGCCTAGCGCCTCGCCGTCGACTCGCCCCACCCCCTCGGCGGCAGTGCGGCCGAGGGCGGCCATGATCCCCTCGATCCGCCAGTAGAGCTCCCGGCTCCGCGGCACATTGATGATCAAACATCCACGGTACGCGTCATTGGTGTTGCGTCGGACCGTCTTCGGCCGGTGGCGCTTCAGGGTCGCCCGTTGGAAGCGGTCCGCAGGCAACTCCAACGTGTCCTGCCACCACCGCTGCGCTGCCTCGACATCGGCCGTCTCATGGATGCTCAGCCGATAGGTCGGAACGTTTCGATCGACGCCGCACGCGGACAGGAAGCGTAGGAAGATCCTGAGCAACCCGACATCGCTGTTGATGATGACCACCCGGTCATCCCGGCGCCAAGGCTTCGACTTGGTCCCTTCGGACCAGTAGATGGCCGCCCCGAGAAGCAGGAGATCCCTTCGATCCAACTCGCCGATCTCAGCAGCCGCTCGGGCGTGGCAGCGGGCCTGCGCCGCATCTCGGACGGCCCGGTGCGTTGACCACCGCGCATCTACCAAGCGCCGCGAGTGGGCCCGTCGCCGCTCGGCGGCGACCACCGGATCAACATCGCGCGGCAGGTGCCTGACCCACTGGTACGCCGTCGACTTCGCGACGCCCAACTCCGCCGCGATCTGCGGCACCGACCAGCCCTCGCCGCGTAACCCGACCGCGCGGGCGCGCAACTCCGGCTTCCGGTGTCCCCGTTTCGCAGCCCGCTCCCCGGGTACCAGAGAATCGACCATGACCAGCAGATTAGGACTGGCGTACGACAAGGTCGGTCGATGACTGACAGCGGAATTTCAGGTTGGGATCCATGGCAGACTACGAGGGCGTAGGTTACGGTGACGTAGGCGTAAGTTACCGATCACCCCCTACGCTTCAGCGAGGTGCCATGTCGTCTGTCCTGCTCGAACCGCCGGCCTCCGGTGTGAAAAAGGGCCCCAAGCCGCTCACCGAAGGCGTCCAGTCCAAGGGCATCCTCTTCGCCCTCTGGTGCTTCGTGACCATCCCCTTCATCGCCCTGCTCACCGCCGTACCGGTGGCCTGGGGCGGATGGCTGACCTGGACCGACGTCGCGATCGCGGCCGTCTGGTACGTGGTGGCCGGGCTCGGCATCACGGTCGGTTTCCACCGCTACTTCACCCACGGATCCTTCAAGGCCAAGCGCTGGCTGCGGGTCACCCTGGCGGTCGCCGGGTCCCTCGCCATCCAGGGCAGCATCATCCAGTGGGTCGCCGACCACCGCCGGCACCACGCCTTCTCCGACCTGGAGGGCGACCCGCACTCGCCGTGGCGGTTCGGTTCGAGCGTCTGGGGTCTGACCAAGGGCCTGTTCCACGCACACGTCGGCTGGCTGTTCAAGCGGGAACTCTCCAACCGCGAGCGGTTCGCCCCGGACCTGCTCGCCGACAAGGACATCAACCGGGTCGACCGGCTCTTCCCGCTGATGGTGGCACTCTCGCTGCTCGCCCCGGCGGCCGTTGGCGGCCTGGTCACCTGGTCCTGGCAGGGTGCCCTCACCGCGTTCTTCTGGGCCGGTCTGGTCCGGGTCTCGCTGTTGCACCACATCACCTGGGCGATCAACTCGGTCTGCCACGTCTACGGCGAGCGGCCGTTCGAGATGCGTCAGGGTGACCGGGCGGCGAACTTCTGGCCGCTGGCGATCCTGTCCTTCGGCGAGAGCTGGCACAACCTGCACCACGCGGACCCGACCTGCGCCCGGCACGGCGTACTACGCGGGCAGGTCGACATCACCGCCCGGGCGATCTGGATCTTCGAGAAGACCGGCGCGGCGTACGACGTACGGTGGCCGAAGCCCGAGCGGATCGCCGCGAAACTCGTCAAAACGACCCCGTCGCAGTGACCGCCGCCGCGCCTGGCCGTCCCGCCCTGGCATCTGCCTGGCAGGATGGCCAGGTGACCGAGCGCAGCGAGGGCACCACCCGGGACAACACAGGTCGACGCGGCAGCACGGGACGGCAGCGGGATGACGCGGTGACAGAGCACCCCGGCACCGGCCGTGGCGCCGCCCGCCGGCAGCTCCCGGCCGCAGCGCCCCCACCGGCCAAGACCGGTTCCCGGGTACGGATGTCCGCGGCGCAGCGTCGGGAACAACTGATCGCCATCGGACGGCAGGCGTTCGCCGAGCGCGGCTTCGACGCGACCTCGATAGAGGAGGTCGCGGCCCGGGCGAAGGTCTCCAAACCGGTCGTCTACGAGCACTTCGGTGGCAAGGAAGGCCTCTACGCGGTGGTGGTCGACCGCGAGGTACGCGCCCTGCTCGACCGGGTCGCCGCCGCCTTGACCGCCGGCCACCCCCGCGAACTGCTGGAACAGGCGGCGCTGGCCCTGCTCGACTACATCGAGGAGGAGACCGACGGATTCCGGGTGCTGGTCCGGGAGTCCCCGGTCCTCTCCGCCACCGGCACCTTCAGCAGCGTGATGAACGACGTTGCGCACCAGGTGGAACACATCCTGGGCGCCGAGTTCAAGACGCGCGGCTACGACCCGAAGCTCGCCGAGCTCTACTCGCAGTCCCTGGTCGGCATGGTGGCGTTGAGCGGCCGGTGGTGGCTGGAGGTACGCAAGCCGCGCAAGGAGACGGTGGCGGCGCACCTGGTCAACCTGGCCTGGAACGGCCTGTCCCACCTCGAGGCCAAGCCGACCCTGCTGACCCGCCGGACCCGCTGACTCGCCGGGCGCCTGGGGTGGGGCCGGGTGCCCCGCTCTGGGCGGTCAGGCTTGATCCCGTCGCGGGTCACCCGGCCCCACCCGGTACCCGGCGCCGCTCCTGTCGATCTCAGCGACCCGGGCGGGCCGACGTGCTGTCCCGGAGTTCCTCCTCCTCTTCGGCGTGCGCCGGTGGGCCGATCTTGTCGTACAGGCCGGTGGCGAGGAACAGCAGGCCGAAGATCAGGGACACGATGACCGTGGACATCGAGAAGTTGAGGATGTTCGCCTCGGTCTGCAGCACGCTCATCATCACCAGGCCGGTGACCAGGAAGACCACCCCGGCCGCGAGGTTCATCAGGTGTCCGAGGTTGCCCCGGTGGATCGTGCCGAAGAGCACCACCAGCCCGAAGACCACCGACACCAGGGAGAACGCCAGGTTGGTCCGGAGTCCGAGGACCCAGTGGCTGGCCCGGCTGAACAGGTCGTCGTCGGCCGTCTCGAAGAGCCCGAAGACTCCGAACGCCAGGATGTAGAGCGCGACGAGCCCGGCGATCGCCCGGTAGACCGGCCGGGCCGGGTGATTGACCGGAATGTGCGCCATGGCTCCCCCTCGGGGTGATTGGGCGGCTTCCTAGGTGATTGTCGCCCAACGCGAGGGGGATCGCCTGATGAATGGAGATTCGCCGCCGACCGGGGCCGGCCGGCGGCGGTGTCGAGGAGCCGGCGGCAGCACGACCGCCCAGCGGAACAGCACCGACCGGTCGGCAGTCGCACCGACCGGCCGACGGATCAGCGTCCTGACGGGTCAGAGCACCAGGCGGGCCTGCTGCCAGGCCTTGTGCTCCTCGTCGGAGCCGACCTTGCTGTACATGGCGGCGACCAGCAGCACCATGCCGATGACCATGCTGACGACCGACGTCGCCACGCTGTGGTTGAGGTAGTTCGCGTCGGTGCGCAGGGTGGCGAGGGTGGCGAGGCCGAGCGCCATCAACAGGTAGCCGAGCCACTTGTTGGCGAACGTGTCGACGTTGCGGCCGATCACCGTGGCGAGCAGGATGAGCACCCCGAGCACCACGGAAAGCAGCGAGTTGCCGAGATTGGTGCCCTGGCCCAGCACCAGGGTGTCATCCTGGGCGAGGAGTTCGTTGCCGCTGGTCTCCAGCACACCGAGGGCACCAAAGGCCACCAGGTAGAGAGCGGTCAGCCCGGCGATCACCCGGTACACCGGCCGCGCGGGGTGGTTGACGGGGAAGTGCGCCATGGTGTCAGAGCCTCCAACGCCGTACGAGTCAGGGTCGGGGCAGATTCTCCCGTATGCCGTACACCCGGCGCCGGACACCCCCGGTGCCGTGTCGCCGGCAACAGTCGGGTCGCCGGCGACCGCCCCGGTCAGCTCTCCGGCACCTGGTCAGCCAGGGCCAGCCAGGCCTCCTCGGTCTGCTCCCGTTCGGCCCGTACCGCCCGGAGCTGGCCGTCGAGTTCGGCGACCTTGTTGTAGTCGGTCGCGTACGTGGCGAGCTGGTCGTGCAGGGTCGCCTCCCGCTGCTCCAGCTTGCTGATCTGCCGCTCCAGCCGGGTCAGCTCCTTGCGGGCGGCTCGCAGTTCACCGCCGGAGAGGCCGGTGCCGGCCCGGTCCGGAGCCGTTGCCACGGCCGGGGCCTCGCCAGCCCGGTTCCGCCCCGGCGTGGTGTGGCCGGGGGCCCGGGCCAGGTACTCCTCGATGCCGCCGGGCAGGTGCACCAGCTGCCCGTCGCCGAACATGCCGTACACCACGTCGGTGACCCGTTCGACGAGATAGCGGTCGTGGCTGGCGACGATCAACGTACCGGGCCAGGAGTCGAGCAGGTCCTCCAGCGCGGCCAGGGTGTCGGTGTCCAGATCGTTCGTCGGTTCGTCGAAGAGCAGCACGTTCGGTTCGGCGGCGAGCAGCCGGAGCAGCTGCAGCCGCCGGCGCTCCCCACCGGAGAGGTCGGAGACCGGCGTCCAGAGCCGTCGGTCGTCGAAGCCGAACATCTCGGCGAGCTGGGACGCGGCGATCTCCCGGTCGCCGAAGACGACCCGGCGGGCCACCTCCTCGACCGCCTCCAGCACCCGCAGCTCGCCGGGGAGTTCGGCCAGCTCCTGCGACAGGTACGCGGTCCGGACCGTGGAGCCGACCTTCACCTGCCCCTGGTCCGGTTCCCGGGTGCCGGCGAGCAGCCGGAGCAGGGTGGTCTTGCCGGCCCCGTTGGCGCCGACGATCGCGATCCGGTCGCCGGGGCCGACCTGCCAGGTGAGGTCCGCCAGGATCAGCTTCTCCCCCGCCTTCAGGGTCACGTCGGTCAGGTCGTACACCTGGCGGCCGAGCCGGGCGGTGGCCAGCCGCTGCAGCGACACCGAGTCCCGGGGTGGTGGCACGTCGGCGATCAACGCGTTCGCCGCCTCGATCCGGAACCGCGGCTTCGAGGTCCGGGCCGGCGGGCCGCGGCGCAGCCAGGCGATCTCCTTGCGCAGCAGGTTCTGCCGGCGGGCCTCGGTGGCCGCGGCGACCCGTTCCCGTTCCGCCCGGGCCAGTGTCCAGGCGGCGTAGCCGCCGTCGTAGCTGCGTACCGTCTGGTCGGCGACCTCCCAGGTGGCGGTGCAGACGGCGTCCAGGAACCACCGGTCGTGGGTGACCACCACCAGCGCGCCGCGCTTGCCGACCAGGTGTCGGGCCAGCCAGTCGACCCCGGCCACGTCCAGGTGGTTGGTCGGCTCGTCCAGCACCACCAGGTCGGCGGTCCGGACCAGCAGCGCGGCCAGCGCCACCCGCCGCCGTTCGCCACCGGACATCGGCCCGACCGGCTGGTCCAGACCGAGGTACGGCATGCCGAGCCCGTCGAGGATCGACCGCACCCCGGCGTCACCGGCCCACTCGTGTTCGGCGCCGAAGCCCTCGTCCAACCAGGCGGTGCCGAGGACCACGTCCCGTACGGTGGCGTCCGGGTCGAGGGTGAGGGTCTGCGGCAGCCAGGCGAGCCGCAGGTCACGGCGGTGCGTCACCCGGCCGCTGTCCGGCTCCTCCGCCTTGGTCAACAACCGCAGCAGGGTCGACTTGCCGGCGCCGTTGAGCCCCACGACCCCGATCCGGTCCGTGTCGTCGAGGCCGAGGGAGACGTCGGTGAGCAGTTGCCCCGCCGCGCCGTAGCCCTTGGAGACCCGGTCCAGGTTGACGATGTTGGCCATGGCTCAGACCGTAGTCACGGGCGGGGGCGGGCTGTCATCCGGCTCCCGTACCGGGGCGTCATCCGGCCGCTGTGCCGGTCCGGGCGCCGGGCACCGGCCCGTACGCGGCCAGCGCGTCCCGGCAGGTGCCGGAGGCGCGCAACTCGGCCGCGATCCGGTCCGCCTCGGCGGCGTCCGGGGCGAGGAAGACGCAGGTGGGGCCGGATCCGGAGACGATGCCGGCGAGCGCGCCGGCCGCCTCGCCGGCCTTCAGCGTCTCGGTCAGGGCGGGACGCAGCGCCAGGGCGGCGGCCTGCAGGTCGTTGCCGAGCGCCCGGCCGAGTCGCGCCGGGTCCCGGCCGCGCAGCGCGGCGAGCAGCGCGTCGGCGTTGCGCAGCGGCGGCGGTGCGGCGTGGTCGGCCCGGAGCCGGTCCAGTTCCCGATAGACGGCCGGGGTGAAGAGACCGCCGTCCGCGACCGCCACCACCCAGTGCCAGGTGACCGGACGGGCCAGGATCGGACTGATCGTCTCGCCGTGGCCGGTGCCGAGCGCGGTGCCGCCGTACACCAGGAACGGAATGTCGGAGCCGAGCCCGGCGGCGATCCGGGCGAGTTCGTCGCGGGAGAGTTCGGTGCCCCAGAGCGCGTCGCAGGCGACCAGGGTGGCGGCCGCGTCGGCGCTGCCGCCGGCGAGGCCGCCGGCGAGCGGGATCTGCTTGCGCAGGTGCAGCCGGGCGTACGCCGGCACTCCGGCGTACGCGGCCAGCGCCCGGGCCGCCCGGATCACCAGGTTCGTCTCGTCCAGCGCCAGCTCACCGGCGCCCTCGCCCTCCATGGTCAGGGTGAGGGTGTCGCCGCGCCGGGCGGTCAGCTCGTCGTGGAGCGAGATCGCCTGGTAGACGGTGTTCAGCTCGTGGAAGCCGTCCGGCCGCAGCGGGCCGACCCCGAGGTGCAGGTTGATCTTCGCCGGGACCCGGACCCGGACCGGGCCGGGTGGCCGCCGACGGGGCCGCTCGTCCTCGTCGTCGGGACCCCACGCCTCGGTCACCGGGTGATGTCCCGGACGCGCGGGCACGCCTCGACCGGCTGCGCCGTCATCGCGTACACCTCCTCGTGGGGACTCGCCGTCAGCCTACTCAACGCCCGGTACCGGTCCCGGAGCCGACGCGGCGATCGCGGCGAACTGCTGGACGGTCAGCGACTCGCCCCGGGCGCCGGGGTCGACGCCGGCCGCGACGATCGCCGCCGCCGCCCGGTCCGCGCTGCCGGCCCAGCCGGCCAGCGCGGCCCGCAGGGTCTTCCGACGCTGCGCGAACGCCGCGTCGACCACCGCGAAGACCTTTTTTCTTGGTACGTCGTCCCGGGGCGGTTCCCGTCGGGTGAAGGCGACCAGGCCGGAGTCGACGTTCGGGACCGGCCAGAAGACGTTCGGCGGCACCCGGCCGGCGGGGCGGGCGTCGGCGTACCAGGCGAGTTTCACCGACGGGATGCCGTAGGTCTTCGAACCGGGGCCGGCGGTGAGCCGGTCGGCGACCTCCTTCTGCACCATCACCAGGCCGTGCCGCAGACTCGGCAGTTCGGCGAGCAGGTGCAGGACGACCGGCACCGCGACGTTGTACGGCAGGTTCGCGACCAGCGCGGTCGGTGCCGGTTCACCGAGGTCGGCGGCGGTGATCCGCAGCGCGTCGGCCGGGTGCACGGTGAGCCGGGCGGCGTCGTCCGGTCCGGCGTGCCGGGCCGCCGTCTCGGGCAGGGCCCGGGCCAGGGTCGGGTCGATCTCGACGGCGTGCACGTGCCCGGCGACCGGCAGCAGCCCGAGGGTGAGCGAGCCGAGCCCGGGTCCCACCTCCAGCGCCACGTCGGCCGGGGTCAGGCCGGCGGCGGTGACGATCCGCCGCACGGTGTTCGGGTCGTGCACGAAGTTCTGGCCGAGCTTCTTCGTCGGCGCGACGCCCAGGCGGGCGGCGAGTTCCCGGATCTCCGCCGGGCCGAGCAGGTCTACGGCCACGCTGTGACAGCGTACGGGTCGCCGGAGCCCGGTCAGTCCACCGGGCGACGGTTCCGGTCCGGTGTCGAAGCGCCGTGCTGCCCGGCGGCGACGAGCCTCGGTCGTTGCGCCGCCTCGATCGCGGATCAGGCCGGGCGGTCTGCGGACCGGTCGGGAGCCTTCGGTCCGAGCTGAGAGATCCATCACAATCTAATCCGATGGCCGATGCCGCCAACTGCGCGAGCCTCCGCACGCAACTGCCGAGCCTGCGACAGTCCGCACAGCCGGGCAGGACGCGGGTGGCCTGCTTCGGGCCGTATCTGCCCGCGGGGGCGGGGCTGTCGTCGGTGGATGCCGCGGCGGTGCCGGACTGGTGCGCGTCAAGTTCGCCGCAATGGCGGACGAGGAGATTCGAAGGCTGCCTGAACTACAACACGTACATCGGACTCGTCGACATCATCTCCGGGGCGGAGCTGGGGCGAACCTACTTCAACCTGCAGCACCAGGTGCAGGTCCGCTGGAACAGCCTCGCGATCACCAACCAGGTCGTCATCACGCGGGGCGAATCCGAGGGCCTCATGGAAGATGACGACGAGATGGCGGTCGAGCTGCACAGCTACTGTTCGTACGGCTGCAGCGGAAGCCTGGACACCGCTTACACCCCCTTCGACCGCGGCGATCCCGTCACCTTCACCTACAGCGCCACGTCCACCGTCGCCGAGGGCAGCATGGCGCTCGCCGGGCAACTCCACTCCTGGACCATCGACCACGAGGAATTCATCGAACTTCCCGATCCGTGGGTGTACCAGTCACAGGGGGTACGCTGCGACCGCGTCACCTACAAGAGCAACGCCGGCTGCTCGACGGGATACCAGCCGACCATGCCCCATTCCGGCATTGGAGCAGTCACGACCCACGTCCGCGCGGGCGAGGAGTGTGACGAATACCCGTTCGCCCACTCCTACCAGGGTGGCCCGAACTCCAGCCGGGCGTCCGTATCTTCCGGGGACCAGCGGGTTCAGGGCGGAGTGATGAGTGACTTCTTCCAGCACCAGCGGGTGCTCGACGGCGAACCGTTCTGGGTGGACCCGTATCTCTCATGACCCGACCCCAATCGGAGAACGCTCATGATCTCCCGGCACAGCGGCTACGTCCACGTCTCCGAGTTGCAGTACTACCTGCACGACGCGGATCAGTCGCCGTACCCGCCGTACGGTGAGGACACCGGACTGGCCACCCTCGGCAGGGGCGGCGGAATAACGATCAGTTGTGGCACGAATACCGGAAACATCCACTGCACGGTGGAGCTGTACGACGACGAGCCGCCCCTGTCCATGGCGGAATGGGACGAGATCGTCGACGTCGACTACCGGACGGAGGTGGGCGACACCCGCCTCCACACCTTCGGAGGGCGGCCCGCCGAAGGCTTTCCGGTGCTCAGCCACACTGGTCCGGGTGACTACCGAATCCGATTCCGCGCCCGTAACCGGGACGACCCGGCCAACAAGAACCCGTACACGAGCGTAGAAGAACACCACATCAGCGTGTGGCCCGGCAGCGTCGGCCACCTGTTGGTACACAAGGCCACGGACGAGTTCGGCGAACGGATGCGTGGCAGCTCCGGCTGACAGATTGTTCTGCCCACCGGTTCACCGCTCCTCCGCGCTCCCGCCACCCGCTCCGTACCGGGTGGCGGGGCGCTGTCGTGTTCCCTGGCCGGCGCCACGGCCGAGCCACGGGTCAGGCCGGGCTGGCCACGGCAACGGCGGTGCCGGCGAAGTGGCAGGCCGCGACGTGGGCGTCCGCGTGGGTGTCCGCCGCATCGCTGCCGGGTGGCCGGAGCGCCGGTTCCTCCCGGCGGCAGACGTCCTGGGCGATCGGGCAGCGGGTGTGGAAGCGGCAGCCGGTCGGCAGGTCGACCGGGCTGGGCGGGTCACCGGCGAGCACGATCCGCTGGCGTCCCCGCTCGCGTGGGTGCCGGACCGGTACCGAGCCGAGCAGTGCCCGGGTGTACGGGTGGGCCGGCTCCTGGTAGACCGTGGCGGCCGGCCCGAGTTCGGCGAGCCGGCCCAGGTACATCACCGCGACCCGGTGCGAGACGTGGCGTACCACGCCGAGGTCGTGGGCGATGAAGACGAGGGCGATGCCGAGCCGCTCCTGCAGTTCGGCGAGCAGGTTGACCACCTGGGCCTGCACCGAGACGTCGAGGGCGGAGACCGGCTCGTCGCAGACGATCACCCGGGGTTCGGTGGCCAGGGCGCGGGCGATGCCGATCCGCTGCCGCTGTCCGCCGGAGAACTCGTGCGGGAAGCGGCGCATCATGTCCGGCGCCAGGCCGACCATCTCCAGTAGTTGGGCGACCCGGTCCCGGCGGGCGGCGGCGCCCCGGGCGAGTCTGTGCACGTCGAGCGGCTCGGCGATGACGTCCAGGATCGGCATCCGAGGGTTCAGCGAGGTGACCGGGTCCTGGAAGACCATCTGCACGGCGCGGCGAAGGTCGCGGCGGCGGCCGCCCCGGGCGGCGCTGACGTCCTGCCCGGCGTAGCGGACCTGGCCGGTGTCCGGCCGTTCCAGGCCGACCAGCAGCCGGGCCAGGGTGGACTTGCCGCAGCCGGACTCGCCGACCACGCCGAGGGTCTCCCCGGCGGCGACGGTCAGGTCGACCCCGTCCACCGCGTGCACCCGGGACCGGCTGCCGAGGCTGCGTCCGGCCCGGTACGACTTGCGCAGTTCGGTGGCGACCAACAGCGGCTCGCCCCGGGTGGGCGTACCGGTGCTGGTCAGCGGTCCGGCGGTGGCCGGACCGGCGGAGGCGGAGAGTGCGGTCGGCCGCCCGGCGGAGAGTGCGGTCGGGCGCCCGGCGGAGAGTGCGGTCGGGCGCCCGGCGGGGTGCGCGGCCGAATCGGCGGTGGCCGGGCTGGTCGCCGGGTCGGACCCGGCCGGTCCGGCGGCACCCCGACCGGCGGAGGAGGCGGCACCGGCCCAGGTGCGGTCCGGACCGGCCGGGTGGTCAGACGGTGGCATCAACGGCCTCCTCGGCGTAGTGGCAGGCGGCGGTCCGACCCGGTGCGGTGAGCGCCCGGCGGTGCGGCCGGTCGGTCGGACACTGGGCGCCGACCCGGTCGCAGCGCGGGTGGAAGGCGCAGCCGGTGGGGAGCGCGAGCAGGTTCGGCGGGCTGCCCGGGATCGGCCGCAGCCGGTCGCCCGGCTGTTCCAGGTCCGGTACGGAGCGCAGCAGGGCGGCGGTGTACGGGTGCGCCGGCCCGTCCAGCACCTCGGTCACGGTGCCGGTCTCGACGATCCGGCCGGCGTACATCACCGCGACCCGGTCGGCGATCTCGGCGGCCACCCCGAGGTCGTGGGTGATCAGCAGGACACCCATCCCGAGTTCGGCGCGCAGCCGGTCGACGAGTTCGAGGATCTGCGCCTGCACGGTGACGTCGAGTGCGGTGGTCGGCTCGTCGGCGATGAGCAGCCGGGGGCCGAGGGCCACCGCCATCGCGATCAGGATCCGCTGGCGCATACCGCCGGAGAACTGGTGCGGGTAGTCGCGTACCCGGCGGTCCGGGGCCGGGATGCCGACCAGCCGGAGCAGTTCGACGGCCTCGGCCCGGGCGGCCCGGCGGGAGAGCTTGCGGTGGATCCGGAACACCTCGCCGAGCTGGTCGCCGATGGAGAGCACCGGGTTGAGCGCGGAGAGCGCGTCCTGGAAGACCAGGGCCATGGTCTCGCCGCGCAACGCCCGGACCCGGTCGGGGGGCAGGGTGTTCAGGTCGTGTCCGGCGACCCGTACCTCGTCGGCGCTGATCCGTACCCCGGGCCCGTCGAGCAGGCCCATCACGGTGCGGGCGGTGACCGACTTGCCGGAGCCGGACTCGCCGAGCAGTGCCAGCACCTCGCCGGCGTTGATGTCGAGGTCGACGCCGCGGACGGCCGGAACCTCGCCGCGACGGCTGGTGAAGGTGACGTCCAGGTTCCGGACCCGGAGCGCGGCGGTCTTCTCCGCGTCCGGTGCGCCCTGCCCGCCGGTTGCCGCAGTCGTCACTACACCTCCCGAATTTCCGTGTTGTTTCCCGCCGTAACGATTTCTGGCATCGGATCCCGGATTCCCGCCGGAAGTAGACAACATGTTGACACGCTGCGCCTGATCCTGGCAATCTCTCCAGCCACATCGCCGACAATCCACACCTGGAGCCGACCGCGTGCCGGAATCCGCCGCGCGCCCCGACCCCGGGACCCAGACCGAAGGAGGCACCGGCGTGCTCGACCCGGCCACCGGCTACACCGGATACACGTCCTACAGCTACCTGGAGCCAGGCACCGACTACCGCGAGTTCAAGCTCGCCCCGGAACTCGGCCGGGTGCCGGCGTACCAGGGTTTCTCGCTGTCGGAACCGCAGCAGGACCGGGTCCGCGGGCTGCTCACCGACAACATCGTGATCTCGCTGCACGACCACCCGTCGGTCTTCCCGGACAACATCCGGGAGACCGTCGACTACAACCGGACCGCGCGGCACCACACCGGGTACGCCGGGCTCGCCCGCTCCGGCATGACCGCGGTCTTCGACAACATGATGGACGGCACCTGCTGCGTGACCAGCCAGATGGGCTGGAAGTGGACCGACGTCATCGCCGACATCGGCATGCGCCTGTCCGACCTTGCCCACCAGGACTACCTGATCAAGGTCGAGCGGCTGGCCGACATCCACCACGCGCACGAGACCGGACGGATGGGTCTGGTGGTGGCGACCGAGGCGGCCACCATGATCGAGAACGAGCTGGACCGGCTCGACATGCTCTACGGCTTCGGCGTCCGGCAGATGGGCATCGCCTACAGCGAGGCGAACACCCTCGGCAGCGGGCTCAAGGAGCGTTCGGACGGCGGCCTGACCTACTTCGGCGAGAAGGCCGTACGCCGGATGAACAAGCTCGGCATCGCGATCGACGTCTCACACTCCGGCGACCGCACCTCGCTCGACGTCATCGCCGCCTCGACAAAGCCGATCTTCATCACCCACGCCGGGTCCCGGACCGTCTGGCCGACCAACCGGATGAAGCCCGACGAGGTGATCCGGGCCTGCGCCGAGCGCGGCGGGGTGATCGGCCTGGAGGCCGCGCCGCACACCACCCTCTCCCCGGCCCACCCCCGGCACAGCCTCGAATCCGTGATGGACCACTTCGTCCACTGCGTCGAACTGGTCGGCATCGACCACGTCGCGTTCGGGCCGGACACCCTCTTCGGCGACCACGTCGGACTGCACGACACCTTCGCCGCGCACCTGTCCATCGCCGAGGCACACGGACACGTCGACCACCCGCGGGTGCCGTACGTGGACGGGCTGGAGAACCCGGCCGAGTGCTACTGGAACATCGTCTCCTGGCTGGTCAGCCACGACTACTCGGACGACGAGATCACCAAGGTCCTGGGGGGCAACATTCTGCGCGTCCTTGAGGAGGTCTGGCACTGATGCGAACAATCCGGCGCGCCCTCGCCGTGGCGGTGGGCACGCTCTCGATAGGGCTGGCGGCGACCGCCTGTGCCCCCAGCAACCCCGACAGCGCCTCCGGTGGTGGCGGCTCCGCCGACCGGATCACCATCGGCACCACCGCCGACGTGCTCAACTACAACCCGCTGGTCGGCAACAGCCGTACCGACACCTGGGTGACGAACCTGATGTACCCCCGGCTGATGAGCATGGGGATGGACGGCGTACGCCAGCCGTACCTGGCCACCAAGTGGGAGTACCTCGACGGCGGACGCAAGGCGAAGGTGACCCTGCGGGACGACTTCACCTGGAGCGACGGGGAGAAGGTGACCGCCGACGACGTGGCGTTCACCATCGACGCGGTCGCCAAGGAGAAGATCGGTGTCGTCGCCGGGCTGATCTCGTCGTACCAGAAGTCCACGGTGATCTCGCCGACGGAGATCGAGTTCCAGCTCTCCCAGCCGGACGGGACGTTCCTGGAGAACGTCGGCTTCTGGATGCCGGTCGTGCCGGAGCACGTCTTCAGCAAGGTCGGCAGCGTACAGAAGTTCGCCAACGACAAAGACTGGGTGTCGGCCGGACCGTACAAGCTGACCACCGTCGAGCGGGGCCAGCGCTACGTGCTGCAGCGGGTGGAGAACTTCCCGCTGGTGCCGGGCGGCCCGAAGACCAAGGAGGTCGTCTTCCGGGTCTTCCCGGACGTCAACACCGAGGCCCTCGCGCTGCGCAACGGTGACGTCGACCTGATCGCGAACGCACTGCCGCCGCCGCTGGCCAAGACGCTGGAGGGCGACAGCAAGATCAAACTGGTCAGCGTGCCGTCGCTCGGCTGGGCGCACATGCAGTACAACACCAAGCGCAAGCCGCTGGACCGGCTGGAGGTGCGCCAGGCCCTGGCCGCCGCCGTCGACTACGAGGCGATCCGCCGGGTGGCGCTGCAGGGCAAGGCGGTCTCGTCGAACTCCTCGGTGCTCACCCCGACGCTCAAGCAGTGGCAGGACCCGAGCGCCAAGGAGTACACGTACGACCCGGCGAAGGCGAAGCAGCTGCTCACCGGGGCGGGTTTCACCGACGGCAACGGTGACGGGCTCTTCGACGGGCTCAGCCTGCGGATGATCTACGACCAGGCGGACCCAAACATCTCCAAGTGGGCGCAGCTGGTCCGGGACTCCAGCAAGGAGGCCGGGATCGAGATCAAGCTGGAGGGCCTGGAGCGCAACACGTACGTGGAGAAGTACACCGCCCGGGACTACGACATCTACGCCGGCTCCTGGGCGATCATGGAGAACCCGCCGGCCAACCTGGCCCTGGCCTTCAAGTGCGACGGCTTCATCAACTACGCCAACGCCTGCGACCCGGAGCTGGACCGGCTGATCGACCAGTCCCGGTCGCAGCTGGACCAGGCCGGCCAGAAGGCACCGATCCAGCAGGCCGCGAAGATCATCTCCGACAAGGTGTACGACAACGTGCTCTACGTCGAGGAGTTCACGATCGCGCACTCGGCGAAGTGGTCCAACTTCCTGGTCCAGCCGAGTGAGCTGCTCTCCATCGTCAACCCCGTCTCGCTGGCCCAGGCCACGGCCGGCTGACCTGTCAGGAAGGGCCCCTGCTGCGACAGGGGCCCTTCCTGCCACTCCCGGAGGGAGTTAACCATGCCCGCTGGCGCACGGTTTGTCCTACGTCGACTGCTCCGCGGCCTGCTCACCATGTGGTTCGCGGTGACGGTGACGTTCTTCCTGCTCCGACTCCTGCCCGGCGACCCGGCCCTGGCGATCGCCGACCCCGGGATGACCGCGGAACTGCGTGCCGAACTGCTGCACGACTACGGACTGGACCGGCCGCTGGCGGTGCAGTACTGGGAGTACCTGGTGCAGCTCGTACACGGCAACCTCGGGGTGTCGTTCCGGCAGAACCAGCCGGTCCTGGACATCCTGCTGGAACGGCTGCCCTGGACCCTGCTGCTGGCCGGCAGCGCACTGGTGGTCACCGTCGCGCTCGGCATCCCGCTCGGCGTGGTCGCCGCCACCCGGGCCCGGGGCTTCCTGGACCGGCTGATCCAGGTCGGCGGCATCACCGGCCAGTCGCTCTTCATCCCCAGCGTCGGCGTCCTGCTGCTGTACGTCTTCGGCGTCCAGCTCGGGCTGCTGCCGATCGGCGGGGCGATGGACGACGACGTCTACGGGCTGGCCGCGTACGGCAGCATCGCCGTACACCTGATCCTGCCCTGTCTGTCACTGGTGTTGGTGCAGCTCGGCTCGTACGTGCTGACCCTGCGCAGCACGCTTATCGACGCCCTCGGCGAGGACTACTGCACGCTGGCCCGGGCCAAGGGACTGCCGAACCGGAAGGTGGTGTGGCGGCACGCGCTGCGCAACGCGCTGCTGCCGACCACCACACTGGTCGGCCTGCAGCTCGGCTTCCTGGTCGGCGGCGCGGTGCTCACCGAGTCGATCTACGCGTACCCGGGGGTGGGCCGGGCCATCTTCGAGGCGGTCGGCCAACTCGACTTCCCGGTGCTGCAGGGCGCGTTCCTGATGCTCGCCTTCGCGGTCATCGCCGCCAACCTGCTCACCGACCTCGCCTACGGACTACTCGACCCGAGGGTGCGTACGTCATGACGACTGTTGTCCCGCCCGAGGCGGCCGGCACCACGCCGGCGGCCACCACCGCGCTGCCGCCGTCGGAGTCGGTCGGCCGGCAGACCTGGCAGGCGTTCCGGCGCAACCCGCTGGGTCTGGTCAGCGCCGGGATCCTGGTGCTGCTCGGCGTGGTCGCGCTCGCCGCGCCGCTGATCGCCGACTACCCCTCCGGGTACGGCGAGGAGGTGCTCGCCGGCCCCGGCGCCGGGCACTGGTTCGGCACCGACGACCTGGGGCGGGACGTCTTCGCCCAGGTGGTCTGGGGCACCCGGGTCAGCATCGTGGTCGGCCTGGCCGCCAGCCTGCTGGCGATCGTGATCGGGGTGCTGGTCGGGGTGCTCGCCGCGTACTTCCGCCCCGCCGACCTGCTGCTCGGCATCATCGTCGACGTTTCGCTGTCGCTGCCGGTGCTGCCGCTGATGATCCTGGTCGCGGCGTTGGCCGGGCCGAGCGTACCGACCCTGGTCGTGGTGATCGCGGTGTTCAGCTGGCCCGAGGTGGCCCGGGTGGTCCGCTCCCAGGGGCTGGCCGTGGTGCCGATGCCGTACGTCTCCGCGGCGCACGTGATCGGCGGCTCGCACCTGTGGGTGATCCGCAAGCACGTGCTGCCGGGGGTGGCTCCGGTGGTCGCGGTATCGGTGGTGCTGACCACCTCCCGGGCGGTGCTCTCCGAGGCCGGGCTGTCGTTCCTCGGTCTCGGTGACCCGAACAGCTGGTCGTGGGGGACGATCCTGCACCAGGCGCAGCGCTCCGGGTCGCTGGCCACCGCCTGGTGGACCACGCTCTTCCCCTCCCTGGCCATCCTGCTGCTGGTGGTGGCCACCACCCTGCTCGCCGTGGCGTACAACGACGCCCGCAACCCCCGGACGAGGTGACGACACCGGTGCGACTGCCGCCCTCCTTCTTTCCCGCCCTGCTGGACCGGGTCCGTGTCGGACTGGACGCGGCCGGGCTGGACGCCCTGCTGTTGGACGATCCACTCGACGTGGCGTACCTGACCGGGTTCTTCCACTTCCCGAACGAGCGGCCGGTGGTGGCGTACGTGCCGGCCGACGGCCCGGTGCTGCTGCTCGTGCCCGACCTGGAACGGGAGTACGCCGCCGACCAGCGCGCCGTCGCCGAGTTGGTGGTGTATCCGGAGTTCCCGGGTGAGCGGAGTCCATGGCAGGTGCTCGCCGACGCGCTGCCGGTGCTGCCGGTTCGGGCCGGCCACGCCCCGTCGACCTCGGTGGGCCGGGTCGCCGCGCTCGGTGCGGCCTTCCCCGGTACCGGGTGGACGGTCAGTGACCTCGTCGGTGAGCTGCGGCTGCGTAAGACCCCGGAGGAGGTCGCGCTGCACACCGAGGCGGCCCGGATCGCCGACCTGATGCTGGCCGAGGGGGTCCGGCTGGTCACCTCGGCGCTCGCCGACGGTGGGGAGCTGCCCACCGAGACGGAACTGGCCGGGCACGTCACCCGGTACGGCGCCGCGACGATGTACGCCGAGCACACCGACGTCGTGGTGGTGCCGATGCTCACCGGCGGTCTGGTGTACGGCGGCCCGAACTCGGCCCAGCCGCACCGGCTGCCCGGCGGGGACCGGCTGCGGGTCGGCGAGCCGTTCATGCTCTCGCTCGGCTGTGCGGTCGGTGGCCGGTTCGTGGAGAGCGAGCGGACGTTCCTGCTCGGCGAGCCGACCGCCGAGCAGCGGCGCTACTACCAGGTGGTCTGGGAGGCGCAGCAGGTCGGTACGGAGGCGCTGCGCCCCGGCACCCGCTGTGTGGACGCCAACCGGGCCTGTCTGGACGTGATCCGACGCGCCGGCCTCGGCGACTATCTGCGGCACCGGCAGGGGCACGGGATCGGCCTCGGTTTCCACGAGCCGCCGTGGGTCGCCGACGGCGACGACACCGTGCTGGAGCCGGGCATGGTCCTCTCCAGCGAGCCCGGCGTGTACGTACCCGGGCACGCCGGCTACCGGATCTCCGACACCGTACTCGTGACCGGGACCGGGCCGCACCGGCTGACCGACTTCCCCCGGGACCTGACCGACATCGTGATCGGAGTCTGACCATGTTCGTGGAGATCAACGGCAACCGGCTCAACGTGGAGGTCCTCGGCGACGCGCCGGGCAAGCCCACGATGATCGTCCACCACGGCGCGCCGGGGCTGGGCTCGATGGCCGAGCCGCGTGCCTCGTTCGGCGCCTTCGCCGACGAGTACCGGGTGGTGGTCTTCGACGCCCGGGGCTCCGGGATCAGCGAGGGGAACGAGCCGTTCACCCACGAGCAGTGGGCGGCCGACGTGGACGGTCTGCGCGAGTGGGCCGGTGCCGAGCGGGTCGTGATGGCCGGCGGCTCGTACGGCGGTTTCATCGCGATGGAGTACGCGATCCGCTATCCGGACCGGGTCGCGGCGCTGGTGCTGCGGGACACCGCCGCCGACAACAGCAACCAGGAGCTGGCGATCCGCAACGCGCTCGACTCGGCGCGGGTGGAGATCGACCGGGTGAAGCTGGACCGGATCATGTCCGGCCAGGTCCGCGACGACGCCGACCTGCGGGACTGCTGGGCGGAGATCCTGCCGCTCTACGACCACGACCTGGACTGGGAGAAGGTCCGGCAGCGGGTGGAGAACACCCCCTACCGGTACGCCACGCACAACTTCGCCTTTGCCGTCAACCAACCGAACTACGACATCAAGCCGTTGCTGCCCGGCATCTCCTGCCCGACCCTGGTCACCGTGGGTCGACACGACTGGATCACGCCGGTGCCGTGCAGCGAGACGATCGCCGACCTGATTCCCGACGCCCGGCTGGTGGTCTTCGAGCACTCCGGACACTCGCCGCAGACCGAGGAGGCGGAGCTGTTCCAGCGGGTCGTCCGCGAGTTCCTGGCCGACGTACCGGCGCTCAGGGCATGATGCCCGTCGAGATGTACAACCTCGATCCCATCGACCGACGTATCGTCGCCGCCCTCCAGGTCAACGGCCGGGCGAGCTGGACCGACATCGCCCAGCTCACCGGCACCTCGGTGACGACGGTGGCCCGCCGCGCGCAGCAACTGCTGGCCGACGGGCTGGTCAAGGTGGCCGCCGCCCCGCATCCCGGTGGCGGCGGCCAGGCAGATCTGCTGATCGTCCGGATCCGCTGCGCGGCGGGAAGTCAGCTTCCCGCCGCCCAGGCGTTGGCGGCGATGCCGGAGATCCGCTTCGTGGCCGTGGTCACCGGGGTCTACGACCTGGTCGCCGAGGTGCTGGTGCCGAAGGGGACCAGCCTGCACAGCGTGCTGCTCAACGGGTTGCAGAAGATTCCGGGCATCGAGAGCAGCGTCGCCGACCTGGAACTGCACACGTACAAGTCGACCCACGAGTGGAGCCGGCACCTGCTCGGCACCGAGAACCAGCTGGTCGCGCCACCCCCGGTGCACGACTGTCCGCCGGCCCACCTCGACGAGCTGGACGAACGGATCATCGCCGCGCTGCGCGAGGACGGCCGGGCGAGCTTCCAGTCCGTCGCCGGCAGCCTCGGGGTCAGCGAGAGCACCGTCCGGCGCCGGTTCGAGACGCTCTACACCGCCGGCTGCGTACAGGTGATCACGCTGGTCCCGGCGGCGGCGCTCGGCTTCGAGGCGGAGATCCTCTTCTGGTTGTCGGTGGCGCCGTCCCGGCTCGACGCGGTGGCCCGCGAGTTGGCCGCGCTGCGCGGGGTGCGCTACGTCGCCGCCACCCTCGGGCAGGAATCGCTGATGTGCGAGGTGATCCTGCCGACCCACGCCGACGTCTTCGAGTTCACCACCAAGACCCTCGGCGGCATCGACGGCATCCAGGCCTGGACCGCCGGCGTGCAGCTGCTGACCGTCAAGCGGGGCTTTGTGATCACACCGTGGGCGGCCCGACGGCTCGCCGCCGAGCACGGTGCGGAGGGTACGGACGGCGAGGCCGCCACCCCCGGACCGACGCCGGCCGGGTCGACCGGCGGCAACGGCCGTACCGGCAGACAGCGGCGGGGTTGACGGTCACCAGGGGCCGAAGACCCGGTCGCCGGTCGCGGAGATCGCCGCGCAGAGTTCCGCCAGGTCCGCGCCGGTCGTCTCGGCCAGCGACCGGACGGTCAGCGGGATCAGGTACGACGCGTTCGGCCGGCCCCGGTGCGGCATCGGAGTCAGGTACGGGGCGTCGGTCTCCACCAGGATCTGGTCGAGCGGGGTCACCCGGGCCGCCCCGCGCAGGTTGCCGGCGTTGCCGAAGCTGACCGTGCCGGCGAAACTCAGCACGTAGCCGCGTCGGACACACTCGGCGGCGAACTCGGCGTCCCCGGAGAAGCAGTGCAGTACCACCGTCTCCGGGGCGCCCTCGTCGTCGAGGATCCGCAGCACGTCGGCGTGCGCGTCCCGGTCGTGGATCACCAGCGGCTTGCCGTACCGCTTCGCGATCGCGATGTGCGCCCGGAAGCTGGCCTCCTGGGCGGCCCGGCCCTCGTCGCCGGTACGGAAGAAGTCCATTCCGGTCTCGCCGACGCCGCGTACCCGTTCCTGCCCGGCGAGCGCCTCGATCTGCCGCAGCGCCTCGTCGAGGTCGGCGAGTCGGGGCGCCTCGTTCGGGTGCAGCGCCACCGTGGCGAGCACCGCCGGCTGCCGCCGGGCCAACTCGGCCCCCCAGCGGGACGACTCGACGTCGACCCCGACCTGCACCAGCCGGTCCACCCCGACCTCGGCGGCGACCGCGACGGCCGCCGCCACCGGATCACCGGCGCGGTCCGCCCAGGGCGCCACGGCGGTCTCGGCGACGGTGATGTCCAGGTGGGTGTGGCTGTCGATCACCGGCTGGGGCAACGGTTCCGGAACCGGCGGGAACTCCCCCGCCCGCCGGGCCGCCCGCTGCCGGCGGGACTCGGTTGGCTCAGTCATCGCTGCCAGCATCACATATCGGCGATCCTGCCGATGGTGGCAGGCACACATCGACGTACCGGCCGGCAGGCATCAACGGACCAACCCAAACCAGCCGGCTGGCATCAGCGAGCCGACCCACGCCGGCCGTCGGGCGGGCATCAGCGATCTGGCCGACGCCGGTCAGCCCGAAGCGGTGACCGGCCGCCCGGCCGAACCGGCATTTTGTACATCGACGGGCGCCGTGGCCCCGGACGGTAACCCGCCGTTCACCAATCCGGTACGCCGTGCCCCTACCGTCGGCGCGATGAGCGTGTCGCCGCAGGCCAGTCAGGTTCCGGAGGCACCGGCCGGGTTACGCGTACGGTTCGCCGGCGTGCCCTACCCGGCCGAGGAACTCGCCCGTGGGGCGGCGTACGAGCTGTTCGGTACGGAACCGGCCGACGGGTTCGTCCGCGACGGGCGCCCCACCGCCCGGTACCCGTACCACCGGTTCGTGCACGCCAGCGAGGTCAGCCGCCCGCCGGGCACGGCACCCGAACCGGACAGCCCGCTGACCGCGCCGCTGAACCGGGAACTGTCCTGGACCGGGATCCACGAACTCAGCCAGTCCCCGGCCGCCGTGGCGCACCCGACCCTCGCCGCGGTACGTGAGTCGGCGGTGATCCGGCGCGGCACCCAGATGGTCAAGGCACTGTCGCCGCACCAACTCGCCGGATTCCTGCTCCGCGGCTGGCTGCCGTACGGCTTCTGCTACCGCGAGTACGACGTGGCCCACCTGCGGGCCCCGGCCGACCAGACGCTGCTGCGTACCGACGGCGAAGCCGGACGGGCCGTCCCCGAGGTCGCCTACCTGCTGCGCTGGCGGGCGACCGACCCGGTCGACTTCGTCGCACCGGTCGGCGCCGAGCACCAGGGGCTGTCCCGGATCCCGTCGCACGACCGGATCGGCCCACCCGTGCTCGGCACCGGGTTCGCGCCGAGCGGCCGGCACCTCATCCCCGAGTTCGTCACCCGGGACTTCGCCGACCTGCCGTTGCCGGCGAACGCGGCCCTGCTCGCGCACACCTCGGACGGGGACGAGGTGGTGCTCTACACCTACCAGCCGGAACAGCGCGGCTGGCTGCGGATGGCCGGCCCGCGCTGGCGTCACCTGCTGGCCGGGGTGCCCGGGGTGTCACCCGACCAGGAGTACGTCTCCACCGCCGAGGCGGTCCGGTCGACCGTGCTGATCGGCGGCTACCGGGGGCAGGAACACGAGGCGGTCGCCGACCCGCCCGACGAGTTCCGGGTGCTGGCGATGACCCGGGCGGCCCGCTACCCGGTGGAGAACCTCGTCCGCCGGGCCCGGTACGTCACCTGGCGCGGCGTGCTCTGCCTGGCGCTGACCGGGGAGTCCGGTTGGCTGCGGGTACGACTGTGCCGACCCGACCCGGACAACATCGCCGCGCTCGGCGCCCAGTGTTACGAACGTGGCGTCTACGAGGCGTGGGCCCCGGCCGCCGAGGTCACCGACGACCGCCTGCTCGACGTGCCGTACCCGCTCTGACACCGGTGATCGCCCGTATTCAGCCGCCGGCGGTACGTGTGGAAACAGGTTCGGGCGCGGCGAAGGCGCTCGCGAGCGGGCCGCCCCGCCCTCAGGGCGTACCAGATCATAGGCGGCCGAGTCAGGCCGCAGGGGCCCGTCGGACGGGACGTCGGGCATCGGGGAGTCGCCGCTGTCAGCCTCGTCGGGAGCTGGGTCAGTCCGGGCCGGTCCTCGTCAGGTGGGACACCGCCTCGGTGGTGAGGGCGTTCGCAAGGTCACGGAGAAGAGCGAGCACCTCCTCGATTTCCGGAGTAGCCGCCACCGCAGACAGGTTCGTGGTGACGAGAAGGTTGGCGTGCCGAAGCTCGTAGATCACCCCGACTTCTGCCGCGTCGAGACCTTTGAGCCGCGGATAGTCCTTGGGGTCGACCGCCCTCACCTGCTGGGAGTAGATCCCTGCATCCCACCAACCGCTGACCGCCTGGTTCGACATGCCCGGCCTGGACTGCTCGGCACTCCTCAGCGAGGACACCTCCGAGGCATGGTCCGTTTCGGCAGCACCATGATCAGAGTAAGTACGTATTCGTATGGTGCCGGCCGGATCGAACTCACCCAGCGGCGTACGGAAGCGCTCGCCGCCGTCGTACGCCCAGAATCCGCAGGTAAGGTAGACGTGATCCGGTACGGCGTTGAATCGGACCGTCCGATCGTATGAGGGACGGAGTCCCAGGCCGAACCGGGCGGCAACCTGGTCCGCCTTGAGGCGGTTACACAGGTCCTCATCCACCTGTTCGTATGTCACATTCGGTTCAGACGTCTCGATCGGGTCCGGGGCGGAGTCACATCCCAGAACCAGCAGCATGGTCGCGGTGGCCAGCATCGCCGATTGGCGCACGACAGCAGAGCGCGCGCGATGACGTGGAAGCATGACGACGGCCTCGTTCATCGGACTGACGGCATGTAAAAGTCGCCACTGTCGACGCCGTCTACCAGCCGGGGCCGGGGCGGCACGAGCCGCCCGTCCGCTCCGTCGGGCATGTGACGAATGGACTCCATCCGGGCAAGGACATTCTGCACTTCTTGATTGAGTCTGACGTACTGCTGGTCCGTCCTGGTTTCGATAAGCGTGATGGCCTTGGTCAGTGCGAGTAACAGTTCCTCGGCGGTACTTCCGGTCAGGGCATGTTCCTCCAGAGCCGTACCCGCAAGTGCGGAGCCGGCGTCGACCGCGCCAAGCCCCTGCTCCCAGCGGCCCTTCGTCGCCAAGATGGGCAGGGGGGCCTCGATTAGCACCAAGGCGGTCTTGACCGACTTGTCGCTCGCTGCTTTGGCTTGCTCGGCCCGCAACTTCAACTGCTCCAGGAGCGCCTCCCGGGTGTGGTGCACCACGTTCATCAGACTCTGCTGGGTGGCCTCGACGATCGCATGGGCGCTGGCCAGGCTGCCGGCGAACGCGTTGAGCATCCGCCGGTGGCTGTCCAGGGTGTGCTGGAAAGGGTGGTAGAAGTTGGTGACGAACTCCCGGGCGGCGTCACCCTCCCAGTCGCCGAGGCTGTACGTCAGCTTGCCGAAGTCATCGGGGATGCGGTCTTCCAGTTCGTGCAACGCGTCCTTCACCGGTCCGATCATGTCGGCGGAATAGACGGACCCGGCTGGATGGGCGATTGAAGCAACCATCGACCTGACCGTGGCGATGTTGCTCCCCGCCCACTCCCGGGCCTCCACCTCGTATTTCGCGATCTGCTGCTTGGCCTCATCCGGCCTTGAGTCCTGAAACGGCAGCCCGAATTCAGCTGCCGGCAGAACCCAGGACCTTCGGAACGGAACCGTCCCGCCGAATTCCACAGTGATGCTGTGACCACCGCTGCTAAAGGCGCTGGACATCCCATCGAAAACGATGTCCCACAGGCCCGACGCCTCGCTGTTCATGTACGCGAAGACCTGGTCGATGTAGCGCAGCTCGGTCAGATAGGTGCCGACCTCTGTGAGATTCTTCTCCAGCAGGTAGTAGTTGAACGGTATCGAACTGTCGGTCATGTTTTCCCCTGGCTGGTCAGATGCCGAGGCCCATACGGCGAGCCGGATCGACCGGCGGCGGATCGCCGATGGCCGGCGGATCCGGCAGCTCGGGAGCGGGACGCTGGTAGTCGGAGGCGTGGTCGGCACCGAGGAGTCTGGTGAATTCCCTGACCGCCGCCTCGTCCGTGGACGCGTAACGCTCGGCAGTCAGGACCAGCGCCGCGGCGACCTCCGCCATCCGCAGCGAGGTCTGCCGCAACACCTCGTGCACCTCGTCCCGCAATTCCAGAAGGCTGCGATGGGCTGCGTTCGGCCCCCGCCCGGGAACGTTGAACTGCGACTGCATCGGCCCGCTGATCCCGTGTATCCGGGTGGTCTGTTCGGCGTAGACCCAGGCGACCCCGGGCAGCAGGATGCGTCCAGCCCGGTACAGGTCGTAGAGGTTCGCGCCGAAAATCTTGCCGGAGCCGACGTCGCCGAGACTGGCGTCGGGGCCGCGGTATTCGGGCCGCCAGCCTGGTTCGGTTGCTTCCACCATTCGAGCCCCCGCGCAGGTGAAACCGCCTCAAGCGTTATACCACGCACCGCAAAGGTCCGGTCACCCCGCGAACAGGACCGTTCCTGCCCCCGTACGTGATCAGGGAGCGTGTGACATGCCGGGACATGTCACACGCTCCCCGGTCACGAGAGCTGGTCGTCGACGACCGACGGGGACCCGCCCGGGTCGGGTCAGTCGCCGAGTCGGGCGAGTTCCTCGTCCACGATGGACGAGTCGAGTTTGCGGAAGACCGGCTTCGGGGCGGCCAGTGCCCGGCCCGCCTCGACCGGCACCGACTCCCACCGTGTCCCGACGGTGTAGTCGCCGGTCAGCACCGGGTACGCCGGCCCGCCGTCCAGGTCCTCGACCTCCACGACCTGCGGCATCGGGGCGTGCACCCCGGTACCGCCGAGCAGCTCGTGGATCTTCTGCGCGGAGTGCGGCAGGAACGGGGTGAGCAGCGTGTTGGCGTCGCTGACCACCTGGAGCGCGACGTGCAGGATGGTCCCCATCCGGGGCTTGTCGTCCTCGCCCTTCAGCTTCCACGGTGCCTGGTCGGAGAGGTACCGGTTCGCCTCGGCGACCACCTTCATCGCCTCGCCGATCGCCTGCTTCTGCCGGTGCTTCCCGATCAGTCCGCCGACCGTGGCGAAGGCCGCCTTCGCGGTGGCGAGCAGTGCCTCGTCCGCCTCGGTGAGCCCGGCGGGGTCGATCGGCGGGATCGCGCCGAAGTTCTTCGCGGCCATCGAGATCGACCGGTTGACCAGGTTGCCCCAGCCGGCGACGAGTTCGTCGTTGTTGCGGCGGAGGAACTCGGACCAGGTGAAGTCGGTGTCGTTGCTCTCCGGGCCGGCGACCGCGATGAAGTAGCGCAGCGCGTCGGCGTCGTACCGCTCCAGGAAGTCCCGGACGTAGATGACCACCTGACGGGAGGAGGAGAACTTCTTGCCCTCCATGGTCAGGAACTCGCTGGAGACCACCTCGGTCGGCAGGTTGAGCCGGCCCAGGTCGCCGGGCTCGCCGCCCCGGTCGCCCTCGCCGTCGTAGCCGAGCAGCAGCGCCGGCCAGATCACCGAGTGGAAGACGATGTTGTCCTTGCCCATGAAGTAGTAGCCACGGGCGTCCTTGCCCTCGCCGTCCGCCGACCACCAGCGGCGCCAGGCGTCCGGGTCGCCGGAGCGCCGGGCCCACTCGATCGATGCGGAGAGGTAGCCGATCACCGCGTCGAACCAGACGTAGATCCGCTTGTCGGAGCGGTCCTGCCAGCCCTCCAGCGGAATCGGTACGCCCCACTCCAGGTCGCGGGTGATCGCCCGGGGCTGGAGGTCGTCGAGCAGGTTCTTCGAGAACCGGAGCACGTTGGGCCGCCAGCCCTCCCGGCTGTCCAGCCACGTGCCGAGCGCCTGGGCGAAGGCGGGCAGGTCGAGGAAGAAGTGTTCGGTCTCGACGAACTGCGGCGTCTCACCGTTGATCTTCGAGCGCGGGTTGACCAGGTCGATCGGATCGAGCTGGTTGCCGCAGTTGTCGCACTGGTCGCCCCGGGCGTGCTCGTAGCCGCAGATCGGGCAGGTGCCCTCGATGTAGCGGTCGGGCAGGGTACGGCCGGTCGACGGGGAGATCGCGCCCATGGTGACCTTGGGCACGATGTAGCCGTTGGCGTGCAGGGTCTCGAACAGCTGCTGGACCACGGCATAGTGGTTGCGGGTGGTCGTCCGGGTGAAGAGGTCGTAGGAGAGCCCGAGCCCGTGCAGGTCCTGGACGATCACCCGGTTGTAGCGGTCGGCCAGTTCCCGGGGGGTGACCCCCTCCTTGTCGGCCTGCACCTGGATCGGGGTGCCGTGCTCGTCGGTGCCGGAGACCATGAGTACGTCGTGCCCCGCCATCCGCATGTACCGGCTGAACACGTCGGAGGGGACGCCGAAACCGGAGACGTGGCCGATGTGGCGCGGGCCGTTGGCGTACGGCCAGGCGACCGCCGCGAGAACGTGACTCATGAACAGCAAGCCTAGTGACCCCTGCCGGGCGACCGCGAACCAACGTCGCCGGCACGTTCTCCGGGCCGAGCAGGCCGAAGTGGCAGATTTCCGACTCAACTGGGTCCGACACGCGCTGTGCGCTTTCGCATTCGGAGCGTAGTGGCGGTGTCCAATGGAACGGTGACGGGCAGCTCAGGTGGGCAGCAACCAGCGGAAACCCCGCCACCGGAGGTCGGCCTCGACGTGCCGGTCGACGCCACCCCGCCGGCCGGGGGCGACCGGACCGCGCCACCAGCCGACGCCACCTCGCCGGCCATGAATGACCGGACCGCGGCACCGGCCGACCAGCCGACCGCGCCGGGCAGCGGGCGGGGCGCGTCGACCCCCGGGGACCGGGCCACGGCCGGCTCCACTCCGGCGCCGTCGCCCCGCGCGCCCGCAGGAACGGCATCCGGGTACGAGGCGACGGCGGCCACCCCGTTCGGCGGCGCCTCCCCGGCCCTCGGCTCACCCTGGTCGGGCGCACCCGGCACGCTGCCCCACCCGTCGGTCATCGAGCCCACCACCGGCGCCCCGCTCGCCATGTTGCCGCAGCGGGCACCTCGGGCCACCGGCGTACCCCGAGCCCCGGCAGCCCGGGACGAGACGGTGCCCTCCGCCATCCCGGCCGCCCGTACCGGCTCCGCCCGGCCGGAGACCGGCGCCGAGGAGGAGGACGACAACGACTTCTGGCTGCCGATCGAGGAGGTGCACTGGGACGGCCGCCCGGTGGAGAAGACCCCTCGGACCTGGTACGGCCGACCGAGGAAACCACCGGCCGAGGCGGGCGGCCCCCGTCCGGCCCGACCGCCGAAGCCGCCGCCGAACCCGGTGCTCGGGCTCGCCGGAGTGATCCTCTTCTCCCTGGCCGCCAGCTTCTTCGCCTGGGTCAGCGCGGAGCCCTGGTGGCTCGCGATCGGCCACGGCGAACAGGGCACAGTGATCGTGGAGAGCTGCCGGGGCCGAGGTCTCGGCCAGCACTGCCGAGGCGAGTTCGTCGCCGCCGACGGCCGACTCGTCGCCCGGGACGTACGACTGATCGGGATGGCCGCGGATCCCGAGGATGTCGGCCTCGAATTCCCGGCCCGGATCATCGACGGGGGAAGCACGAAGGCGTACGTCGGCTCCGGCACCGGCCTGCTGCACCTGCACTGGTCACTGGGGCTCGGGGTGGTGCTGATCTGCACCGCCGCGGTCGGCTGGTGCACCGGGGCACTCCGACTGGCCGATCGTGGTCACCGGCACCGCGCCGCCCTGGTCAGCTACGCCGGACCGCTGCTGCTCACCGCCGGCTTCCTGGTCGCCGCCTACTGAACCGTCGCCGCCTACTGAACCACCGCCGCCTACCGGGCGGCGGCAGGTGGGTGGACGGCGGCGTACACGTGGCGGCGCCGCAGGCCGTACTCGGTGGCGACGGCGGCGATGGCGTCGCGCCGGGACGTACCGGTGGCCTCCAGGTCGGCGACCGCGGCCCGCAGGTCCGCGTCGGCCGGGACCTCGGCGGCGGTCGCCGGGGCGCCCGCCACCACCAGGGTGATCTCGCCACGCGGCTCCCCCTCCGCCGCCCACCGGGCGAGTTCACCGAGCGGGCGACGCAGCACCTCCTCGTACGTCTTGGTCAACTCCCGGCAGAGCGCGGCCGGCCGGTCCGGCCCGAACGTGGCGGCCAGGTCGGTGAGGGTGTCCGCCACCCGGTGTGGCGCCTCGAAGAAGACCAGGGTGCGTTCCTCGGCGGCCAGCGCCCGCAGCCGCGACCGGCGACCGCCGCCGGAACGGGGCAGGAAACCCTCGAAGCAGAACCGGTCGGTGGGCAGGCCGGAGAGGGCGAGCGCGGTGGTGACGGCGCTCGGGCCGGGCGCCACGCTGACCGGCACGCCCGCGTCCAGGGCGGCCCGGACCAGCCGGTAGCCGGGGTCGGAGACGCTCGGCATCCCGGCGTCGGTGACCAACGCCACCAGCGCGCCGCCGAGGACCGCCTCGACCAGTTCCGGGGTACGTCGTTCCTCGTTGCCCTCGAAGTAGGAGACGATCCGGCCGGCGATGCTGACGTCGAGGTCACGGGCGAGTCGGGTGAGTCGGCGGGTGTCCTCGGCGGCGACCACGTCGGCCCGGGCGAGGGTGTCCCGCAGTCGGGCGGAGGCGTCACCGGGGTTGCCGAGCGGCGCCCCGAGCAGGATCAGCCGCCCATCACCGGGCAAATTTCCCACGAACCGACTCCTTCCGAGCCTTCCATCGACATGCGTCATCGCATATCGCGAGCGTCGTGCCCCAATTCACACCATGGCAGCCTACGATCACGGGGTGACTCTGGCGTCGACAGCGCAGACCGAGATCCCGGGGCAGGCCGGGACGGCGGCGGAACCGGTGGCCGAGGCGACCCCGCACGACTCCGGCGGAGGGCCGACCGCGACCAGCCGAGCCGACCGGCCCGACCGTCCGCTCTCCGGCGTGCCGGCGATCATCCGGCGTCGGTTGGCCCCGCTGGAGACCCGGCTCGACCCGTGGTCCTGGCTGGCCACCGGCGTGATCGTACTGATCGCGGGCATCCTGCGCCTGGTCGGGCTGAGCAGCCCCAAGGGCAAGATCTTCGACGAGGTCTACTACGCCACCGAGGCGCAGGAACTGCTCCAGCGCGGCATCGAGTGGGACGAACAGAACAACACCGCCGCGTACGTCGTACATCCGCCGCTCGGCAAGTGGATGATCGCGCTCGGCGAGCGGATCTGGGGGTACAACGAACTCGGTTGGCGGTTCGCGGCGGCGATCGTCGGCACCCTCTCCGTCCTGCTGCTGGTGCGGATCGCCCGACGGATGTTCCGGTCGACCGTGCTCGGCTGCACCGCCGGGCTGCTGCTCGCGCTGGACGGCTACCACCTGGTGCTGTCCCGTACCGCGCTGCTCGACATCTTCCTGAGCTTTTTCGTCCTGGCCGCCTTCGGCGCCCTGGTGCTCGACCGGGACCAGCGGCGCCGGCGCTGGCTGCGCGCCGTCGAGTCCGGGCTCGACCCGAGCCGGCCCGGCCGGGCGAACCGGCCCCCGTTCCGGCTCGCCGACTCGGTCCCCTGGTGGCGGCTGTTCGCCGGGGTCCTGCTCGGCTGCGCGATCGGGGTGAAGTGGAGCGCTCTCTACTTCCTGCCGGCGTTCGCCCTGCTGGTGATCTTCTGGGAGGTCGGTGCCCGCCGCTCCGCCGGCGTACGTCGACCGTGGCGGGACACCCTGCTCGACGAGGGCGGCTGGCTCCTCCTGGCCGGGGTGTTGATGGTCGGCGCCTACCTCGCCACCTGGACGGGCTGGTTCGTCAGCGACAACGGCTACTTCCGGAACTGGCTCGCCGACACCGGCCACGCCAGCCCGCCGGTCATCGGCGACCTGCAGAACCTGTTCCACTACCACGTGGAGGCGTTCAAGTTCCACGCCCAGCTCGACGACACCCATCCCTACCAGTCCTGGCCGTGGCAGTGGCTGCTGCTCGGCCGGCCGGTCGCCTTCCACTACTCCGACCAGGGCGCCTGCGCCGCGGCGACCTGCGCCTCCGAGGTCCTGCTGCTGGGCACCCCGCTGCTCTGGTGGTCGTTCCTGCCGGCGCTCGCCGCGCTCGTCTGGCTCGGCATCGCCCGCCGCGACTGGCGGGCCGGGGCGATCCTGCTGATCGTGGCCGCCGGTTGGCTGCCCTGGTTCTACTTCGCGCTGGACAACCGGACGATGTTCTCCTTCTACCTGGCCCCGATCGTGCCGTTCCTGGTCCTCGCCGTGACCTACGTGCTGGGGGCGATCGCCGGACCGGTCCGCGCTCCGACGGCGGGCGGCGGCCTGTCCTCCGGGGAGGGGGCGGGCGCTGCTGCCCCTGACTCCGGCGAGAACAGCCGGGTGAGCGATCGGCGCATGATCGGTGCCATCGTCGCCGGGACGTACGTCCTGCTGGTCGCGATCTGCTTCGCGTACTTCTATCCGGTTTTCGTCGGGCAGGTCATCCCGTACGCGGAGTGGTCCGCCCGGATGTGGCTCGGCAACCGCTGGATCTGAGCCGGTCCCTCGTGAGCTGGCCGGAAAGAGGGCCGACAGGGATGGCCGAGAAATAGGACGCGCCCCGATCGCCTGCCACGGGGGAAGCGGGCGATTGGGGCGCGCACCAAGGAGCTTAACCACCATGGATCACCCGCACAACGGGTGGTGTTCAGTCAGATTTCCGACCGACGCACCGCCCGCCGTAACGGATATATGGTGCGCACTGCCCGGACGGGCATCAGCTGCCCGGGCCGCCGACGCTCCGGCCGCCGCTCCCGCACCCACGGCCCGGATCGGCCTCACGTCTCCGGCACCCGCACTTGCCGAACCGTCGGCTTGGTTACAAGTATGTTGCCGTCACCGCTGATCGACCGGCCCGTTTGACGCCGTATAACGGCGGTGAGCCGCCGCCATCGGCGCCGGTGACCTCTCCCCGCGTTTCCGCGGACTCCCACACCACGTGCCCGTGGGAACTTCGCCCTCGCAACCCGGAGGAGAGCCCATGTCCGACCTGGCCGACCGGGTGGTCCCACCGCCCGCGCAGACCGCTCCGTCGCCGGCCCAGCGGCCGGCACCCCAGCCCCGCCGTCGCGCACGCCAACTCCCGGTCGAACCGGAGTGGTACAAGCGGGCGGTCTTCTACGAGATGTTCGTGCAGTCGTGCTACGACGCCAGCGGCGACGGCCACGGCGACCTGCCCGGGCTGACCTCCAAGCTGGACTATCTGAAGTGGCTGGGTGTGGACTGCCTCTGGCTGCCCCCGTTCTACGACTCACCGCGCCGCGACGGCGGCTACGACATCCGCGACTACCTGCGGATCTCCCCCGAGTACGGCACGCTCAACGACTTCCTGACCCTGGTCGACGAGGCGCACGCCCGGGGCATCCGGGTGATCACCGACCTCGTGCTGAACCACACCTCGGACACCCACGAGTGGTTCCACCAGTCCCGGCAGGACCCGACCGGCCCGTACGGCGACTTCTACGTCTGGCGTGACACCGACACCGGGTACGCCGGGGTGCCGGTCGTCTTCTGCGACACCGAGCCCTCCAACTGGACCTTCGACCCGGTACGTCAGCAGTTCTACTGGCACCGGTTCTTCGCCCACCAGCCGGACCTGAACTACGACAACCCGACGGTCCAGGAGACGATGCTCGACGTCGTACGGTTCTGGCTGGAACTCGGAATCGACGGCTTCCGGCTGGACGCGATCACCTACCTGTACGAGCGCGAGGGCACCGACTGCGCGAACCTGCCGGAGACGCACGCGTACCTGAAGCGGCTGCGCCGGATGGTCGACGACGAGTACCCGGGGCGGGTGCTGCTCGCCGAGGCGAACCTGTGGCCGGCCGACCTGGTCGACTACTACGGTGATCCGGCGGTCGGCGGCGATGAGTGCCACATGGCGTTCCACTTCCCGGTGATGCCCCGGATCTTCATGGCGGTCCGCCGCGAGTCGCGGTACCCGATCTCGGAGATCATCGCCCAGACCCCGCAGATCCCGGCCGGCTGTCAGTGGGGCACCTTCCTTCGCAACCACGACGAGCTGACCCTGGAGATGGTCACCGACGAGGAACGCGACTACCTCTACAACGAGTACGCCAAGGATCCGCGGATGCGGGTCAACGTCGGCATCCGCCGTCGGCTGGCGCCGCTGGTGAACAACGACCGGAACCAGATCGAACTCTTCACCTCGCTGCTGCTGTCCCTGCCCGGCTCGCCGGTGCTGTACTACGGCGACGAGATCGGGATGGGCGACAACGTCTGGCTCGGCGACCGCAACAGCGTCCGTACCCCGATGCAGTGGTCCCCGGACCGCAACGGCGGCTTCTCCAAGGCCGACCCCGGCGCGCTCTACCTGCCGGTCAACCAGGGCCCGGTGTACGGATACCAGGCGGTCAACGTGGAACGGCAGATGGAACAACCGGCGTCCCTGCTGCAGTGGACCCGACAGATGATCGAGGTACGGAAGCGGCATCCGGCACTGGCGCTCGGCTCGTTCCGGGACCTCGGCGGCAAGAACCCGGCGGTGCTGGCGTTCCTGCGCGAGTACGACGGCACGGGCGAGGAACACGAGGGCGCCGAGGTGGTGCTCTGTGTGCACAACCTGTCCGCGCGTCCCCAACCGGCGCAGCTCGCGCTGGACAGCCGGTTCTTCGGTCACCAACCGGTCGAGCTGACCGGCCAGACCCCGTTCCCGCCGGTCGGCGCCCGGCCGTACCAGCTCACCCTGCCCGGCTACGGCTCGTTCTGGTTCCGGCTGACCGCGAAGGTACCGAAGACGCCGAGGCCGCGCGGCGGTGCGGAGCCCCGGCGTCGGCGGACCCGGGACAGCACCCTGCTCCCCACCGGCTGACGCCGCCCCGAACCGACCCGTCCCGGCGTGGACCGTCTCCTCCACGGCGGTACCACCCGGGACGGGACCGCCGGCCGACCGGTCGCGGTCGCTGACCGGTCGCCGCCGCTGGCTGTTCGCCGCCACTGGCCGGATGCCGCCGCCGTCGCGGGAACCGCAGACGGTGGCCGGACCCGATACGCTTCCGCCGGGCGGCGGACGGGAAGTGGGTTCAGTCGATGACCGTTGTCGGGGGACGCGCGAGGATGAACGCCGAGCAGGTGGCCGAGAGCTGGGCGGTGGTCGAGCGGTGGCTGGCGAGCAACGCCCCGCAGACGTACACCTCACTGCGACCACCCGCCGACCCGGCGGCGGTCGAGGCCGCCCAGCAGACGATCGGGGTGACCTTCCCGGAGGACCTGGTCGCCTCGCTGGCCCGGCACGACGGGGCCGACGACGGGCCGGGCGCGTTCACCCTCGGCGGTTCATACCAGCTCATGCGGGTGGAGGAGATCCCCCGCCGGTGGCGGACGACAACCGACGCTCTCGGCATGTCCACCGTCGACGACGAGGATCACCACGACGAGGACGACGGGCTGCTCGGCTGGTACTGGCATCCGCAGTGGGTGCCGTTCGGCAAGACCAACTCGGTGGACATGCTGGTGGTGGACTGCCGGCCGGGCGTCACGTACGGGGCGGTCGGCGTACACCTCAAGGGCGACGTCACCCACTTCGGCCACTGGCCGTCCCTGGCCGACCTGTTGGCGGACATCGCCGACGGACTGGACCGGGACCGGCCGGTCCGGCACTGGCATCCGGCGGCCGACGGCGTACGGCTGCACTGGGAACTGGTCCAGGAACAGCATCCGGCGCCCCGCTCCCCGCTCGACCTGGCCGCCGAGGCACGCGAGTCCGGAACTCCTGCCCCACCGACGGTACGGCCGGCAATGCGCCGGCTGCGGCAACTGTTTCCACCCGCCGCCGAGGCCGGCCGGTTCGGCGGGTACCACCACTTCGGACTCGCCTTCGTCGCGGACGTCGACGAGGCCGAGCTGTTGCGCCGGTTCGGCGCCGACCCGGCGCAGGCCACGCCCCGGACCCGGGAGCAGGCCCGGGAGCTGCGGGACTCCTGGACCGAGGGCTTCCTTCCGGTGCTCCGGGTCGGCCGGGTCGACGGCTGGGCGTTCGCGGTCGAGGAGCAGCGCAGCCCCGAGGGCGTACGTCCGGAGGTGCTGCGTCGGCTCTCCGTCGGCACCCGGGCGGTGGCCCTGCGGCACACCGGCCACAGCACCCGGTTCACGCTCGTTGTCGACGGGACGGTCATCACCGGGTACGACACCCTCCGCCCGGAACGCCGCCACGGCCGCGAGCCGGACCTGTTCCTGCCGGCCCTGCGCGACGCCGGTCTGGTGCCCCTGGACACCACCCGCTATCCGGACGAGGACATCCCGGCCGTACTCGACGTCCTCCGGGCCGAACTCGGCATCGCGTTCCACGGTGAACTGCTCCGCCCGGCACTGTCCAGCGCCCAGTTCCTGCCGGCCCTGCCCGGGCCGCCCACCAGCGGAGCCTTCCCGGCCCAGGCCGAACCGACCGTGGTGGCCCGGTTGACCTACGCGGACGAGGAAAGGCTGCTTGTCGCCCTGCTCGCCCAGGCGCGCCGGCTCGCCGCCGAGACCGGCCTCGACGGTTACCCAGAGCTGGTCGAGGCCCTGGACCGGGCGACGGCCGGTGAGCACCGCCCGCCGGAGGTCGACGACAACTCGCCGCTCGGTCTGCGGGTCCGTCGGATCGCCGCCGAGGCGCACGCCGCGGACGCCATGACGCGGGTCCACGGGGAGGGCCCGCGGTTCACCGAGGCGGAACGGCGGGCGTGGCTGCGGCGGCGGCAGGCGGCCGAGGCGATCGTCGGCCTGCTCGGGCCGGCACCGGTGCGGATCTCCGGCACGCACCTGCTGCAGAGTCGACTGCATCCGGCCTGGCGCGAGCAGTTCGCCGCCGACCTCGGCCCGGTGGACGTACCGGACGGCGCGGTCGAGGAGCTGGTCGCGGCGGAGCAACGGGCAGCCGCGGCGGCCCCGGTGCTCGTACCGGTCATACGGCGTCCGGCCCGCCGTCCGCCGCCGTCGGAACCGGTGTCGGGTCTCCGGCACGGCAGCGGGACGGAGCTGGGCCGCCGGCTCGCCGCCGACCCGCCGGACCAACCGGGCTGAACGGCGTACCCCGTCCTCAGCCGGACCGGCGCGGCGCGGCGGAGGCGGTCTCCGTCAGGCCGGGGTCGTCGTGGTGTTCCGGGCGCCCGCCTCGGCGGCGCCCTGAACGGCCGCGAGGTCCAGCAACGCGTCCAGTTCGCCCACCCGGGCATCGTCGCCCAGGTTCAGGTAGATCTCCCGGGCCTCGGTCAGCGCCGACCGGGCGGCGCCGGCATCGGCGCTGAGGTAGGCCCGCCCCAGGTTGGTCAGCGCGGCGGCCTGGAAGGAGAGCCATCCCCGGGTACGCCAGATCGCCACCGACTCCTCCAGATGGGCGATCGCCCGGGTCGGACGCCCCTCGGCGAGTTCGATCTCGCCGAGCAGCCCGAGTGCCTCGGCGACATGGTGCCGCATGGTGTGTCGCCGGCCGATCGCGAGGGACGCCTCGGCCGCCGCCCGGGCCCGCCGGTCGCCCTGCACCAGGTACAACCGGGCCAGGGCGAGCAGGGTGAGTGCCTCCGTGTAGGTGTCCCGGTGGGCACGGCAGATCGCCAGCGACTCGTCCAGGGCCTGCTGACTCGCCTGGTAGTCGCCGAGTTCCCGCTGTCCGATCCCGACGAACTGCAGCACGGTCGCCTCGCACCGCGGGTTGCCCAACGCCCGGGCCTGCCGCAACGCACCGGTCAGGTGCCGGACGCCGGTGTCGAAGTCGCGCCGCTCGGCGTGCGCCATCGCCAGGGCGAGGTGGGCACGGACCTTACCGCCGGTGTGTGCCGACTCCTCCGCCAGCCGCAGCGCCAACCCGGCCGACTCGACCGCGCCGGCCTGGTCCCCCATCGCGGCCCGGGCCCAGGCGTCCAGCACCGCGGCGTCGGACATGCCGGCACGGTGGTTCAACCGGGTGAACATCTCCAGCAGCCGGGACGCGTCCCGGTGCAGGACGGCGGTCGCCGCGCCGTCCTGGTCCTCCATCGTCCAGGTGCTGACGTCGATCAGCCCCCGGAGCATCACCGCCTCGCCGAGCAGGTTGCCCCGCTCCCGGCAGAGTGCCATCACCTCGGTGTTCGTCGCGGCCCAGTCGACGTACATGCCCCGGACGTCGAAGTACTTCTCCAGGCAGCCGGCGAGGCCGAAGGCCACCTCGTCCAGACTGAGTCGACAGGCCTGCCGGATCAGGCCGAGCAACGCCGGTCGTTCCGCCTCGAACCACCTGGTCGGGTCGGTACGCAGCGCGTACAGCTCCGACCAGTCGACACCGGGCCGGGGCAGCGCGCCGTGGATCGGGGCGTAGCAGGGCCCGGGCACCCCGGACGCCATCTCCTCCGCGACCGCCAGCCAACCCCCGAAACCCCGCAGCAGGACGTCGGCCGGACGCTCGGTGAGCCGGTGTGTCTCGGCCTCCCGCCGCCCGAACAGCCGGACCAGGTCGTGGAACCGGTACCGGAGCTGCCCGGCCAGGTCCGGGCCGGTGACGGTCAGCAGTTGGGCGTCGACCAACGCCTCCAACTGGTCCGTCACCTCGTCGACCGAACGGGCCAGCAGCAGCGCCGCCAGCCAGGCCGGAAAATCGGGTACGTCGAAGAGGCTCAGCCGCCGGAACAACCGACGGGCCGGCTCGTCCAGTCCGTGGTAGCTGAGCCCGATCGACGCCCGTACCGCGAGGTCGCCGGTGGCGAGCCGGTCCAGTCTGCGCCGTTCGTCGCCGAGCAGGCTCGCCAACCGGGCGATCGGCCAGCCGGGCCGACCGGCCAACCGGCCGCCGGCGATCCGTACCGCCAGCGGCAGGTGTCCGCAGAGTCCGGCGATCCCGGTGGCCTGAGCCGGCTCCCCCGCCACCCGGCCCGCGCCGATGATCCGGGCCAGCATCGCGACCGCCTCGTCGTCGGTCAGCTCCGCCAGGTCCACCCGGAGCCCGGCGGGCAGACTGGTCAGCGGTACCCGGCTGGTGACCAGGACCGCGCAGGAGGCGGTACCGGGCAGCAGCGGCCGGACCTGCTCCACCGAGGCCGCGTTGTCGAGCAGCACCAGCACCCGCCGGCCAGCCAACCGGCTGCGGTACAGCTCGGCCCGTTCCACCGGGTCGGCCGGCACGGCCCGTCCTGGCACACCGACCGCCCGTAGGAACCGGGCCAGCACCTCGGCCGGGTCCAGTGGCGCCGCCTCGGCGCCTCGCAGGTTCACGTAGAGCTGGCCGTCCGGGAACCCGTCCCGGACCTGGTGCCCGACGTGTACGGCCAGGGTGGTCTTGCCGACGCCGCCCATCCCGGCGATGGCGCCGACGGTCAACGCCGTCCGTTGGCCGTGGTCGGGTCCGGCCAGCAGTTCACGCAGGGCGGTCACCATCGACCTCCGGCCGGTGAAGTCGGGGATGTCGGCGGGCAGCATCGCCGGTACCGCCCAGTCGTCACCCGGCCCGGTCGGGCCACCCAGCCCGCCCGCACGTCCGAGACCGCCCGGATCACCGCCCGCCGGGCCGGCACCGCCCAGGTCAGGGGTCGGCGCGGACGCTCCGGCCACCGGGCCGGTGGCCGGTGGTCCACCGCCGGACGGGCCGGTGGTCGTCGGTTCACCGCCGGTCGGTGCCGGCGCGGCCCCTCCGATCCCCGCCAGTTCGCGACCCGCCACGTCGTCGCGCACCTCGACCCAGCGCGCCACCGACGACTCGTCCAGGCCACAGACCCGGGCGAAGATCGCAACCACCTCGCGACGGGGCAGACTCGACCGGCTGAGCACCGACGCGAAGGTGCTCGCCGGCAGGGCAGTGCCCAACCGGTCCGCCCCTACCGCGATCTGCCGGTACGTCAGTCCCGACCACAGGCGGAGCCGCCGGAGTCCGGCGACGAACTCGATCGCGGTGGTGATGCCGTCCGGCTGTGGTGGACTGATGCCGACCTCAGACACGTCTCCCCCCTCGCCGGACGCCGTCGGCCGTTTCCCGGCCCGGGGAGACGGCCCACCCGGGTCACGTGCGTCACTGGCCTCCGTCGATACGCCCGCAACCTCTTGATACCGAGTGCTCCGGCCAAAGGGAAGGCCCACCTGGCCGACCGCTTCCGCCCGGGCCGCGCATCTGTCAGCCTGACATCCACTGTCGCCGATGTGTCAGGAGCGTCCATGTCGCCGTGTCGCCGTACCGCCCACGTCCTCGCCGCCATCACCACTTCCATGGTCACCGCGCTGACGGTCAGCCTGACCGCCGCACCCGCCCACGCCGCGGCGAGCAGCTACACCGCACTCGGCGACTCGTACGCCTCCGGCACCGGAACCCGTGAATACTACCCGGACAGTGGATCGTGCCAGCGGTCCCGACACTCGTACCCGGCTCTCACCGCCGCCCGGATCGGGGCCACCCTCACCTTCCCGGCCTGCGCCGGGGCGACGGTCTCCGGCGTACTCAACAACCAGCTCGGCAGCCTCAGCTCGGCGACAAACCACGTCACGGTCACCGTCGGCGGCAACGACATCGGCTGGTCGTCGGTGATCGTGCAGTGCGCCCTGCCCTGGCCCACCAACTGCTGGTCCCAGATCGACAACGCGGAGGCCCAGATCCGCAACACCCTGCCGGGTCGACTCGACCAGCTCTACTCCCGGATCCGGGCCCTGGCACCCAACGCCCGGGTCGTGGTGGTCGGCTATCCCCGGCTCTTCAACGGCGAGGAGTGCAACATCATCGCCCGAATCTCCCCCGGCGAACAGACCGAGTTGAACGCCGCCGCGGATCTGCTCGCGACGACCATCCGGGCCCGGGCCACCGCACACGGCTTCACCTTCGTCGACGCCCGGGGCCCGTTCACCGGTCACGCGGTCTGCGACGACGTGGAGTGGCTGAACGGCACCTCGAACCCGATCGGCGAGTCGTACCACCCGAACCGGGCCGGGCACGTCGGCTACGCCGGCGTGGTGGAGCCTGCCCTACGGGCGAGCGCCGCCGCCCGCCGGTCCTGACCGTACGGTGGCCACGCGGGGTCGATGGGCCCCGCGTGACGCCGCTTTGGGCCACCCTGAGTGGAACATGTCACCCGGAAAATTCACGGCCCGGGATCTTGGAAATACCGTCCGTCTCTGTAAGATGATCGTTCAGTGGCGTTCGGAGCGGTGGGTTACCCTCCGACCACACAGGACGAGTCTGCGGGCCGGAGGGAGCGGAGCGGGGGACCGACGTCGGGTTCAGCCCGGGGCGGGCGTGACGTACACACCACGCCCCTGGTGTCCCTGCAGGACGCCGCGTTCCTGCAGTCGGGCGATCGCCTGCCGCACCGTGGGGGCGGAGCAGTGGTATCGCTCGGTCAGTTGGCTGATGGACGGCAACCGGTCTCCCGATCGCAATTCACCCTTCTCGATTTTTTCTTCGATCTCCCGCATGATCCTGCGGTAGACCGGCACAACAGGTTCAGGCATGGCACTCCCTTGCGTAGGCACGCACATCTGATCATGCCCTGACCTGGCTTTACAAGCCTACGTAGTAAGCGCCGTTGACTTGGTTTGCTTGGCAATCTAGGTTCTCTTGGCGAGGCACGGGGCCTCCCTTGCGTAGGCACCAAGGCCGTGCCCCACGGACGCCTCCCTCCCTGCCCCCGCGGTTCACGACTGCCCGCGACAGCCATCCGCCGGAAGAGTCGGAACCACGGCGGCAGGGAGGCTTTTTCGCGACAGGAAGGCCCCTCGTTCCGCGGTACCCCAGGTTCAGCCCCAGGTCACGCCCAAACTTTGCTTACCAAGTTTGCCAAGTCTTCCAAGTGAGGATAACTATGCCCACACCGACGATCACTCGGCGCAGCCTCCTGCTCGGCACCGCCGCAGCCAGCGTCACGGCGCTCACCGCATGCGGCGGCGAAGGCGACCAGGCCGGCACACCGGTGACGGAAAAGGTCACCATCCTGACCGGCGCCGGCTTCCAGGGTCGCGAGGCGCCGATCTTCGTCGCCCGACAGAAGGGCTGGTTCGCCGAGGCGGGGCTGGACGTCCAGGTCCTCCCGGGCAAGGGCACCACCGAGAACCTGAAAAATCTGGCCGGGGGGCAGGCCACCTTCGCCACCCTCGACGTCAGCGGCGCGATCATCGAATACACCCGGCCGGGCGGGATCACGAACTTCACCCTGACCTCGGTGCTGCACCAGCGGAACCTCGCATGCTTCGTCGCACTCGAGAGCAGCGGCATCAAGACGGCGAGTGACCTCGCCGGCAAGACACTCTCGTACATTCCAGGCGGGATCAACCACCTCCTCTTCCCCACGTACGCGAAGCTCGCCGGCTTCGACGACTCGAAGATCAAGTGGGTCAACGCCGCCCCGCCGCAGCATCCGACGCTGCTCCTCCAACGCAAGGTCGACGCGATCAGCCAGTTCGTCCCGGCCGTCCAGTCGATCCAGGCGCTCGCGAAGGAACCCCTCGTCACCCTGCCGTTTACCGACTACCTCACCGATCTGCACGGCTCCGCGATCGGGGTGAGCGCCGAGACCGCACGGAACAAGCCGGACCTGGTACGCCGGTTCAACGCCGCGCTGCTGCGCGGGCTGACCTACTCGGTCGAACACCCCGACGAGTCCGGCCAGATCTACGCCAGCCAGAAGGAGACCCAGGGCCAGAAGGCCGAGGCGGCGGTCGCCGAACTCAAGGGCATGACCGGTTACGTCCGGGGCATCGCCAGCACCCCGATCGGACAGTTCGACATGGGGCGCATCGCCCGTAACATCGCCATCCTGCAGGGCGCGGGTGCGATCCCGAGCAGCATCCAGCCCACCGACATCGTCTCGCCCGACCTCATCGGGTAGAAACCCGCCGACGTCATGGCACCCAACTGGGACGATCCCGCCGCCGACCACCGCCGGACTCGGCTGTCCGTTGTCGTACCCCCCGTCTTGGGGGTCGCCGGATTTGTCGCGGCCTGGTGGGCGGCGGTGGTGGTCCTCCAGATCCCGTCCTACATCGTGCCGGCGCCGCCGGCGGTGGCCGCCGTCTTCACCCGGATGCCCGGCTACCTGCTGGAGAACGCGTGGGTCACCCTGGGCGAGGCGCTCGCCGGATTCGGTCTCGCCATCGTCACCGCGGTCCTGGTCGGTACCACCCTTGCCGCGTCCCGCAACGTCGAGCGGGCGCTCCACCCGATGTTGCTGATGCTCAGCGCCATCCCGAAACCGGCCCTGGCGCCGCTGCTGGCCGCCATCGGCGGATTCGGCCAGGGACCCAAGATCGTCCTCGTCTGGCTGATGTGCTTCTTCCCGGTCACCCTGGCGACCTCGACCGGGCTCACCTCCACCCCGGCCGACCTCGCCGAACTCGCCCGCACCCTCAGCGCGTCACGCTGGACGACGTTCGTCAAGATCCGGCTGCCCTCGGCGCTGCCGCACATCTTCATCGGCCTCAAGACCGCACTGCCGCTCGCGGTCATCGGTGCCGTGGTCGCCGAACTGTTCAACGCCCTCGCCGGGCTCGGCTTCGTGATCCAGAACGCCGGTACCGACGCGGCCCAGGCGTTCGCGGCGGTGGCCCTGCTCGGCGTCATCAGCCTCAGCCTGTTCTACCTCCTGGGCGCGGTCGAACACCGGGTCGCGCCCTGGATCCGTCACGTCACCGCCTGACATCCCGCAAGGAGAATTCGTGTCGACCACGTACGTCTTCCAGGACGCCGAAACCGAGGCGGACGCCATGCTCCGCCACCTGGCCGGCCTGTACGACCCGTTCAGCACCCGGCGGCTCGGCTCGGCCGGAATCGCCCGGGACGCCCGCGCCCTGGTCGTCGCCGTCGGCGCCAGCAGCATCGCGAGCACGATCGCCGACCTCGCACCGGACGGAGAGGTGATCGCCACCGACATCGACCCGCAGCACAGTCCCGCCGACCCCCGGGTGGAGCTGCGACAGCACAACATCGTCACCGACCCGCTGCCGGGCACCTTCGACCTCATCCACGTACGACTGCTGCTCGGCCACCTGCCACAGCGGCTCACCGTGCTGGGCAAGCTCGTCGACGCGGTACGCCCGGGAGGCGTACTGCTGGTCGAGGAGTTCGAGGGAAGCTGGAGCAGCAGCGTGCTCGCCGCCCCGGACCCGGACGAGGCCGACCGGCTCTTCGGCGCGTACCACGACGCCTTCCAGGCGGCGCTGCGCGGCTCCGGCAACGATCTGAGCTGGAGCCGACGGGTGCACGGCGCCCTGCTCGACCTGGGTCTGGAGGCGGAGACCGAGGGCTTCACCAGCACCTGGGCCGGTGGTACGCACGGCTGCCTGCTCCCCCGGGCCACCGCCGGCGCCATCCGGGAGAAGCTGGTCCGGGCCGGCATGGCACCGGCGGACATCGACGCGTTCCGGGAACTGCTCCTCGATCCGCGCCTGCGAGTCAAGGGCAACCTGGCGCTCTCCACCCTCGGACGTCGGCCCGCCTGACCTGGCCACATCGTCGTGGGCGTCACCCCGAACCGTCGGTGACGCCCCGACAACCCGGCCCGAGCCCACACGGTTTCGCCATCCGTCGCCCCCCGGGTGGCGGATGGCGTGGTGGTCCTGCTGCGCACGACGGCCGACAGTCCGTCGAACCGGCGGACGGTCTCACGAAGGATCATCGTCGCCGCCGTGGATGCTTAACTGGGAACCATGCTGGTCGGTTCGCACGAGGTCGAGGTGTTCGAGGGGACCAGAGCGCGGTTGGAGGCGGTCGCGTACCGCCTGCTCGGGTCGGCGAACGATGCCGAGGACGTGGTGCAGGACACGTTCCTGCGCTGGTTGTCCGCCGACCGGGAGCTCATCGAGACACCCGAGGCATGGCTGACCAAGGTGCTCACCAACATCTGCCTCAACCGACTCACCTCGGCGCGAGCCAGGCGCGAGACCTATGTGGGCCAGTGGCTTCCCGAGCCGGTCTTCGCCGGAGACCGGATGCTCGGCCCGTCCGACACCGTCGAGCAGCGTGAATCGGTCTCGATCGCGATGCTCACGCTGATGGAGCGGCTCTCGGCCAAGGAACGCGTCGTGTACGTGCTGCGCGAGGCGTTCGGATACTCGCACGGCGAGATCGCCGAGGTGCTCGACCTCACCGAGGCGAACTGCCAGCAGATCTACCGGCGGGCCAAGCAGCATCTGGCCGACGACCGGCGCCGGGTGGCGGTCGATGCGGCCGCGGCTCGCAAAATCGTCGAGGAGTTCCTGGCCGCGGCACTCAGCGGCAGGACCGACTCGCTGGTGAGGATGCTGACCGACGACGCGACCAGCATCGGCGACGGTGGCGGGGTGGTCTTCTCGGTGCCTCAACCGATCACCGGTGCGCTGCGGGTGGCGAGGTTCCTTCGCACGCTGTTCACGCCCAGCGAGGCCAAGTGGGAGATGATCGGCGGTCGCCCCGACCTGTTCGCCGCGGTCGCCAACGGCGTACCCGCGCTGGTGATGGTGGTCGGTGACCGGGTCGCCGGAGTCTTCTCGCTGGACGTGACCGCCGACGGCATCGCGGCCGTCCACGCCCAGGCGAACCCCGGCAAGCTCGAACGCGCGACGCGCCAGTGGGCCGGGTCCGCACCCGGGGAGCCACTCACCGGGAACTGGTGAGCCAGGTCACATCCCATCGCTGTCAGGTTTCGCGCCGCCATCCGGTTCAGGAAGCAGACACCGACCGGACAGGAGCGGAACCATGAAGCACCGCATCGTCGTCCTCGGGGCCGGATACGCCGGAGCCAACGCCGCCGGGCGCCTGGCCAAGCGGCTGCACTCCGCGGACACACAGATCACCCTCGTCAACGCCGCCCCCGAGTTCGTCGAACGGGTCCGCATGCACCAGCTGGCGACCGGCCAGGACCTGAAGCACCGCCCGCTGTCCGACGTCTTCGCGGGCACCGACGTGCGGGTACGGCTTGCGCAGGTCACGGCCGTTGACGCCGAACGCAGGGCCGTCGGCGTCGTCGACGCCGCCGGTCCCGGCGAGATCGCCTACGACACGCTCGTCTACGCCCTCGGCAGCACCGCTGCCGACTGCGGCGTTCCCGGCGTCGCCGAGCATGCCCACCACATCGCCGGCAAGCAGTCCGCCCTGCGGCTGCGTGACCGTCTGGCCGGCCTCGCCGCGGGTGAAACCGTGCTTGTCGTCGGTGGTGGCCTCACCGGCATCGAAGCCGTCACCGAGATCGCCGAGGCCCGGCCGGACCTCACGGTCTCCCTCGCCGCCCGCCGCGGCCTCGGCGACTGGTTGAGCGAGAAGGCCCAGAGCCACCTGCGCAAGGTTGTCGCCCGGCTCGGCATCACGGTGCACGAGCACACCGACATCGCGGGCGTCGAGCCGACCGGCGCTGTCACCACCGACGGCCGAGCGATCCCGGCCCAGGTGACCGTCTGGACGGCCGGGTTCACCGTCCATCCCATCGCGGCGGCGACTACCCTGCAGGTTTCCGCGACGGGACAGATCGTCGTCGACGACACCATGCGGTCTGTCTCGCACCCCGATGTCTACGCCGTCGGTGACGCCGCGCTCGCGCCCGGCGCGAGCGGTAAACCATTGCGGATGTCCTGCGCCTCGGGGGTTCCCTCGGCCCACCTGGCGGCCGACGTCATCGTCGCTCGCCTGACCGGACGCCGGATCCCTCCGAACAAGATCGGCTACACCGGGCAGTGCGTCAGCCTCGGCCGCCGTGACGCGCTCGTGCAGTGGGTGACCCCGGACGACCAGCCCAAGCCGTCCGTGCTCACCGGCAGCACGGCCGTACGGGTCAAAGAGATGATCTGCAAGACCGCGGCCTGGAGCGTCTCCCACCCGACCTGGATGCTCCCGACCCGTCGCCGCCACACGATCCCAACCCAGGAATCGCTCGCGACCACCGCGTGACCGCCCGCCGTCGCACGGCCGTTCTCCCACCCCATCGGGCAGACCCGAATCGCCGACGGATGCCCAGGAACATCCGCCGTAGCTGATGACGCAGGCGGAGATTGGACAACAACCTGAGGCCCGGAGCACGTCACAGGCTGTTGCCGGTGACTATGACTGGCGCAGGATCGGGCTGGGTTGTGCCGGATCCGTACCAAACGATCAATGGCCAGCGTTTCCGCTGGCCATTGCCCTTGTGGGTGGAGCTGAGGGGATTTGAACCCCTGACCCCCTCGATGCGAACGAGGTGCGCTACCGGTCTGCGCCACAGCCCCTTGCCGATCCGCGCCCACCTCTAGGCGAAGAGGCGAACCGGCGACAAGGCTAACAGGTCACCCCCGGCTCTCGCGAACCAGCCCCCACCAGGCGAGCCGGACCCACGGCCCAGGGCGGCCGGGAAGGGCACCGCCCTACAAGATCCGATGACAAGGGACCCTTCCTCACAGCTCGTAGGGGCGGCCACGCAGGCCGCCGGCCCGGCGGTAGGAGACGGAACCGGCGGCGCGGCGGGTGCTGTTGGCCGGACGGCCGCCGCCGTCGGTCCGGCCACCGCCGCCGCTCGCCGCTCGCGGCAGGTCGGTGATCTGGTCGAGGCCGAGGGCGGCGCGGCGGACCAGTTCGCGCTGGGCGGCGAGCCTGCGCTGTGCCTCCCGCCGGGCCTGGGCGCGGCGGGCGTGGGCCCGCCGGACCTCGGCCTGCCGGGCGGCGAGCCATGCCGCCTCCCGGGCCTCGGCCCGCCGGCGCCGCTGGTCGGCGATGGCCCGGCCGCGCAGGTGTACGAGGTACGCGGCGAGCAGGGTCACGGTGACCGAGAAGCTGATCCAGAATCCGGAGCTGACCAGGACCACTCCGACCAGCTCGACGAGGTTGAGCAGGAGGAGGGCGGCCAGCACCCGTCGACGCCGGTAGATCGCCGGGGTGTGCCGGCGGGGTGGTGGTCGGCGTCGGCCGCGGCCGGAGGACCGGGGCACCAGCCGCAGGGCGGCGGCACGGCGGGCCGGGGCGGGCGGTGCCGAGACCGGCGAGTCGTCACTACGTACCGTGACAACTCGGGTACGTGGTGGCTTGACCGGCTCCCGACCGGGAACAGTGCGACGGCGTCGACGGCGCTGGATCACCCGCGCCGTCGACTGCGCCCGCTCCGCCGCCAGCCGCTCCGTGGCGTCGTACCGGCGGACCAGTGCCGGCGCGAGGGCGAGCAGTCCGGCGGCGGCGAGGACGGCGAGGAGCACCGAGGCCGGCACCCTCATCCCTCCCGTCACACCCAGCTTGGGCAACCATCGGGACGGACCACAGGATCCCGGCGATGGTGGATCGTACGGCGACGCGCGGACCACCGACCACGAAGATCATGCAGGTTCGTCCGACGTTGCCGCACGTCCCAGTTACCCCAGGTTAGGCGGGCAGACCAGGAAAATCGTGCGGGCGCGCCGACCGGTGGGTACGTGGGCGATCACCGGCGCGGGGTCGGACGGCGCTCAGGGCGCGACGGTACGCGTCCGGTGCCAGCGGGCCAGCAACCCGCCCTCGGCGGCGACGTCCTCACTGGTCAACGCATATCCGATGTGGTCACGCCAGGCGCCGTCGATGTGCATGTAACGGGGATGGTAGGCCTCCTCGCGGAAGCCGAGCTTCTCCACCACCCGCCGGGACGGCCGGTTCTCCGGCCGGATGTTGACCTCGATCCGGTGCAGTCCGCCGGGGCCGAAGGCGTGGTCGACAACCAGCGCCATCGCGGTGGGGATCACCCCGCGTCCCGCCACCCGGGCGTCGACCCAGTAGCCGACGTACCCGGAGCAGAACGCCCGGCGCACGATGTTGCCGAGGTTGATGTGCCCGACCAGCCGTTCCCGGCCGCCCTCCCGCAGGCAGACCGCGAACGGCATGCCGTACCCCTGCCGGGCCTGGCGGCGGTGGTCACGGTGGACGTAGCGGAACGCCGCCGGCGAGTTGAGGTCCTCCCACCGGCCGGGTGGCGACGACTCCCAGGGCGCCAGCCAGGCCCGGTTGGCGCAGCGCACCTCCGACCAGGCGGCCGCGTCCGAGCGGCGGTACGGCCGCAGCAGCACCGGACCGTCCTGCAGCACGACCGGCCAGCCCGGCGTCCCACCGAAACTCATCGCCGCCGGTCCAGCAGCAGCACGTCCACGGTGGAGCCGGCCGCCGCGTTGGTCACCCGTTCGCCGAGCACCACCAGGCCGTTCGCCTCGGCCAGCCCGGAGAGCGTGTACGGTCCGCCGCGCAGCGGCTGGACCGTGTAGCCGCCGCCGCGCCGCTCCGCCACGTGGGCGGGACGGAACTCGCGCAGCCCGGCCGGCGAACTGACCGTCTCCAACAGGTGTGCCCGCACGCTGGGCCGGAACACCGGCTCGGCACCGGCCAGCAACTGGATGGCCGGACGGGCCAGCACCTCGAATCCGATCAACGCCGCTCCGGGCTCACCGGGTAGACACACCACCGGCACCTCCTCGGCCCCGACCGTACCGAATCCGAGAGTGCTTCCGGGATAGAGGGCGACCTCCTTGAAACTGACCGGGCTGGCCCGGCCACCGTCGCGTCGGGACAGCACCCGTCGGATCATGTCGCCGGGCCCGGCCCCGGTGCCGCCGGTAGTGATGATCAGGTCGGCGCGCAGTGTCTGGTCCTCCAGCAGCCCACGCAGGCCCTCCGGATCGTCGTCGCAGATCCCGACCCGGTACGCCAGCGCGCCCACCTCGGCCGCCGCCGCGGTGAGCGCGTGCGAGTTGACGTCCACGACCTGACCCGGCTGGCTGCCCCGGCCCACGTCGACGAGTTCGTCGCCGGTCGCCACGATCACCACCCGGGGGCTGGGCCGGACCACGACGTGCCCGATCCCGGTCGCGGCGAAGACCGCGACCAGGGCCGGGGAGATGTACGAGCCGGCCCGGGCCAGCAGCGTGCCGGCGGGGAGTTCCTCACCGGCCCGACGCAGCCCGTAGCCGCGCTTCGGGACCCGGAAGATCTCCACCGCCGCCATGCCCTGGTCGGTCCACTCCACCGGCACCACCACGTCGGCGGTGATCGGCAGCGGCGATCCGGCCGCGACCGAGAAGCAGGATCCCGGAGTGAGCCGAACCGGCCGCCAGCTCGCCGCGCCGAGGTCCCCGACCACGTTGAGCCGTACCGGACGGGGGTCGCCGAGCCGGGTCGGACCGTAGCCACCGCCGGCGGTGCGGCCCGCGCCGGAGATGTCCTCCCAGCGGGCCGCGTAGCCGTCGATGGCCGCCTGGTCGAAGGCCGGATAGGCGTGCGGCGCCACCACGTCCTCGGCGAGGACGTTGCCGTACGCCTGGGTCAGGTCGAGGTCGAGCGGGGGAAGCGCCCGCAACCTGCGCAGCACGCTGCCCAGGTAGTCGGCGAGCGGCGTCAGCTCGTTGGCGGCCGCCTCGGCGTCGGCCGTGGCTGTCACACCGTCACCTCACGACGGATCATGTCCGGCGGGCGGCGTCGGAGGCGACGAACTCGCCCAGCCACCGCCGGAACTCCGCACCGATGTCCTCACGCTCACTGGCCAACTGCACCACCGTCTGGAGATAGCCGAGGGGCATGCCGGTGTCGTACCGGGTCCCCCGGTAGACGATGGCGTGCACCGGCATCCCCTCCTTCAGCAGCAGCCCCATCGCGTCGGTCAGCTGGATCTCGCCACCGCTGCCCTTCTCGGTGCGGCGGATCGCCTCGAAGATGCTGCCGGGCAGCACGTACCGGCCGAGCACCGCCAGGTTGCTCGGGGCGTCCTCCGGCTTCGGCTTCTCCACCAGGCCGGTCACCTCGACCACCTCGCCGAGGTCGGTCAGCGCCCGGTCGGCCGGGGTCACCGAGGCGATGCCGTACCGCTTGGTGTCCTCCGGCGGAACCTCGAAGAAGGCGAGCACGATGCCGCCGGTACGGGCCTGCAACTCGATCATCGCCGGCAGCAGCGGCTCGGAGAGGTTGACGAACTCGTCACCGAGCAGCACCGCGAAGGGCTCGTCGCCGACGTGCGACTCGGCGAACCCGACGGCGTGGCCGAGGCCGAGCTGCTCGGGCTGCCGGGTGGTGTGGATCGAGGCCAGTTCGCTGGTACGTCGTACCGCCTCCAACAGTTCCGGCTTCTCCGCCAGCCGGGTCTCCAGGTCCGGTCGGCGGTCGAAGTGGTCCACCATCGCCGTCTTGCCACGACCCGTGATCAGCAGGACGTCGGTGAGCCCGGCCTGGGCGGCCTCCTCGACGATGTACTGCAGTACGGGACGGTCGACCACCGGCAGGAGTTCCTTGGGCACCGCCTTGGTGGCGGGCAGGAACCGGGTGGCCAGGCCGGCGGCCGGGATGACCGCCTTCGTCGCCCGCCGTCCGGCCGTCGACGTGGAAGGGTTCGCTGGGGTAGCTGCGTGCTCCGGCATGTCGCGAGACTATCGGCCACGACCCTGGCGTGGCGGTTGTGGCCCGGATAACGCGCCGTCGGTGCCACCATCCGGTCGCTGGGCAGGTCGGTTCCCCGCCCACGGCAACCCGTCGTCGGGGGTGGCCGCGCCGGGGCGTACCGGAAGCTCCTGGACGATGGTGGGCCCGCCGACCGGGGCCGTCCGGTAGGTGTCCCGACCGGCCGCCTTCGCGGCGTAGAGCGCCTCGTCCGCGGCGGCCAGCAGGTGTGGTCCGGTGGTGGCGTGGTCCGGGTAGACCGCGACACCGATCGAGACGGTGACCGAGACGAGGGCCCGGACCGAAGTGATCCCGCCGGTCCGGGGCCGGATGCTGATCGGCTGCTCCCGAACCGCCGCGCCGAGGCGTTCGGCCACCGTCGCGGCGCCCCGGACGTCGGTCTCCGGCAGCAGTACGACAAACTCCTCGCCGCCCTGCCGGAAGGCGAGGTCGACCTCCCGGGTCGCACCCCGGATCCGCTGGGCGAACTCGGCGAGCACGGCGTCGCCGGCGGCGTGCCCGTAGGTGTCGTTCACCTCCTTGAAGCGGTCCAGGTCCAGGGCGAGTACGCCGAGCCGGCGCCCGAACCGGCTGGCCCGTTCGATCTCCCGGCGGATCGACTCCCTGAGGTACCGGTAGTTCCACAGTCCGGTGAGCGGGTCGGTGAGGGACAGCCGCTGCGCCTCCTCGTGCACCCGTACGTTGTCCACCGCGACCGCGGCGTGGCTGGCGAACGAGCGCAGGGTGGCGACGTCCGTGTCGTCGAACTCGTCCGCGCCGAGCCGGTCGTAGAGGGCGAGGACGCCGATCGTGGCCGGTTCGACGCCTCCATCGGCGCCGCTGTCGGTCCGGAACACGCCGCTGTCGGTCCGGGGAGCATCATGGTCGGCCTGCGGCGCATCACCGTCGGCCCGTAGGGCGCTCGGGTCCGTCCGGCCCGCACCGTCCCGGGTCGGAACGGTGAACGGCACCGCGACGTACGTCCGGCACCGTGGTTCGTACGCGTACAGCGGCGGGCCGTCCCGGTCCAGCCGGCCCCGCCGGGGCTGGCCGCTGGCCGCGACGGTGCCGAGCAGTCCCCGGCCGAGCGGGATCCGCAGCCCGGCCGCCGCCTCATCGCCCGCCACCTCGTCGCCCGCTGACCGGTCGCCTGCCACCTCGTCAGCCGCCGACCCGTCACCCGCTGATCCGTCGCCCTGGCGCGCGGTGGCTTCGGGGCCGCCGTCGAGGGCCGCGTCGGGGCCGGGGGCGGGCGATGGACCGCCAGCCGGGACCGGTGCCGGGTGACGGGCCGGCGCGGGATCGCGGTTCGGCGCCGGGAGGCGGGCCGCCAGCCCGAGGTCGCGGGTCCGCAACTGCTCGTCGAGCCCTTCGACGCACCGGCTCACCAGGTGGCCGTCGGCCGGGTCGAGGAGCAGCACAACGCCGGCCCGGGCGCCGGTGGCCGCCATCGCGGTACGCAGGATCACCTGGAAGATCCCCCGCAGGTCGTGCGTGCTGGCCAGGGTGTCGCCGAGCACGGTGAGCTGGTCACGCAACTGGTGTCGGCTGATGATCAACGCCCGGAGATACGACTGGGTCTCGCGGGTCATCCGGTTGAAGCTGTCGGCGAGCCGACCCACCTCGTCCGGCGCGCGCACCGGTACCCGGGCCGCCAGGTCACCCTCGGCGACCCGGTCGGCGGCCCAGGCCAGTTCGGCCAGCGGGCGGGTGGTCGACCGCGCCAGGCGCCAGGCGGACAGCACCGCGAGAACACCGGCCACGAGGACGACCACGCCGAGGAGTGCGTACCGGACGGTCGGCGGGTCCCGGGGTACCGACAGCACGAGCGGCAGTGGTTGGCCGGGTGACGGCCCGACCCGGCGTACGTACCGGCCGCCTTCGGTTCGCACGATCGTGTCGCCGGAGATCCGCCGGGCCGCGGCGAGCACCCCGGCCCGGGCACCCGTCGACTCCGTACTCTGCGACTCGATGCCGGTCGGATCGCTACCGGTGGGGTCGCTACCGGCTCCCTCGACCGGGTCGACGCCGACCTCCGCCCCGGGGGCCTCGCCCACGGCGCCCGGCCCGCTCGGCGGCCCAACGGACGACGGCTCAGGCGACGGCGGCCCAACGGACGACGGCTCAGGCGACGGCGGCCCGGGCGCGGCTCGGCTCGCCGGTTGGGCAGTGGTCGGGCTGGCCCGCCGCGGCAGCAGGGTCACCGCGGCTCCGCTGGTCGCCGCGAGCCGCCGGACAAAGGCGGCGTCGAGCAACTGGCCGGCCCAGACCGCGCCGACCACGTCACCGGCCCGGTTGCGCATCTCGACCCGGGCCGCGAGCGCGTACGGGCTGTTGTCCACCGCGCCCGGGCCGGTGCAGGAGGTCCACGGCCGGGACGGTGCGCCTGGGGTGACGAAGACGGCGACTCCGCCCGGGTTCGTGATCATGACCGCGTCGGCCAGCCCTCGGTCGACCATCTGCAGGGCCGTACCGGACCGGCTCGTCGGATCGCCGAGCAGCGCGACCGCACCCGCTGTGGCGTGCAGTTGCTGGCAGAGCGCGTTGATCGAGGTGCGGACCGTCGTCGCGGCCAGGTTGAGTCGCTCCTCGACCTGGTGCCGGCTCACCGAGGCGACGGTGCCGGCCACGAACAGCGCACCGAGCAGCACCGGTCCGAGCACGATCGCGAGGAACGCGGTGGTCAACCGTCCGCGCAGCGTCACTCGTCCCCCCGGAAGCTCCGTATCCGATGCTGCGATGCTGACCCCACCGCAGTGATTAACCGGTGTCGCCGCAGGAGTGTTACGTGCCGGATTTTTCGGATGAGGTCGAGCGGGCGAAGGTCGAGGTGCGAGCCCGGCTGCTCGCCCGGCGCCGGGAACTGTCGCCGGCCGACCGGCGGGCCGCCGCCGAACGGCTCCAGGCCGCGCTGGTCGCCCTGGTCCGCCGGGTACGCCCCGGGCGGGTCACCGGGTACGTACCGGTCGGCAGCGAGCCCGGCGGGCCGGAACTGCCGGAGGTGCTGGCCGCCGCACTCGGGTCGACGGGGCAGCTCCTGCTGCCGGTGCTCCGTCCCGACCTGGACCTGGACTGGGCCCCGTACGACGGGCCGGGCTCCCTGGTCGCCGCCGGACGGGGGTTACGTGAGCCACGTACGGGGCGCCTCGGCACCACCGCCGTCGCCGGCGCGGACCTGGTGGTGGTGCCGGCGCTGGCCGTCGACCGGGCCGGGTTACGGCTGGGCCGGGGCGGCGGGTCGTACGACCGGGCACTGGCCCGGGTCGACGCGGCGGTCCTGACGGTGGCCCTGCTCCACGACGGCGAGTTACTCGAGACCGTGCCGGCTGACCGTCACGATCGTCCGGTACGGGCCGCGATCACCCCGACCGGTGGGGTTCGGCCCCTGTCGTCCGGTTGACCGTCGCCCCCGCCACTTCGGCTGGACGAAAGTGGGTAGGATGCCGCACCATTGGCACTCGGATACGTCGAGTGCCAACAGGCTTGCAAGATCCGGAGGGGACAGTGCCCACCTACCAGTACGCTTGCACCGAGTGCGGCCACCAGCTCGAAGCGGTGCAGTCCTTCACCGACGAGCCGCTGACCGAGTGCCCGGCGTGCCAGGGTCGGCTGCGCAAGATGTTCAACTCCGTCGGGATCGTCTTCAAGGGCTCCGGCTTCTACCGGACCGATTCCCGGACCAACGGCTCGAACGGCGCCACCACGGCCAAGTCGGAGAGCACCAAGAGCGCGTCGGGTTCGGCCGGCTCCGGCGACGGTGGTGCGAGCGCCGCCAGCGGTACGTCCGGCTCGACCAACGGCAGCAGCGGCGGCTCCGGCGGCACCGCAGCCAGCTCGACCGGTTCCGGGAGCAAGTCGACGACGACCTCCGCGAGCAGCAGCGCGGCCTGACCTGCCCGTACTACCGTCCGGGTTATCCACAGACCCTCGGGTTGTCCACAGGTCGCCGTTCTCCGGCCTCCGACTGAAGCCGTTCCCACCTAACGTGCAGACCATCGGACGACGCCAATCGATGTCGGCGTCGCCAACCGAGGGAGGCACGTCGTGGCGCTCGACCGTACGGACACCGAAGGCGACGCCAGCCTGCGCCCGAGCCGCTGGCCGCCCCGGCTGACCGGCGGTTCCACCCTCCGGTGGGCACTCGCCGCCGTCCTGCTGTTCGTCGCGTTCGGCGTGGTCCAGCTGGGCGCGCCGGACTGTGTCGCCCGGGAGCCGAGCGGAGTGCCTGGCTCACCCGGCCCGGCCGGCCCGTTGGCTGGCGGCCCGTCGACTGGCGCCACGTCGGCCGGCGGGCCGTCGGCTGGTCGCTCCGGCTCGGCACGTCCGCCCGGCGGCGGGGCCGACGGAACAGGAGACGGGCAACCTCGGCGCGACACGACGCCGGACGAACGAGAGCCGGCCCTGCCGGTGCCGGCCGGGGCGGTCGGCGTGCCCATCCGACTCGCCGAGCCGGCGGCACTGGCCGTGACCCGACCAGGAGTTCGGGTGGACCTGCTGGCGGCCGTGCCGGAGCCCGGACGGGCTGCGGCGAAACCACTGCTGGTCGCCGGCCGTGCCCTGGTGCTCGACGTCCTGGTTCCCGAGGAGGGTGCCCTCTACCTGGCTCTGCAGCCTGAACAGGCCCGGCGCGCGATCGCCCTACCGGACACCGCGCGATTCTCGATCATCGTACGACCGTGACCGTGGCCCCGGCACGTCCGCGATGCCGGACAGACCGCCGGCAAGCCCGGGTTCAGTCCCAGTGCGGCGGGCGTTCGGCAAGCAGCCGGTCGTCGTTCGAGACGGCCCGCTCACCCCAGCCCCGGTCGGTGTCGTCCACGGTCTGGTCGGGCAGCACCCGATAGTCGTCGGTGAGGTCGACCAACCGGTCGTCATCCCTGGCCACGCGCGGCGTGACCGGTTCGTCCGTCCTGTGCACGCACAGAAGCGTACCCGCCGGCCACACCCGGCCGGCCGCCCGACGTCGTGGAGGTTGGTACCGTCGGACAGCGTGACGACGCCCAGCGGTGACTCCGCCGATGACGCCTTCTGGCGTCGGCCCACCGGACCGCCCGCCGAGCCGGCATCACCGTCGGCCGAGCGGACCGGCGGCGCCGGACCCCGGTACGCCGGCCCGCCGCCGAGCGGCATGCCACCGCCCGAGTGGCGGCCGACGCTGCACGTACAGCCTTCGCCGCCGCGGGCGCTGCCGGCGCAGGACCTGCCCGCCCTCGACGCCGCCGAAAGCAACGCCCGGACCCTGACCTACGGCATCGGCCTGGTCGGGGGCGCGGTGGTACTCGTGCTGATGTGTCTGCTCTGCTCCCGCATCCTGTTCTGAGCAGCGGGACGCCCCGAACCGCCGACACGGACGGCCGGCCGCGGATACGGCCGGCCCCGAACACGGAGTCGCCCCCGACCCGCGTCGGGGGCGACGGTGACACCGGACGGACGGACTACAGGACGCCCTCCCAGACCGCCTGTGCCCCGCTGTCCCCGGTCAGGTAGACGAACCAGACGTTGACCACGGCGAGCACCACGATGACCGCGCCCAACACCAGCCCCAACCACCGTGGCACGGACCGGCCCGGCCGGGTCAGCACGAGCAGCACCAGGGTGACCACCCCGAGAGCGATGCTCGACCCGAATGTCTGGTTCCCGTACGCCTGATGGTCGTTGACCTGCTGGATGATCTCGTCGGGATAGTTCTTGGCGATCAACACGTCCCGCAGTTCCTCGCCGGACAGCTTGGCGAGCAGGGCCGCCACGGGGGCGGCCACCGCCAGCAGACCCGCCGCCCAGTCGAGCCGACCACGGAACCGGGGCAGTACGGCGTACGCCGTGGCCACCAACGCCAACAGTGGCACGAAGACCACCGCGGCGTGCACCAGCAGTACATGTGCGGGCAGGCCCATGACTTCCCTGAGCACCCTGCCTCCTCCTGACAGCTCGGATTCGCCGGACCACCCCGGTACGGCGGAGTCGATCACTTGCCCGATCTACTCCGGTACACGGGACAGGAGTCGGGACGGTTCACTCCGGTTCCCTCGATGATCCTGGCTGGTCCCGCCGGTGTGGTGACCACCACGATCATCCTTTACTCGCCTTGTTGCCACCCCATCCACGTGCTGTCATAGATGGATGACTGGCGAGGAACTGCTCCGGTCGAGGGGCCTTCGGGTCACCCGGCCGCGCCTCGCCGTGCTGGAGGTGCTGGCCGGCGGCGGCCACCTGGAGGTGGACGAGATCGCCCAGCGGGTGCGGGAGCGGCTCGCCTCCGTGTCCACCCAGGCCGTCTACGACGTACTCGGCGCGTTGTCCCGGGCCGGCCTCTCCCGTCGGATCGAGCCCGCCGGGTCCCCCGCCCGCTACGAGGCCCGGGTCGGTGACAACCACCACCACGTCGTCTGCCGGGGCTGCGGTGAGATCGCCGACGTGGACTGCGCGGTCGGCTCGGCCCCCTGCCTCGACCCCGTGTCGGCGTACGGCTTCGAGGTCGACGAGGCGGAGGTTACGTACTGGGGGCTGTGCCCGAGTTGTCAGCAGCGTCGGGCCACCGACACCTGACCAGTGCGCCGGCACGGCCAACCGCCCCGGCCCGCCACCTCCCCGTCCCCGGCGTCGCTGTCCCCTGTCACCGCCACCGGGGAACCCTGCCACCGACACCGGGGAACCCTGCCACCGACACCCGACGCCTGTCGGCGACGCCGGAACCGTTGGGCCCGGTCACCGGGATGGTGAGGCCCCGCCGGTCGGGCCTTCCTCGGCGGGCGCCAACGCCCGTTCCACCGCCGACCACGGATCCCGGGTCGGTGCCTCGGCTCCGGCCGGACAGGTACGCCGGTAGTCGCACCACCCGCAGAGCGTGCCGGGCGAGACCGGGAACGCCTCGTCCGGGTCGACGCCGTCGGCGACCGCCCGCTCGGCGGCCATGATGTCCCGGGCGGTCTCCTCGGCCCGGGACACCTGTCGGGCGAGCGACTCCACGGTGTGCTCGTGGGCGGCGACCGTGGCCGACGGCAGGTGGTGCAACTCCACCCGACGGCACGGCCGGCGGAACACCCGTTCGGCCGCGTACGCGTACAGGGCGAGCGCCTGGGAACCTCGGGCGTCGTCGGCGTCCAGCCCGCTACGACCCGTCTTGTAGTCCACGATCACCAGCTCCGGCCCGTCCGGACCCGGTCGTGCGTCGATCCGGTCGGCACGGCCGTTGAACGCCAGGACTCCGGTCTTCACCGCCACCACCCGCTCCACACCCACCGGGTCGGCGTCCGGGTCGAGCGTCTCCACGTAGGACTCCAGCCACTCCAGCGCCCGACGGAACACCGCCCGCTCCTGGGCCTCGTCGCGGTAGCCCTCCCGGACCCAGGTCCCCTTCAGCAGGGTCGGCAGCGCTTCCGGGCGACGGCGGTCGGCGGGCAGCGCGTACCAGTTGCGCAGTGTCGTGTGCACGCTCGCGCCGAGGGAGTTGTGTGCCCACGGCGGCCCCTTCGGCGGTGCCGGGCGGTCGACGTACGCGTAGCGGTAGCGCCGGGGACAGTCGGTGTAGGAACCGAGTTTGCTCGGAGTGCAGACGAAGAGCCGCTCGGGCATGCCGTCGAAGCCGAGCTGTTCCGGCCCCGGGTCACGTGGCCGGGGAGTGGCACGCGACCGAGGGGTGTGATTACCCGGAGAGGATGGCCTTCGCACGGCCCCGATCCTGCCATGTCCGTCCGACACGACAACGGCTCAACCCGCGCGGCCGACGCGGCTCGACGAACCCGACGGCTCAGCCGACGCCCCGGCGCGGGTCGACGAGGACGACGGCTCAGCCGGCGAGTCGGTGCGCGTCGACGAACGCGACCACCGCGTCGGCGATCAGCTGCACCGCGATCGCGGCCAGCAGGAGGCCGGCGATCCGGGTGAGCACCTCAATGCCGGCCGGGCGGAGCACCTTCACCACGATCCCGGAGAAGCGCAGGATCACCCAGACCGCCGCCATCACCAGGATGATGCCGACCCCGATCGACAGGTAGTCCGGTATCCCGTCGGCTTCCTGGACGAAGAGCATGGTGGCGACGATCGCGCCGGGGCCGGCGAGCAGCGGCGTACCCAACGGGACCAGGGCCACGTTGGAGGTGGTCTGCTGATTGGGGTCGCCGGACTTGCCGGTGAGCAGTTCCAACGCGACGAGAAGCAGGAGCAGGCCGCCGGCGCCCTGCAACGCCGGCAGGTCGACGTGCAGGTAGTCCAGCAGGGTCTGCCCGGCCACCGCGAACACCACGATCACGCCGAGGCCGAGTGCCACCGCCTGCCAGGCGGCGCGTACCCGTTCCCGGGCCGGCATCTGACCGGTCAGGGCGACGAAGATCGGGACCATGCCCGGCGGGTCGGTGATCACCAGCAGGGTCACCAGGACCTCGCCGAGCAGTTTCATGTTCACGCGCTCACGGTAGCGGCGCGGTGATGCTGGTCAGGGCAGGTCAGCCGGCCCGGTGAGCGGGGCCACGCCGGTCGCCGTCGCCACGATCCGCTCGTACGCCTCGATCCCGGTCGTGTACGCGCCGAGTCGAACCGTCTTGTGGCTGCCGTGGAAGTCGGAGGAGCCGGTGACGAGCAGCCCGAGTTCCCCGGCGAGGGCCCGTACGGCGTCCCGCTCGGCCGGCGAGTGGTCCTCGTGGTCGGCTTCCAGGCCGGCGAGTCCGGCCCCGGCCAGCTCGGCGATCAGCGAGTCCGGCACGATCCGGCCCCGCCGGCTGGCCCGGGAGTGGGCCAGCACCGGCACCCCGCCGGCCCGGCGGACCAACTGGACCGCGCGGAAGACGTCGATGTCGTCCTTGGGCAGCCGGTACCGCTCGCCGAGCCAGCGCGGCGTGAACGCCTCGGCGGTGCTGGTGACCAGCCCGGCCTGGATCAGCGCCGCCGCGATGTGCGGCCGCCCGACGGTGCCGCCCCCGGCGTGCGCCAGGATCTCCGGCCAGCTGACGTCGATGCCGTCGGCCCGGAGCAGCTCGACGATTCGCTCGCCGCGGACCTCCCGGGCCGCGCGGAGCCGGGTCAGCTCGGCGACCAGTTCCGGCGCCTGGGGATCGAAGAGGTAGCCGAGCAGGTGCAGCGGGATCGACGGCTCGGTGCCGTACCACCGGCAGGAGAGCTCGGCCCCGCGGATCAGGGTGAGCCCGGGTGGCAGGGCCCGGCCCGCCGGCCCCCAGCCCGCCGTCGTGTCGTGGTCGGTGATCGCCAGGACGTCGAGCCCGGCGGTCCGGGCGGCCTGGACCAGCTCCGCCGGGCTGAGGGTGCCGTCGCTGGCGGTCGAGTGCGTGTGCAGGTCGATCCGGGGTACGTCGTCCGGTGTGACCCGGGCCGGCGCGGCCACCCCGGCGGGCCGGGTCGGGTGGGCGGGCCGGGTCGGGTCGGCGGGCGTCTGCTCGGGCGGCGTCACGGCCCGAGGCTACTGCCCGACCGGCCCGTTCATCAGCCTCGGTACGAGCTGCCAGTTCTCCTCGACCCCCTCGGGAAGGGGAATGCTCTGCCCGGTGCCGTCGGTGGCGCAGCGGACGACGCTGCGGTCGTTGCCGGTCACCACGGTGCGGGAGTCCGCCCAGACCGGGTCGACCAGCGCCTCGGCCTGGCAGTCGACGGGCACCGTGCGGCCGTCGAGGGCCTGGCCGACGTTGATGACGACGACCGTGCTGCCCCGGCGCGTGGCAAGCCACCCGCCGTCGGGGGCCAATCCGTCACCGGCGACCTCCAGCCTGGCACGCGGAGCTGATCCGTTCGTCCCGAAATCGCAGCTGCCGTCCTGGACCGGGGTGAGCCGACCGGCGGCCTCGGTCAGGCTGGCCAGGCAGTGCGTTCCGGCGTCCGCACCGGCGACGAGTCCGAGCAGGTTCTTTCCGCGCATCCCGTAGACCGCCGTGACCTTGGCGTTCGGCACCGGTGACGTGGGCTTGGCCAGGTCGACGACGGCGTACCCGCGGCCGCCTTCGGAGATCACCGCCTGGTCGCCGCTGAGCGCGACCGGCCAGCTGCCGTCCGGTACGGGGGCGTCCGCCAGTACCGCCATGCCGTTCGAGGTGAGCCGGGCGAGGTAGAGCGTGGTGCCGAGTTGGAAGGCGAACCGTTCGCCGTCGGGGCTGAGCACCCACCGGCCGTGTTCGCCGCTGAGCGAGAGGGAGGAACCGTCGGTCCGGAGGAACCGGACCTTCTCCACCCCCGCGTACACCCAGCCGGCCGGCACCCGGTAGACCCGGGTCACCTCACCGACCCCGCCGAGGGTGAGTCGTCGCCCGTCGGTCGTCAAGAGCTGGTCGCCGCTGCGGATGTCGAGCCCGATCCCGGTGTCAGCACCCGGTGTGGCCGTGCCGGCCGGCGCGCTGAGATCGGGTTCGACGCTGTCGGCGGTGAAGCCGGCCACGCTGGTGGCGCCCCGGTTGCCGGAGAGCCAGCCGCCGCCCAGCGACACCACCCCACCGACGACCAGCACCAGTGCGGTCGAGACGGCGACCAGCCCGGCGGTGGTCCGCCGTCGCCGGGAGACCCGGCCCTGACGGATCACCCGCGTGGCGATGTCGTCGGCGACCGGCGGCGTCTCGACCCGGGCGGCGAGCATCTCACGAAGCGAGTCTTCCAACATGATCGTCACGCTTCCGCTCCGAGCGCGGGAACGGAGGACGTCGGCACCGCCAGCGCGGCGGCCGATCGGCGGGCGGGCTGACGGGTCTGGGCCGGCGACTCGCCGCCGGACCGCCGCGCGCCGGACGGGACCGGCAGCGCGGTTTCGCCGCCGGGCGTGCGCCCCCGGGACGGGACCGGCAGTGGGGTCTCGCCCGCGGCGAGCCCTCCGGCCGGGGCCGGCGTGGTCGACCCGCCGCCGGCCGGCGTCACCACCGGCGTGCCCGGTCGGCCGGTCGCCGGCGTGCCGGGCTGGCGCGCGGACGACGTCGTACGGCCGGCCCCGGCGACCCGGGTTTCCGACTCCGTGGCGCTCCGGGTGACCATCCAGTCGGCCTCCGCGCCGAGCCGGCGGCGCAGCGTGTTGAGTGCCCGGGAGGTCTGGCTCTTCACGGTGCCGGTCGAGATGTCGAGCATGGCGGCGGTCTGGGCCTCGGAGAGATCCTCGTAGAACCGCAGCACCAGGACGGCCCGTTGACGTACCGGCAGCGCCTGGAGGTGCCGCCACAGCCGGTCCCGTTCGAGCTGGGTCTCGATCTGGTCGGGCGCCGGCCGCTCGGGCAGGATCTCCGTCGGCCGCTCGCCGTGCCACCGCCGCCGCCACCAGCTGGTCGCGGTGTTGATCAGGACCCGGCGGGCGTACGGCTCGACCGCCTCGATCCCACCCAGTCGCCGCCAGGCGAGGTACGTCTTGGTCAGCGCGGTCTGCAGCAGGTCCTCGGCGGTGGCCCAGTCCCCGGCCAGCAGGTATGCGGTGCGCAGCAGGGCCGCCGATCGGGCCGCGACGAACTCCCGGAACTCCTCGTCCATCGAGTGTCTCGGCGCCACCTGTCGCCTCCCCCCGCCGTGTGACGGAAAGGCTGCCACAACCGACCGGCCAGGTCTATCGCGCGAATAGGTGCGATTCCATTCGAGGTTTGGACAGAATCCGTTCTTCCGGGACAGAAGGCCGCTGCGAGCGTGGGCAAGCTCACGCGCCGTCGTCGGCTTTGGCCTCCTCGGCCTCCTTGCCCAGCCGCGCCTCGACCGCCTGCGGCTCGTACATCTCCTCGACCACCCGCAGGTAGAGCTCGTTCGGGTTGGGCAGGTACTTGACCTCGCGAAGCGCCTGCTCCTGACCGGCGGACTCCAGCACGAAGGTGCCGTAGTTGAGCGCCCGGCCGAGCGGGGACTGCTCGTATTTCATATCTGTTACACGCAGCAGCGGCATCATCGCGACCTGGCGGGTGATGATGCCATTGACCACCATCACCCGCTTATTGGTCAGGATGAAGCGGTCGAAATACCAGTCGGCGACCTTCCAGGCCACCCAGCCCATGATCGCGAGCCAGACCAGCACGGAGAGCGTGGTCAGTGTGCCGCCGCCCTCACCCGCCAGCCAACCGGCGAGGTAGCCCAGTACGAAGGTGGCCAGCAGGCCGACCAACAGCGGGGTGGCCAGTGCGATCTTGTGCCGCTTCCACTCACCCCGGTACCGCTCGGTCGGGAAGAGGTAGCGGGCGACCAGGGCCGTCGGCTCGTCCTCGAGCGGGAGCACCCGGCGTGGGCCGAGCGGCATCCCGGAGGCGTCGACCCGGAGACCGGCGAGTTCCTCCTCGGAGATCTCCGGACCGTCGTCCGGGTCACGGACCCAGCCCCGGGTGCCGGCCCGACGCTCCTCGCCGTATCCCGGTCCGTCCGGATAACCCGGGTCGTCCGGATAGGACGGTCCGCTGGCGTAGGCCGGCCCGTCGAACTCCGGCCCGTCATCGGGGCGGACCCGGGGGATCGGCTCGGTGTCCCGCTCGCGGCGGCGACGCTCGGCGTCGTCCTCGGGCTCAGGGGGTTCACCCGACGGATTGCCCATGGGCGGCTAGGCGACGAGGTCGGTGAAGAAGTCGCCGAAGCCCTGGGCAACGTCCAGGATGGTGCTCCCCAGCGACTTGAAGACGTCGGCGGCGGAGTTCGGCTGGAAGGCGATGAAGAAGATCAGGAAGGCGATACCGCCCCAGGTGAAGACCTTTTTAACCATGGCGGGCCATCCCTCCGTGCGGTACCGGGCTGCGAACCGCGGCAAAACCCAGAGTATCAGTCGGCTGTCCTACGGTGAACAGTGCGCGTACGCTCGCCGCCTCGACGCGGTCGGCCATTTCAGACCCTCCCGTGCAGGTAGGGAGACGGAGCTCCGTACACAAGCTCAGGCGGCGTCCACTCGGCAAGGTCGTGGAGGACCACGTCTTCCGCGAGGAGGTGACCTGCGCTTGCCGGCCAGGCTATCGCATAGAGCCAGATCCCCCGAGCTTCACCGGCGTAGGCACTCCGGTCTGTCGGAGATTTGACTGGCCACAGTGGAGTCGGGTGCCCGCCTGCCGTGATCTTGGCCGGGGTGACCCGCTCCGCGTGCCCCGGACCCGCCTCGGTCAGCGTGTCGGTGAGCCCGGGACCGGGATCGATGCCCCTGGTGCCGACGAACCGGGCACCCAGCCCGACGCCGGGCTCCTCGGCGACCAGCACCAGGTCGGCCGGTCCCCCGCCGAGTGGCGCCGGCCCGCTGCAGGCCACCGCCGTCGCCCGTACCCCGCTGTGGTCGTCGCCGGCCCAGCCGACCCCGGTCATGGTCCAGGCCGACGGGAGCGGCCACGGACACCAGAGTGGTACGGGTGAGGTGGTCGGCTCCACCCGGTCGTGGTCGGCGCGACCCCGGACCCGGGCCTCGGCCTGGTCGGCGGCGACGTTCGTGGTGAGCCGCTCCACCGTGCTGGCCACGATCTCGGGACCGATGTGCTCCGCCACGTGCAGCGGGGAGACCGGGCCGCAGTGCGGACAGCGCCAGGTGGAGTGCATGAGTCCGGGCGGTCGGACCTGACCGCCGCAACGTGGACAGCTCACCGCAACACCCACGAGAACTACAGTCGCGGTACCAGTGGCCCCGAGTCAAGCGAACCGGCCCTTTTTGGCCCTTCTCCGTACGTCGGGGGCGTCCACCCCCCGGAGGGGACGACGAAGGCCGACGGTCAGCCCGGCCGGTCGGGCGGCTCGCCGCCGTGGGTCCGGATCCAGGCGTGCATGGCGATCCCACTGGCCACCCCGGCGTTGATCGACCGGGTCGAGCCGTACTGGGCAATCGAGAGAACCTGGGTGCAGGCGTCCCGGGCCGGTGCCGAGAGCCCCGGACCCTCCTGCCCGAAGAGCAGTACGCAGCGGCGCGGCAGTACGACGCTCTCCAGCGGTCGGGACCCGGGCAGGTTGTCGATCCCGATCACCGACAGTTCCTGTCCGGCGGTCCAGTCGAGGAACGCCTCGACGGTCTCGTGGTGGCGTACGTGCTGGTACCGGTCGGTCACCATCGCGCCGCGCCGGTTCCAGCGGCGACGGCCGACCACGTGCACCTCGGCCGCGAGAAAGGCGTTCGCGTTGCGGACCACGGTGCCGATGTTGAAGTCGTGCTGCCAGTTCTCGATCGCCACGTGGAAGTCGTGCCGCCGCAGGTCCAGGTCGGCGACGATCGCCTCCCGTCGCCAGTACCGGTAGCGGTCGACCACGTTGCGGCGGTCGCCGTGCGCCAGCAACTCCGGGTCGTAGCGGGGATCGGTGGGTGGTTCACCGGGCCAGGGCCCCACCCCGACCTCGAGCTCCACCTCGGCGCCTTCCACGGTCTGCAGAGGGTACGGCGCACCGTCCCGGCACTCAGCCGCAGGTCCGCGGCTCGCGGTCCCGCACCCGACCTCCCGTCCGGCGACCGGGCCCTCGGATCAACCGGCCGGGCGCAGGCCCAACGCCTCGCCGAGCCGGTCCAGCAGGTCACGCTGCTCCGGTGCGACCGGCTCGCCGAACGGCCGGGGACGTCCGTCGGGGCCGGCCGCCCGACACACCCGCGCCGCGACCGACTGCACCCACTGGCGGTACGCGGCCGAGTCCGCCGGGTCGGCGTGCCGGGCCAGCGTCGTGACCGCGGCACGGCAGGAACGGAGCAGTTCGGTCCGGCCGCGGTCGGCGTGGTGGTCGCGTACCGGAGCGGAGCGTCCGTCGTCGGACTCGGCGTAGATGGCGGCGACCACGGCGCGGACGAGCTCGCTGTCGAAGGCCCGGCCGGCGGCGATGCCGTCCAGGCCCGCCAGGCCCTCGGCGACGGCCCGGGCCGGGTTGCCCGGATCGGGCGACGAGGCCGCCACGATCACCCGGCCGGGTAACCGGGTGAGCAGCCGCCATTCGTCCGGCGAATACCCGGCGGTGGCGGCCAGCCGGGCGTCGCGGTTGGTGCCGTCGGCGGGTTCTGGAGCTGTGGCGCCGGCCGGGTCCGGGGATCCGGTATGACTCATCGCGGCCTCCCGAGCTCAGCATATGCGGCTCTCGCGGAGGACATCCCCTTCTGCCCGGAAAGTTCCCGCCGGTCCGACCCCGGGCGTCCGCCCGGCTCGACGACACCTCGGCGGGGTCTGCCGACTTCCGGCGGCCGGCCGGGGTGATCGCGCCAGGTGGAGCGGGCTTCACGATCGGTTCGCACCGGCCGGCGCGTCACACCAGCCTTAGCAAGCGTTAAGGAAAGTGGGGATTTTCGAAACCAACCCCGGACGCAATGAGCGGCGGGGCCCTCCCCGGCGCCCGCCGCCCACGCTCTGATGGGGAAGATTCTGCCCGATCACACTGGCTGCACAGAAGAGCCCAGACCGAGATCGGGCTCACAGTTATCTTTTTGTAACGTTACTGAACGTGATGATCCGTACGCGGCCGGCCATCCCATTTGTCACCTGTTTCCGCTTGCCAACCGGCAAGTTCGTCGATCACACCCGGCCTGGCCAGCGAAACAACTGGAAACGCTCCCATGACTCGGAGTGACTAGACTGTGTCGACAAGATTTCACTCCCCGCACCACCCCCGAGGGACCCCCGTCGATACCCGCCCAGACGTGACGCGCCCCACGATGACCGTTTCAACACCGGGTGCCGGGGAATTCACGGAGGATGGAACGAGTTCCCCCAGGAGCAAGTTCAATTGCGGTGATCGGAGTGATCAATGGCGACCGTTGAGCTGACCACAGCCAACTTCGACGAGGTGACCGAGCAGCCGGGCATCGTGTTGGTCGACTTCTGGGCCGACTGGTGCGGTCCGTGTAAGCGGTTCGCCCCGATCTACGAGCGCTCCTCGGAGAAACACGGGGACGTCGTCTTCGGCAAGGTCGACACCGAGGCGCAGCAGGAGTTGGCCGTCCGGTACGGGATCCAGTCCATCCCCACGATCATGGCGGTACGGGACGGGGTTGTCGTATTCGCCCAGCCCGGCGCCCTGCCGGAGTCGGCGTTGGAGTCCCTGATCGAGCAGGTCCAGGCGCTCGACATGAACGACGTCCGCAAGCAGCTGGCGGACCACGAACACACCCACTGACCTGGCGGCCCACCCGCCACGGCAACTGCGCACGCCGGCCGGATCCCGACCCAGGGATCCGGCCGGCGTCGTCTCCGCACCCGCACCGGCTTCCCCGAGCGGCCAGCCTCCCGGAGCAACACCGTCACCGGCTAGGACACCGTGGCCGATCCGGGACGTCCGGGTGCGACCGGAACGCGTAGGGTCTCGTGGCGATGGACGCGTTGACGAGGCGGGGCCGTACCCTGCGGGTCGGTATCACCGCGGTGGTCGGTGCCGTCCTGCTGGCGGGCACCCTCTGGGGCCAGGACGACCACTTCCCGTTCGGCCCGTTCCGGATGTACGCCGGATCCAACCCGCCGAACGACCCCGCCCCGGACACCCGGGTCGAGGCGGTCGACCGGACCGGGGCGGTGATCCCGTTGAACCAGGGCAACACCGGGATCCGCCGGGCCGAGATCGAGGGCCAGCAGAGCCGCTACGCCGCCGACCCCGCCCTGTTGCGGCAGGTCGCCGACGCGTACGCGGACCGGCACCCCGGATCACCCGAGCTGGTCGAGGTCCGCATCGTGGTCCGCTGGTACGGCGTCCGCGACGGCCGGCCGACCGGAACGTTCGTGGACGAGACGACGGTCAGCTGGCGGGCGTCATGACGTTCCGGACGTTGCCCGCCGCGATCTCCCGCTGGCTGACCGAGCCGGTCCCCCGGGGTCGGATCGCCGCGTTCCGCACCCTCGTCTACCTCTTCGTCGCCGCCGACCTGGTGATCTTCACCCCGTGGGTCCGGCACAAGACCAGCATTTCCGGCGAGCTGTACCAGCCGCTCCTGGTCGGTCGGCTGCTCCCGCTGCCCACCCCGAATCCGGTGCTGGTCGAGGTCATCTTCTGGGTGCTGCTGGTGCTCTCCCTCGCCGCCGCGACCGGGCGCGCGCCCCGGGCCCTGGGCTGGCCGGTCTTCCTGCTCTATTTCGAGTGGATGATCATCGCGATGAGCTACGGGAAGGTCGACCACGACCGGTTCGCCTTCCTGGTCGCCCTCGCCGTACTGCCCACCGCCGGTCGGGCCCGGCACGGGGACGGGGTACGCACCGAGGCCGGCGGCTGGGCGCTGCGGGTCACCCAGATCGCCGTGGTCTGCACGTACTTCCTGGCCGCCTGGGCGAAGTTCCGGTTCGGCGGGATCGAGTGGCTGACCAGCTCCGTGCTGGCCAGGGCGATCATCCGGCGGGGCACCGAACTGGCCGACCTGATCGCCCAGGTGCCCTACCTGCTGATCGCCGCACAGTTCGGCATCATCGCGTTCGAGCTGCTCAGTCCACTGATCTTCGTCGTCTCCGCCCGTTGGCGCCGGGCGGTGGTGGCGTTCTTCTACTCGTTCCACCTGGTCACCTTCGCCACGATCACAATCTCGTTCGCGCCGCACCTGGTGGCGATGACCAGCTTCCTCGAACTGGAGCGACTCCGCCCGGTCGACCGACTCGTCCGGTGGCGGGCCCGCCGGTCGGGCGGCGCCGTCGGATCGGACCGACCCGCGACGCCGCGGCCGGGGCCGGAGCTGGCCGGCGTGGCAGGCGGATCAGCGCCCACCCCGCCGCCGGAGGCTCCGGACGCTCCGCCGGTTCAGCCCTCGCCGGCGGTGCCGTAGAGCCGTTCCCGGGCCGCCTGGGGCAGCGCACAGGCGGCCGTACCGCCGGGGAGCCGGTGCCGGTTGCGGGCCACCCAGCGGTACGTCGGCCAGGCCACCGCCCGAACCGGGGCCAGCCGCAGCGCGGCGCCCAGCGCCCGCCAGGCCGGCCGGCTCGTCCCGAGCAGCTTCGCGATCGCGTCCGGCCCGGCCGCGCGTACGCCGTCGGTGCCGACCCACCAGACCGCCTCGTCGCACTGCGCCACGGTCAGCCCGAGATCGTCGAGGTCGGCGAACTGCCAGGGCAGCACCCGGACCCCGGTCGGGATCCGCCGGTCGATGAAGTCCGCGCACTTGCTGCAGAAGGCGCAGTCGCCGTCGTACACGAAGGTGGCTCGGTCCATGGGACCATCCTCCCCCGCGCCGGGTCCGCCGACTAATCCACGTGGGCCAGGTAACCGGCGAGGGTGCGGTCCAGGATCTCCGCGCCCGGCCGGGCCCAGAGTCCGGCGTGGAAGACCTCCACCTCGATCGGCCCGGTGTAGCCGGCCGCCTCGACCGCGTCCCGGAACCGGCGCAGTTCCACGCAGCCCTCCCCCGGCAGCCCGCGCCCCAGCAGTACGCCCTCCGGCAGCGGGGTGATCCAGTCGGCGACCTGGAAGCAGGCGATCCGGTCCTCCCGGCCGGCCCGGGCGATCTGCGCCCAGACCTGGTCGTCCCACCACAGGTGGTAGGTGTCCACCACCACCCCGACCGCGTCGGCCGGGTACGGCGCGGCCAGGTCCAGGGCCTGGCCCAGGCTCGCCACCACACACCGGTCCGAGCAGAACATCGGGTGCAGCGGTTCGATCGCCAGTTTCACCCCGGCGGCCCGGGCGTGCGGCACCAACGCCCCGACCGCCTCACCGACGTGCGCCCGGGCCGCGTCCAGGTCCCGGCTTCCGTCCGGCAGGCCGCCGGAGACCAGGACCAGCACCGGTGCCCCGAGGGTCGCGGCCTCGTCGATGGCGCGACGGTTCTCGTCGTACCAGTCGGGGGTGTTGAAGAAACCGCCCCGGCACAGTGAGGTGACCGCGAGCCCGGCGTCGCGGACCAGCGCCGCGGTCTTGTCCAGACCGTACGCGTTGGTCTCCTCCCGCCAGAGGCCGAGCTGGCCGACCCCGGCCGCGACGCAGCCGGCGACCAGGTCGGGGATCGGCCAGTACTTCGCGGTCGCCTGGTTGAAGGAGAAGCGCCCCGGCGCGGTCACGCCGACGCCCCCAGCTCCGGGATCTCGATCCGCCGGCCCTCGCGGGCCGAGGCCAGACCGAGTTCGGCGAGCTGCACGCCGCGGGCCCCGGCCCAGAGGTCCCAGGTGTACGGCTCGTCGAGGACCACGTGCCGCAGGAACAGCTCCCACTGGGCCTTGAAGCCGTTGTCGAACTCGGCGTTGTCCGGCACCACCTGCCACTGTGACCGGAAGTCCTCGGTGGCCGGCAGGTCCGGGTTCCAGACCGGCTTGGGGGTGGTGGCCCGGTGCTGGATCCGGCAGTTGCGCAGTCCGGCGACGGCGCTGCCCTCGGTACCGTCCACCTGGAACTCGACCAGCTCGTCCCGGTAGACCCGCACCGACCAGGACGAGTTGATCTGGGCGACGATCCGGCCGTCCTGGCCGGGCCGCTCGATCTCGAAGATGCCGTACGCGGCGTCGTCGGCGGTGGCGTCGTAACGTTCGCCGGTCTCGTCCCAGCGCTGCGGGATGTGGGTGGTGACGTGTGCGCTGACCGAGGTGACCCGGCCGAAGATCTGCTCCAGCACGTAGTGCCAGTGCGGGAACATGTCGACGGTGATGCCACCGCCGTCGGCGGCCCGGTAGTTCCAGGACGGCCGCTGGGCCTCCTGCCAGTCACCCTCGAAGACCCAGTAGCCGAACTCGCCGCGCACCGAGAGGATCCGGCCGAAGAAGCCGCCCTTGACCAGCCGGTCGAGCTTGCGCAGGCCGGGCAGGAAGAGCTTGTCCTGGACCACGCCGTGCTTGATGCCGGCGGCGTCGGCGAGCCGGGCCAGCTCGACCGCGCCGGCCAGGTCCTCGGCGGTCGGCTTCTCGGTGTAGATGTGCTTGCCGGCCTCGATCGCCAGCTTGAGGGCCTTCTCCCGCTGGGCGGTCACCTGGGCGTCGAAGTAGATCTGCACGTCCGGGCGGGCCAACGCCGCGGTCAGGTCGGTGGTCCACTCGGTCAACCCGTGCCGGTCGGCGATCTCCCGCAGCTTCGTCTCGCTCCGGCCGACCAACACCGGTTCGGGCCAGAGCCGGGTGCCGTCGGGCAACGGCAGGCCGCCCTGTTCGCGGAGGGCGAGCAGGGACCGGACCAGGTGCTGCCGGTAGCCCATCCGGCCGGTCACGCCATTGAGCACGATGCCGATCGTGGTACGGGCCATGGGGCGCCTCCTCAGGCTGGCTGATCCGCGTCGCTCGTCGGGCCGGGTGGGACGGGTGGGTCCCGGGAGTCGACGGGCGCGGTGGTCGTAGCGCGGAGTTCCGGCGCCCGAGCAAGGGCCGGCAAGCGCTTTCCTGCGTACGCTACCGAGCGTCCTCCGGTTCCGGCAAGGGGCGGCGATCATCGGTCGTACCGTCTCCACCCGCCGGCACCGCGTCGCGCCGCGCGCAGCCCCCGGCTCGTCTCCCGGAGTCACCACGACGGCCCAGCGGCCGACACCGCGACGGCCCACCTGCGGTCACCGCGTCGGCGCTGAAGGACATGCACGGAGCCGCGCTATCCTCACCTGCGACCCGGTCACTCCCACCCGCAAGTCGGTCACTCTCACCCGGGACCCGGTCACCGGAGACGTCGGAAAGGGACTGGAGGCCATGGCCACTCTGGCGGATGTCGCACGGCGAGCCGGCGTGTCCCCCGCCACCGCCTCCCGGATCATCAACGGCAGCCCCAAGCCGGTCACCGAGGCGTTGCGCGAGCGGGTACTGGCCGCCGTCGAGGAACTGCAGTACGTGCCGAACGCACACGCCCAGCAACTCGCCCGCAACCACCGCAGCGCGGTCGGCGTCATCGTGCACGACGTCTCCGACCCGTACTTCTCGGAGATCACCCGAGGGCTGCAGCGGGTCGCCACCGAACACGGGCGCCTGGTCATCATCTGCAACACCTACCGCGACCCGGACCGGGAACTCGAGTACGTCGAACTGCTTCGGGCCAACCAGGCCGCCGCGATCATCCTCGCCGGATCGGGCTACCACGACGAGGAGTTCACCCGCACCCTGGACGCGAAACTACGGGTCTACCAGGCCACCGGCGGGCACGTCGCGGTGATCGGCCGGCACGAGCACAGCGGCCACGCCGTCATCCCGGCCAACGAGGCGGGCGGACACCTGGTCGGCACCGAACTGTTCGGCCTCGGGCACACCCGGATCGGCGTCGTCGCCGGTCCACGTCACCTGACCACCACCACGGACCGGCTCGCCGGGCTGCGCCGGGCCGCCCGGGAACACGGCCGCAAGCTCGCCGCCCGGCAGATCGTCTACGGCGACTTCGACCGGGCCGGCGGGGCCGCCGCCACCGCCGCACTGCTCGACGCCGAGCCGGAGATCACCGCGATCGCGGCACTCAACGACTCGATGGCGATCGGCGTCCTGGCCGTACTGCGGCAACGGGGGATCGAGGTGCCGGGACGGATCAGCGTCATCGGCTTCGACGACATGCCGATCGCCCAGGACGTCACCCCCGCGCTCACCACCGTCCGGCTGCCGCTGGCCGACATGGGCGCCCGGGCGATGACCCTGGCCCTGCAACCGCCGGAGCCGTTGAACACCCCGCAGATCGAACACGTCAGCGCCACGCTGGTGCGGCGGGAGAGCAGCGCCGCGCCACCCGGCTGAGCCGTACCGCCACCCGGGTGGGTGATCCGGTGGTTCCCGGTTGCGCAGCTCGTCGTACATGTGTTCGAATACTGGCCATGCGCTGGGAAAACCTGTCATCGGCTCCCCACGATGACGCGGTGGCCCCGCCGGGGGCGGCGCCGGTGGCGGGGGCGGTGCCGTCAGCCCTGCCACTGGCGCTGCCCGGCGCCGTCGCCCGCACCTTTGACACCCCCGGCTTCGCGGGCATGACCTTCTACGAGATACGCGCAAAGTCGATCATCAACCGGGTGCCCGGCACCTCCCGGGTGCCGTTCGAGTGGACCGTCAACCCGTACCGGGGCTGCAGCCACGCCTGTGTCTACTGCCTGGCCGGCGACACCCAGATCCTGCTCGCCGACGGCACCACCCGCCCCCTGGCCGAACTGCGGGTCGGCGACGAGATCTACGGCACCGTCGCCCAGGGCAACCACCGGCGGTACGTCCGCACCCAGGTGCTGGCGCACTGGTCGACGGTGAAACCGGCGTACCTGGTCGGCCTGGCCGACGGCACCGAACTGACCGCGAGCGGCGACCACCGGTTCCTCACCCCACGCGGCTGGAAACACGTCACCGCGGCGGCGCCCGGCGAGCCACCCCGGCCCTACCTGGCGATCACCGACAGCCTGGTCGGCACCGGCCGGTCCGGGCCGGCCGGAGTCGGCGACCTCGACGGCACCGTGCTCAGCAACCGCGGCGCGCTGCGGATCCGCCGCATCGAGCCGCTCGGGCGCGAACTGACCCTCTACGACATCACCACCGGCACCGGCGACTTCATCGCCAACGGCGTGGTCAGCCACAACTGCTTCGCCCGCAACACCCACACCTACCTCGACCTCGACCCCGGCCGTGACTTTGACAGCCGGGTGGTGGTCAAGGTCAACGCCGGTGAGCTGGTCCGCCGCGAACTGGCCGCCCCGAAGTGGCAGGGCGGGCACATCGCGATGGGCACCAACGTGGACTGCTACCAGCGGGCCGAGGGCCGCTACCGGCTGATGCCGGAGATCCTCACCGCGCTGCGGGACTTCGCCAACCCGTTCTCGATCCTCACCAAGGGCACCCTGATCCTGCGGGACCTGCCACTGCTGCGGCAGGCGGCGGAGGTGACCCGGGTCGGGCTCTCCATCTCCGTCGGCTTTGTCGACGAACCGATCTGGCGGGCCGTGGAGCCGGGCACCCCCGGCCCGCGACGCCGGCTGGACGTCGTACGGCAGCTGGCCGACGCCGGCTTCGCGGTCGGCGTACTGATGGCCCCGATCCTGCCCGGGCTGACCGACACCGACGACTCGATCGAGTCGACCGTGGCCGCGATCGCCGAGGCCGGGGCGGCGACCGTGACGCCCCTGCCCCTGCACCTGCGCCCCGGAGCCCGACAGTGGTACGCCGCCTGGCTGGCCCGGGAGTACCCGCACCTGGTGCCGCGCTACCGGGAGCTGTTCGGCAACGGCTCCTACCTGCCGCAGGCGTACCAACGGGAGATCGTCGCCCGGGTCCGGATCGCGGCCCGCCGCCACGGCCTGCACCGCCCCGAGCCGGGTGAGGCCCGCCAGGTGCCGCCGAGGCCCGCCCCGGCACCCGTCGCCGAGCAGCTCAGCCTGCTCTGACCGGGGGCCGGTCGATGCTGACCCGGCGGCTCGGTCGGCTCCGGCCCGGCGGCTCAGCCGGTGCTGACCGCACCGCCGGTCGGGGCGGAGTACGCCTCCCGGGCGTCGAGCAGTTCCTCCCAGTGCTCCTCCATCCAACCGCAGAGCGCCGCCATCGGTCCACGGAGCAGGCTCAGGCCCAACGGGGTGAGCGCGTACTCGGTGTGCCGAACCGGCCCCGGCCGGACGGTGCGGTGGACCAGGCCGTCGCGTTCGAGCCCCCGCAGTGACCCGGTGAGCACTTTCGCGGTGATCCCCCGCAACGGAACCCGCAGTTCGGAGAAGCGACGCGGACCACCTTCGAGACACCGGAGGACCATCCCGGCCCACTTGTCCCCGGTCCGGAGCGGCACCAGGGCGGACGGACAGACCGGGTCGAACATGTCCGGGCTGAGCGGCTGCGACGACATGGTGCCACGGTAGTCGGTATCCGGACGGTAACCACCGGCGTGGATACCGTCGGCAGCCGGTCGGGCAACCGGGTCCGACCGGTGACGGGAGGAACCGAAATGGGCAGGATCGTGGTTTTCGGAGCGGGTGGTCGTGGTGGCCGGGCCGCCGTCGGCGAGGCACTCCGGCGGGGACACCAGGTCACCGCCGTCGTACGGGATCCGGCCCGGCACCCGGACCTGACGACCGGGAACGTACGGATCGTCACGGGGGACGTCACGAGCGCCGACGACGTCGCACGGATCGCCGCCGGACACGATGCCGTGATCAGCAGCGTCTACGATCCCGCCGTCGCGCCCGACGTCTTCTTCACCACCGCCGCCCGCGCCCTGTTGACCGGGCTGGCCCGGGCCGGGGTGCCCCGGCTGCTGGTGGTGGGGCTGGCCTCGGTGCTGCCGACCGTCGACGGGACGCCGTTGATGGACACCCCCGGGTACCCGCAGGAGTACCGCTTCTTCTCGCTCGGGCACGCCGCCGGGATGGACGTGCTGCGCGCCGCCGACGATCCCGACTGGCTGGTGCTGAGTCCGGCCGGCGACTTCGACCACGGTGGTAGCCGGACCGGGCGGTACCGTACGGCACCGGCGGAGGCGAGCAGCCGGGTCTCGTACGCCGACTTCGCGATCGCCCTGCTGGACGAGATCGAGACCCCGACCCGGCACCGTACGCACGTGGGTGTCGAGACGGCCTGACGGAGCTACAGTCGCGGGGTGCGTGACGCTCAACAGATCCTGGCCGACGCCCAGGTGATCGCCGTTGTCGGCGCCTCCCGCGACCCCTCGAAGCCGGCGCACAGCGTGCCGCTGCAGATGCAGCGGCACGGCTGGCAGATCATCCCGGTGAATCCGCGGGCGGACGAGCTCTTCGGGGAGAGGGTCTACCGCTCGCTGGCCGAGATCCCGCACCCGGTCGACCTGGTCGACGTGTTCCGCCCCGCCGAGGACGCGGTCCAGGTGGTCCGGGACGCGGTCGCGATCGGCGCTCCGGCGGTCTGGTTGCAGCTCGGCATCGTCTCGGCCGAGGCCCGCCGGATCGCCGAGGAGGCCGGCGTCGACTACGTCGAGGACCGCTGCCTGGCGGTGGAACGCGCCGTGGGCGGCCTCTCCCGACGCGGCTGACCGCCCTCTCCACGCCTGGCCGGACCGTCCTGCCGCCGCCCGCCTTTTCTCCGACCAGTCCTGGCGGCGTACGCGCCGCGCCCGACTCGGCACTGCCCGAGGTCCGGAGCGGTCCCGTGGTCACCGACACGAGACCGACAATCACTGCAATGCCGGAGAAAAGGGTCATTTGCCGGTAGCGTTTCTGGGCGAGGAGGGCAGACCCATGAGTCACCCAGGCGCCGGCGAACCTCAGGACCCCGAGGAGTCTCCGCGACCGCCGGGGCAGCCCTCCGGCCCGCCGGGTGGGCAGCCCGGCCCGCAGGACCACGCCCCCGGAACCCACCACCAGCCGGGCCCACCCGGCGGGTACGGCCAACAGGGCGGCTACGGCCAGCCCGGCGGCCATGGCCAGTACGGCGGCCATGGCCAGTACGGCGGCCATGGTCAGTACGGCGGCCAGGGTGGCTACGGCCAACCCGGCCAGTACGGCCAGCCCGGCGGCTACGGCCAGGGTGGCTACGGTCAAGGCGGCCAGGGTGGCTACGGCCAACCCGGCCAGTACGGTCAATCCGGGGGCTACGGTGAGCCCGGCGGCTACGGCCAACCGGGGCAGTACGGCGAGCCACGGGGCGTCAACGTACTCGCGATTCTGTCGCTGGTCTTCGCGTTCGTCTTCGCCCCCGCCGGCATCGTGCTCGGGCACCTGGCCCGACGCCAGATCGCCCGCACCGGCGAGCAGGGCGCCCAACTGGCGCTCTGGGGTCTGATCCTCAGCTACGTCTTCACCGGGGTGTACGTGATCCTCTGCTGCGGATGGCTCGCCCTCGGGATCTGGGCCGGATCAGACGGCAACGGCGGCACCTACTAGGGGTGGAGCGGCGCCGGGCGGTTGCCCGCGCCGCTCCACCCTCCAGGCGACGGTTCAGCGGAACTCGGCCTCGCGCACGCTGTTGCCCCCATCCACCACCAGCATCTGCCCGGTGATGTACGACGCGGCCGGCGAACAGAGGAACGCGATGGCCGCGGCCACCTCGTCCGGCGTACCCGGACGGCCGACCGGGGTACCGAGCCCCTGCTTCAGCTCGGCCATCGTGGACGCCGCGGTGTAGATCTTGCCGGGAGCCACCGCGTTGACCGTCACCCCGTCGGCGATCATCTCCAACGCGAGTGCCCGGGTCAGCCCGACGACCCCGGCCTTCGCCGCCGCGTACGCCGCCTCGGTCGGTAGGGCGTTGACCGGACCGGCGGTGGCGGCCAGGTTGACGATCCGGCCCCAGCCCCGCTCGGCCATCCCGCTGATGAACGCCCGGCTGCACAGGAACGCGGTGGTCAGGTTCCGCTCGATCTCCCGGTGCCACTCGTCGTAGCTGAGCTGGACCACCGGCCGGAGCACCTCCGGACTGGCCCGGCTGGCCAGTCCGGCGTTGTTGACCAGCACCTCCACCTCGCCGAGCTGCTCCACGACGGCATCCGCCAACGCGCCCACCTCGGCCTCGTCGGTCAGGTCGGCGACAAACCCGATGGCGCCCAGTTCGGCGGCGCGATCGTGGATACGCCGGGTCGTCGAGACGATTGCCACCCGGGCGCCCAGACCGCGGAGTCGCCGGGCGGTCGCGTACCCGATCCCGTCCGGGCTGCCGGCCCCGGTCACCAGCGCGACCCGGCCGTCCAGACGCATCGTCACCGGCTCGTCCTCACTCGCCGGCAGTCCTGGCCCGGAGTCGATGTCCTCCGAGACGGTGCTCTGCGAACCGGTACGGGTGCGACGGGCCAACGCGGGACGCGTGGCGCCTCGGCGTGGGCGGTTGCCCGCCCGGTCACCAGCGCGCGCTTCGAATACCATGCCCGCGATCCTGCCCCGTCCGGACGATTCGGGCAATGCCGCACCGCAGACCGGGACCACCGGGTTGGCGTGCGACGACTACCCTGGCGACGCACCTCACGTGGACGGAGTGAGCACCCCAGATGAGCGACCCTCAGCCGAGCAACTACTCCAGTGATGCCTCCTGGCAGGCGCCATCCCCGGCCGGCTATCCGGACCCGACACCGACCCCCACCTACCAGCCGGAGTACCCGGCCGAGTCGGCCCCGCCAGCGGGCTCTCCGGTGAGCGGCGACCCGGTGAGCGGTGACCCGGCGACCGCCATCATGGCGCCGCCCGGCGCCGCCCACCACCCGGCTGCCGGCTACCCCGTCCCCGGCTACCCCGTTCCCGGTTATCCCGCTCCGGGCTATCCGATCGCCGGCTACCCCGTCGCGGCGGCGCCCGCCACCAACGGGTTGGCGATCGCCGCGCTGGTGGTCGGCATCGTCGGCATGCTCGGGCTCTGCGCCTACGGCCTGGGCGGCTATCTCGGCATCGTCGGCGCCATCCTCGGCCACGTCTCCCGCAAGCAGATCCGGGAACGGGGCGAGGCCGGCGACGGTCTCGCGCTGGCCGGCATCATCGTCGGTTGGATCGCCGGCGGTATCGCGATCCTCGCCACCATCGGCCTCATCGTCCTCGGCGTGGTACTGGCCAACCAGGATTCCACCTACACCTACTGACCCCCTCGTCAACAGGAGCACGCGTGACTTCGCCCAACCCCGTCGACCCGACCAGCGGCGCCACCCCCGGGGCGTACGGAGACCCGACCTCCGCACCGTACGGTGCGGTGAACCCGGCCCACGGCTACCCGCCGCCGTACCCGGTCGCCAGGTCGACCAACGGTATGGCGATCGCCGCCCTGGTCACCAGCATCGTGGCCCTGTTCAGCTGTTCGCTGCTCGGCGGTGTCGGCGTCTACCTGGCCAAGCGGGCCCGTGAGGAGATCCGAACGAAGGGCGAGGACGGCGAGGGCCTGGCCACCGCCGGTCTGGTCATCGGCTGGATCGGCGTCGGACTGGGGATCCTGGGCATCCTGTTCCTCATCCTCTACTTCGGTGTCCTCGGATTCGCGATCTGGGGCGCCAACGCGAGCTGATCCGGAACGGTCCACCCCGGAGGCTGGCCAGGGCACCGTCGGCGGCCCTGGCCAGCCCGTCCGGATCACCCCCCGGTGTCGGGTCGGACCGTCCCGGGCACGGTGGTCCGCCGGCGACGTACCCAGCGGAACAGCGACCAGGCGACGAGCCCGGCGCCGGCGGCGACCAGGACCCGCCACCACCGCGGCCACGGCCCCCGGTCAGGGTCGCCGGGATCACCGGTCCGCAGGTCCGTCACCAGCCCGCCGGCGAGCCGCAGGTCGTCGACCCGCGCCACCTGCCCGATCCCCTGCCCGGCACGGCTGAGCACCCGGGTCGTGCCGTCCAACGACCGCCGGACGATCTCGTAGTCCTTCCGCCCCTCCACCCCGAGCAGTACCGCGTCCGGCCCCGTCCAGCCGAGCAGCGTGGTCCGGTGCGCCCCGCCGGTCTGAAACCCCGGTAGCGGCACGGGTATCCCGGTCGTCGCGCCGGTCGCGTCCACCAGGGCCAGTGCGTCCTGGGCCACGTCGAGCCTCCGCACCATCAGCCAGCGACCGTCCGGCGACCAGGCGGCGTTGCTGTCGAGGTGGTAGCCCTCCGGCACGGTCAGGGTCCGCAGCCGGACACCTGCCAGGTCGAGGATGTCGATCCGACCGGCCTCGACCGGTACCGCGAGCAGGGCACCGTCGGGCGAGACCACGACCGTGTCGAACATGTCCGCCTTGGCGACCCCGGGCAGCGGAGTCACCTGCCCGGTGCCGACGTCGAGGACCACCAGTCGACCGTCGGTCGCCGACTCCTCCGCCCACGGACGGTCGCGAAGCTCGACCACCAGGCGGGTGCCGTCCGGGGTCCAGCTGAGCGGGAACGCGGCAGCGGGCGGGACGAGCGGGAACTCCCGGACCTGGCCGGTCCGAAGGTCGACCAGGTCGAGGTGGTCGGTGAGCCGCGCCGGGTCGGCGACCGCGACCTGACCACCGTCGGGACCGAGCAGGGACTCCGCGGCGTGCCACTCGCCGTCGGGACCGGTGACGCCGCGCTCCTCCGCCAGGTCGAGCCGGCGGTACGTCCGGCCGTCGACCCCGAGCACCAACGTCTGGCTGGTGCCGAGCCGGGTGCCGAGCGAGCCCTGCCGGTAGAGGGCCACCGCCGGTCCGGGTGGGGACGTCGACACCGGCGCGGTGAGCAGCGACATCCCGGCGAACCGGGACGGCAGGGCCGGAGCGTCCCCGGTGGCCACACCAGGGTTCGCCCCGCCCGGACCGGGCAGGCGCAGACCGGTGCCGGGGGCCACGGTGGCCAGCCCGAGGACGGTGCTCACGGCGAGAGCGGCAAGCACCGGCCCGGCCCACCGACCGGACAGCGACCGGCCCGGCCACCAGCCGCCCCGGAGGCGCCGGCTGGCCGGGGCTCCCCGGTTCGCGCGGGCCCGCAGTTCGTCGACGGTCGGCGGTACGACGGTGAGCCCGTCGGCCACACCGCGCAGTCCCTCGCCGATCCGACGTTCGAGGTCAGTCGTCATTGAGCTGCTCCTGGAGGACGGCGAGGGATCGGTGCAGCAGCGACTTCACGGTGCCCGGTCGGCAGTCCAGCGCCGCGGCGATCTCGTCGATCGGCAGGTCGAGGTAGTACCGCAGAAAGACCACGGAACGCTGCCGGGGTCTGAGCCGGGCGAGCGCCGCCCGTACGGCCGTGGTGGTGCCGTCCGGCGGTGGCAGCGCCGACGCCGCCCAGCGTCTGCTGTCGTCGTGCCGGCGTTCCAGGATCCGACGCCGCAGCCACGAGTGGCACCGCGACACGACGGCCCGGCGCAGGTACGCCACGGGTTGCCGGACGTCGTCCCGACGGCGCAGCCATTCGATGAAGACATCCTGCACCAGGTCTTCGGCGGCGGTCCGGCTGCCGATCGTCACGTAGGCGAGCCGGACCAGCGGGACGTAGTGCGCGGCGTACACCGCGTCGAAGGTCGGCTCCACCGGCGCCGAGGTCTGCACCAACACATGGTGAGGGCGCACCGCTCAGACGTTTCGTTGCACCTTCTCCGACGTCGCCGCCGCGACGGCCGGGACAGCGTTGGTCGGGACAGGGTCGGCCGGGTCGGCGGCGGACCGGCCGGCGTCGGCGTCGGCGTCGGCCGGGACAACGGCCGCCGGGACCGGATCCGCCGGCGGGCCGGCGTCGGAGTCGGATCGGCGGGCCACCGCACGTCGGGCGGCGCGAGCCTCGGCGTGCAGGACCACGGCGACCCCGGCCAGCAGCAGCACCAGGCCGGGAAGCGCCTCGGTCCGGGGCACCTGGTCCAACCAGAGCCAGGCGATCAACGCGGCTCCGGGCGTCTCCAGGAGGATGAGCACGCTGATCGTGGTCGCCGAGATCCGGCGTAGCGCGTAGTTGAACATCGAGTGGCCGAGCAACTGGGCGCCGGCCACCAGGCCCAGCACGGCGAGCCAGGTCGGGGTGTCGAAGCCGGTCAGTCGTACGCCGCCGGCCAGGCAGACCACCAGCAGCGCCAGCGAGCAGGTGCCGTAGCAGATGGTGGTGTACGTGACCGTGCTGGTGGTTCTCCGGGCCCGTTCACCGAACGCGGTGTAGACCGCCGCCGCCACGCCCCCACAGATGGCGAGCACGTCGCCGAGGACCGCCTCGGCCGAGCCGACGCTCAGGTCCGCGCCGACCGCCCAGACCGCGCCGAGCACCGCCACCCCGATGCCGACCCAGCCGCCCAGCGGCAGCCGTCGGCCCTGGCCCAGGGCGATCAGTCCCTGCCAGACCGGATGGGTGGCCACCAGGGCGGTGGCGGCGGCCACCGAGGTCAGCTGGGTGCTCGGCATCCAGGTGCCGAAATGTACGGCGAGGGCGAGGCCGGCGAGTACGGAGAACCCGGCCTCGCGCCGTCCCGCGCCCCGGGCCAGGGTCCGGAGCTCGTGCCGGCGGCGGACCAGCGCGAACGGCCCGAGTACGCCGACGGACAGGAGGTTGCGCCAGAAGGCGATCGCCAGCGCGGGCGCGGCGGCGAACGCGATCAGGGGCGCGGACGAGGACACCGCGACCACCGCGACCGTGACCGCCCCGACGCTGAGCGGGTCGACCGGATTTCGGGATGGTGGAGCGCCAGGGGGCACGAGAAGATCCTCACATGTCACGGGGGGCCATCATCTGATCAACAAACCGTTAGCATCGACCGGTCTCGACTCGTCGACCCCGGTCCGGAGGCCTGCTCCCCCATGCCCGAACACCGGTCCAGCCGACCCGCGTACCGCGCCGTGCTCTTCGACTTCTTCGGCACCCTCACCTGCGCGATCCGACGTGGCGACCAGCACGCCGAGGTCGCCGCGCTGCTCGGCTGCCCGCCGGACGTCCTGGCCGACGTCCTCGACGCGTCCTTCTACCCGCGTGCCAGCGGTGCGCTCGGCGACGCCGCGGCAACCCTACGCTGGGTCTGCCGGGAGGCCGGCGGACGACCGGACCGGGCGGACCTCGGCGCCGCGGTCGCGGCCCGGATCTCGGCGGTACGGGCGGACACCCGGCTCCGCCCCGAGGCGGTGCCGGTCCTCGAGGCGGTACGTCGTCGAGGGCTGCTGACCGCCCTGGTCACCGACTGTACCCACGAGCTGCCCGCCTTCCTGCCGGAGCTGCCGGTCGCGCCGCTGCTCGACGTACGGGCCTACTCGGTGGTGGTCGGCACCTGCAAGCCCGATCCGGCGATCTACCTGGCCGCCTGCCGGCGCCTCAGGGTCGCCCCGACGGACTGCCTCTACGTCGGCGACGGCGGCAGCCGGGAACTGACCGGCGCCACCGGCGCCGGGATGACGGCGATCCGGCTGGCCGCAGCTGATCTTGACGACCATCTCGTCTTCGACGACGACCGCGGCTGGCGCGGTCCCGCGATCGGGTCGTTGGCCGAACTGCCGGAGCTGCTGGACGAACTCGCGCCCGGCCCGGCACTGCTCGCACCCACCTGAGCGGCCGCCGGTCCGCGGCCGGCCGGGACTGCCGGCCGGTACCGTCCCGCGCCCGGGTACGGCAGGATGCGGGATGTGACTGACAGTGGTGCCGACCCCGCCGCCGGCTCGCCGCTGGTGGCGGAGGCGATCAGGAAGGCCGCCGTGGCCTGGGTGGCGGTGGACGGCGGTCCGCAGCTGGCGCTCTGGTGCCTGCCGCTCGACGACGCCCTGTACGTCGTCACCGGTCCCGGCGAACAGAACGCCCCGGGCCTCGCCGCCTCCGGTACCGCCGAGGTGACGGTTCGCGGTGATCACGGCGGACGGATCGTCACCTGGCCCGCCGAGGTGACCCGGCTGGCGCCGGAGGGCGAGCGGTGGGCGACGGTGGCGCCCCAGTTGGCCGCCAAGCGGCTCAACGCCTCCGGCAGCCCGGCCGAGTTGGCGCAGCGCTGGGCGGCGTCCGGGTGCGCGATCAACCGGCTGGCCCCGGCCGGGCCGCCGTCGGCGGCCGGCCGGACCCTGCCGGACAGTTCCCTCGCCGCGCCGCCCCGGGAGACCCCCGCCGTCCGGCGGGCCGCCCGACCGTTCCGGCTGCACCGGGTACGCCGCCGCTGAGACCCGGCAGGCGCGACCGGCGCCGGCGGGAACGGACGGATGCCGCGCGCCCCAAGGGGCTGGGCGCGCGGCGGGCGGGGACGATCGTCGCACCGTCCGGCCACGGCGTCCACCGTCCGGCCGCCGGACCGCCTGCCGACGACCGGGCCGTCCACCACGAACGTCGCCGACATGCCGTACGTTCCGCCGCCGGACCGGGCGGAACGAGGCGTATCTCTTCGGTCACCGTCGTCGTCAGCCCCGGTCGGCCGGGCGGCGCGACGACGTAGCATGGCGGCATGTCTGCTCCCGCCGTACCCGGTCCCCAGGCTGCCGCCTCCGTACCCGGCCAGGACGGCCGGCCCACGAGCGCCGTCGAGGAGGCGGTGCAGGCCGCGCTGGCCACCGTCGACGACCCGGAGATCCGTCGCCCGATCACCGATCTCGGCATGGTGCGCTCCGCCACGGTCGGCACCGACGGTGTCGTACGGGTCGAGTTGCTGCTGACCGTGGCCGGCTGTCCGTTGCGGGACAAGCTGCGTACCGACATCACCTCGGCGGTCGGCGCCGTGCCCGGCGTGACCGGGGTCGAGATCGACTTCGGGGTGATGAGCCCGGAGCAGCGGCAGGCCCTGCAGGCCCGGCTCCGGGGTGGTACGGCCACCCAGGAGCCGGTGATCCCGTTCGCCCAGCCGGGGACCCGGACCCGGGTCTACGCCATCGCCAGCGGCAAGGGCGGCGTCGGCAAGTCCAGCGTCACCGTCAACCTGGCCGCGGCGCTCGCCGCGAAGGGTCTGTCGGTGGGCGTCGTGGACGCCGACATCTACGGCCACTCCGTACCCCGGATGCTCGGTGCCGACGGTCGGCCGACCCGGGTCGAAGACATGATCATGCCGCCCCAGTCGCACGGGGTGAAGGTGATCTCGATCGGCATGTTCACCGACGGGAACGCGGCGGTGGTCTGGCGGGGCCCGATGCTGCACCGGGCGCTGCAGCAGTTCCTCGCCGACGTCTACTGGGGCGACCTGGACGTACTCCTGCTCGACCTGCCGCCGGGCACCGGCGACGTGGCCATCTCCGTGGCCCAGTTGCTGCCGAACGCGGAGATCCTGGTGGTGACCACCCCGCAGACCGCGGCGGCCGAGGTGGCCGAGCGGGCCGGCGCCATCGCCCTGCAGACCCACCAGCGCCTGGTCGGCGTGGTGGAGAACATGTCCTGGCTGGAGTTGCCGGACGGCAGCCGGATGGAGGTCTTCGGCGCCGGCGGTGGTACGACCGTCGCCGAGTCGCTCACCCGGGTCATCGGCGCCCAGGTGCCGCTGCTCGGGCAGGTGCCGCTGGACACCCGGGTCCGGGAGGCGGGTGACGCCGGTACGCCGGTCGTCCTGGCCGAGCCGGAGTCGCCGGCGGCCCGGGCGCTGTCCGCGATCGCCGACCGCCTCGCGGTCCGGCGTGAGTCGCTGGTCGGCAAGCCGCTCAGTCTCCGGCCCGCCGGCCGCTGATCCCGTAGGGCGGCCGGGGTCCAGGCCTCGGCCCACCCACCGTCGCCCCGGCGGTCCCCGACCGTCGTCGACCGCCCCGGTGACCGCCCCCGTCGGTCCCCGGCCGGTCAGGTGGCGTCGATGTCGAAGCTGCGCCGCTGCTGCGGCGCGGAGGCCACCTCGGCGCCGCCGGAGGTCGAGGTCGTGCCGCCGCCACCGGTCGCCCGGATGTCCGCGGCCGAGGCGACGTCGTCGAGTTCCCGGTGTACGTCGGTGAGGTCGGAGCGGAGCTTCTCGTAGGCGCCCTGCAGCGGCTTGCGGATCGCCTGCTCGTCTTCCTCGCTGAGCAGGTGCTTGCGGATGAAGGCCTTCGGGTGCAGGTCCTCGAGCTGGATGTCGGTACCCAGTTCCCGGCTCAGGTCGCCGGTGGCGTTCTGGGCCATGTTCCGCAGGTTGCGCAGCATCCGGAGTCCGTCGCTGATCACGTTCGGCAGCCGATCGCCGAAGATCAACAGGGCGACCAGCAGCAGCGCACCGATCTCCCACCAGTTCAGGTTTTCGAACACGGCTGCCTCCTCACACGGCTCAGGGCGGGAGTACGCACCGACGCCTCCTCACCCGGACCAGGGCAAGAGTACGCACGGCGACGCCACCAGCGGGAGGGGGAGCCGGTGAACAGCAGGCAGCACCACGTGCGATGCCCCCGTGACCGGTCCCACCGTGCTGCCGCTACTTGGCGTCCGCGGCGAGGGTCACGGAGGCCGACTGACGCTCGGAGCCGCGCCGGTACTCGACACTGACCACCGAACCGGGGGCGTACTTGCGGACCAGCGCGATCAGGTCGCTCGGCTCCTCCAACGGCTTGCCGTCGATCTTGAGCACCACGTCACCGGTCCGGAGTCCGGCCTCGGCCGCCGGACCGCCGGGGTCGACGGAGCTGAGCCGTACGCCGCCGGTACCGCCGGTCCGGGTGCCGCCGACCTGTGCGCCGATCACCGTACGCCGGGCCCGGCCGGTGTCGATGATCTCCTGGGCCAGCCGCTTGGCCTGGTTGATCGGGATGGCGAAGGCCAGCCCGACGTTGCCGGCGGTCTCCTCGTCGGCGGCCGGGGTCTGGATCACCGAGTTGACCCCGATCACCCGCCCGGCCCCGTCGACCAGCGGTCCGCCGGAGTTACCCCGGTTCACCGCCGCGTCGGTCTGGATCGCCGCGTAGTAGCGCACCTGGCCTCCGGGTTCGCCGTTGCGGAACGTCCGGTCCAGGGCACTGACGATGCCGGCGGTGACCGTGTTGGCCAGGGACAGTGGCGTACCGAAGGCGAGCACCGGGTCGCCGACCGCGACCGCGTCGGAGTCGCCGAACTCGACCGGGGTCAGCCCGGTCCGGGACACCTTGATCACCGCGATGTCCGACTCGGGGTCCTTGCCGACCACCTCCGCCGGGGCGGTGGAGCCGTCGTTGAAGACGACGGTCGCGGAATCGACCCCGACGCCGACCACGTGGTCGTTGGTGACCACGTAGCCGTCCTGGGTCACCACGAAGCCGGAGCCGAGGCCGACCCCGCCGCTGCCGCTCACCCGTACCGTGACCACGCTCGGCAGCACCCGCTCGGCCACGCCGGCCACCGAGTCGGCCGGCCGTTGCGCGGTGGCCGGCGGCTCGGCGCCGGTGGACCCCAGGGCGGTCACCCCGCCCGCACCGCCGCGCACCGCGAACGCGTAGCCGAGCGAGCCGCCGAGTGCACCGGCCAGCAACGCGGTGACCAGGGACACCAGGAAGACCGAACCAAGCCCGCGACGCGGCGCGGCGTCCGGGTCGGTGACCGGTTCGGGGGGCGCGCCGCCCGTCGACGCCGCCGACGCCTGGACCACCACGGCCGTCGGCGTTCCCGGATTACGCCACGGGTCGTGCAACGCGTCCGACCACCACGGCGAGGACGCCGGGTCCGGCTCCCCGGTGGGCACCGCCCACGCGCCGACTGTCGGGCTCGACGACGGTGGGGGGTACCCCGGCGTCGCGGTCCTCTCGGGCTGGCGCCAGTTCCAGCCGTCCGTCACGTTCGATGCCTCCCAGTCCGTCCCGGCCCGGACACCACGGAGCGCGGGCGACCGCAACCGGCCGCAGCGTCCGGGTTCCGCATCCAGGATCGCACGGATGGCTGAATACCGGTCATCGGTTCTTCCGCCCGTGCCAGCCGGACGGGACACCCCGCCCCCACAGCACACCCCCGGCACCCCGACGGCACGCCCCTGCCGATCACGGACCACCACCTCTTAGGCTCATACCCACGACCACCCCGCCCCCGGTCGTCGCCGTGCCCCTGATCCCCGCCCCGCCCCGCCCCGCCGCGACACCGACACCCCAGCCCACTTCCGCCCGGAGGTGCCCCATCGCCACGGTCGCCCGGTCAGTCGGCACGATGACCACTCAAGCACTCCAGTTCGCCGAGGCGTACGTCGCCGAGGATCTTGTCCTGCGCACCGCGCGCAGCCTGGCCACCGAGGTCGGGCTCGACGCGGTCACCCCCGGGGTCGGCGCCACGCTGCGGCTGCTGGCCGCCGCCGGCAACGCCCGGGCGGTGGTGGAGATCGGTACCGGCACCGGGGTCAGCGGACTCTGGCTGCTGCGCGGCATGCGCGCCGACGGCATCCTGACCACGATCGACGTGGAGACCGAGCACCAGCGGATCGCCCGCCGGATCTTCCAGGAGGCGGGCTTCCCGTCGGGGCGTACCCGGATCATCACCGGGCGGGCCCTGGACGTGCTGCCCCGGCTCGCCGACGGCGCGTACGACCTGATCTTCGTGGACTCGGAGGTGGCCGAGTACAGCGCCTGTGTCGACGCCGCGCTGCGCCTGCTGCGGCCCGGCGGTCTGCTCGTGCTGCACGGCGCACTCGCCGCCGGCCGGATCGGCGACCCGGCAGCCCGGGACGTGGAGACGGTCACCGTACGGGAGGTGGTCAAGGCGGTCCGCGAGTCGGAGGAGTGGACGCCGGCGCTGCTGCCCACCGGGGAGGGCCTGCTGGTCGCGGTGAAACGCTGAGCCACGGGTCGGGGCGGCGAACCGCCCCGGCCGGGGGTCAGCCGGCCTGGTCGGCCAGCCAGCGCAGCAGCGTACGGACGCCCCAGCCGGTGGCGCCCTTGACGAGCTCGGCGTCGTGCCCGTCCGCCCAGGACGGCGCCGACATGTCCACGTGCACCCAACGGTCGCGCAGGTCCCCGGTGAACTCGCGGAGGTACAGCGCGGCCAGCACCGAACCGGCGCCCTGGTTGGGTGAGCTGTGCAGGTCGGCGAGTTCGCTGCTCAGGTGGTCGGTGTAGTCCGCCACCAGCGGCATCCGCCAGGCCCGTTCACCGGCCGCCTCGGCGGCTGCCAGCACCGCCTCCGCCAGTTCGGTGTTCTCGCTGTACAGCGCGGCCGTACGCTTGCCGAGCGCGACCGCGTTCGCCCCGGTGAGGGTCGCCAGGTCGACCAGGAGGTCCGGGGCGAGCCGCGCCACCGCGTACGTCATGGCGTCGGCGAGGACCAGGCGACCCTCGGCGTCGGTGTTGGTGCTCTCGCTGGTGACCCCGCCGTAGTGTCGGATCACGTCACCGGGGCGGTACGCCGAACCGCTGACCATGTTCTCGGCGAGCGGCGCGAGCGCGGTCACCCGGATCGGCAGGTCCAGTGCCGCGGCGCCGAGCGTCGCCGCCACCACGGCGGCCGCGCCGCCCATGTCCTTGCGCATCAGCTTCATGCCGTCGCGCGGCTTGATCACGATGCCGCCGGTGTCGAAGGTGATGCCCTTGCCGACCAGGACGACGTGCCGGGTTGGGTTCGCCGGGCGCCAGCTCAGCTCGACCAGCCGGGGTCCCCGGGGGGATCCGCCACCGACCGCGAGCAGACCGCCGAAGCCCTCGGCCGCGAGCCGGTCGGGTTCGCGTACCTCGACGGTGAGCCCGGGACGGCCGGCGGCGGCGCTGGCCACCTGCTCGGCGAACCAGGCCGGGCTCTTGACCGAGGACGGGGTGTTGGTCAGGTCCCGGGCGAACCGGGTCGTCTCCGCGACGACCCGGGCGCGCTCCAGCGCCGCCTGGTACCGCTGCGGGTCGGTCACCGCGAGGAGCACCTCGGCCAGCTCGGCGCCGTCGGTGCCGGCGCCCGTCCGGCCGGCCTCGGCGTCGGCTGTACCGTTTTCGTCCGCCGGCAGCCGGAACCGGTACGACGCGAGCCACAGCCCCTCAGCGAGTCCGCGTACCGCCCCCGGATCAACATCGACCGGAATCACTAACGTGATCGAACTCTCACGTGTGGCGGCTCGGGCGAGGCCCGCTCCGGCGGCCCGCCAGCCGGCCTCGTCACCGTCGCCGACACCGACCAGGAACAGCCGGGTCGGGGTACGCGACGGGCGGATCGACCGGTGCACGCTGCCGGCACGGCCGGGCTGGTCGAGGTACGGGAGCAGTGCGGTCGCCTCGGCGGCCAGCTCGGCGGGGAGTGTCGACCCGGTCGATCCGAGCAGGTCGGCGGTCGCCGGCTCGGCCGGGCCTTCGCCGGATGTCGAGCCGGCGGTACCGTCCCCGGTCGCCCCGCCCGCCGGCTCCTCAGCGGCACCGGCCGGGTTCGGGCCCGCCACGGGCCGGACGGGCAGCGCCAGGGCGTCGCCCCCGGTCGGTTCGGTTACCAGACGGATCGACAACACGCCGACGTACCCCCAAGACATTGGTGGATGGATGCGCGGCCGGGCCCGACGGCGAGCCGTCCGCCCGACATCACGACCCTGGGCCACCGGCAGCGCCGGTGGCCCAGGATTTGATGAACTTCCCCGGGTGTCACGCGCCGCCCGGAGGGGTTGTCGTTCGCTCAGCCGGCGGCGGCCTTCAGCGCGTCACCGAGCGCGTTGGCCTCGTCGGGAGTCATCTCGACGACGAGCCGGCCACCACCCTCCAGCGGAACCCGCATGACGATGCCCCGGCCCTCCTTGGTGACTTCCAGCGGACCGTCGCCCGTCCGCGGCTTCATCGCCGCCATCTCGTCTCCCCTCAGACCTTCACCAGGGTCGGTGGGTTGCCCCACATCCTTCTCGCCAGCATCACCGCGCTCAAGGCCCGCGGTGCCGACCAACGATTTTCCCTGATGAACACCGCCGGACCCAAACCGAACCAGCACTGATGTAACAGCATCTAGCTTATCTTGAGAAGGGGTGTCACAATGTGCGGTCATGCAGGCACGGTCGGCACTCTTCGACCTGTATGGGGACTACCTCCGGTCCCGGGGCGGTCGCGCGCCCGTCTCCGCCCTGGTCAAACTACTCTCCCCGCTCGGTATCGCCGCGCCCGCGGTCCGTACCGCGGTCTCCCGGATGGTCCGGCAGGGCTGGCTGCACCCGCTCCGACTCGCCTCCGGACCGGGTTATCTGCTGACCCCGAGAGCCGCCCGCCGGCTGGACGAGGCCGCCGCACGGATCTACCGGACCACCAAGATCGGCTGGGACGGCCGGTTCGACCTGATCGTCCTGGACGCACCGGTCAACCGCCGCGACCGACAACGACTCGCCGCCCACCTCGCCTACCTCGGCTACGGCCGGCTCGACGAGCAGACCTGGGTCGCCACCCGGGCCGGCGAGGACGTTGACGGCCTGCTCACCGAGGCCGGAGTCCGGTACGAGCGGTTCACCGCCGCACACGCGGCCGGCACCCCCGGCGCGATGGCGGTGGTCCGCCGGGCCTGGAACCTCGACGAGATCGCGAACGCCTACCAGCAGTTCGTCGCCCGGCAGCGCCCGCTGCTCGCCGCGGTGACGGTACGCAGCGGCGACCAGGAGGCGTACGCCGCCCGGTTCCGGCTCGTGCACGCATGGCGTACCTTCCTCTTCCGGGACCCGCAACTGCCCCCCGCCCTGCTCCCCGAGCGGTGGCCGGGGACCAGCGCGGCGGCGTTTTTCGACCGGCACGCCGCCCGGCTCCGCCCCGCCGCCGACCGGTACGTCGAGCAGTGCCTCGACGGCGCCAACCGGGTCGTCCGACAGAAGGGTGCACGTAGGTGACCGACTCGCTGCTCGTCGACCGCTCCGACGCCGTGGTGACCCTGACGCTCAACCGCCCGGAGGCGATGAACGCGCTGGACGTCCCGCTGAAGGAGGCGCTGCGTGACACCCTCGCAGAGCTGGAGCACGACCGGTCCTGCCGGGCGGTGGTGCTCGCCGGCGCCGGTACGGCCTTCTGCGCCGGCCAGGACCTGCGGGAACACGCCTCGACGCTGGAGGCGGGCAGCGCCGACCCGCTGGACACCGTACGGATCCACTACAACTCGATCGCGGCCCGGCTGGCCAGCCTCCCCAAGCCGGTGATCGCGGCGGTACGCGGGATGGCCGCCGGAGCCGGCGCCTCGCTGGCCTTCCTCGCCGACTTCCGGATCGGCGGACCGCAGACCAGCTTCCTGCTCGCCTTCGCCAAGGTCGGGCTGGCCGCCGACACCGGAGCCTCCTGGTCGCTGCCCCGGCTCGTCGGCCACGCCAAGGCGGTCGAGCTGCTGATGCTCGCCGAGCCGGTACCGGCCGACGAGGCACACCGGCTCGGTCTGCTGACCCGGCTGGTCGACGACGAGCAGGTGCTCGACACCGCTCAGGAGCTGGCCGCCCGACTCGCCGCCGGCCCGACGGTGGCGTACGGGGCGATCAAGCGTCAGCTCTCCATCGGCGACGCCGGCACCCTCTCCGAAGCGCTGGCCGCGGAGGCCACCGCGCAGACGATCTGTGGCGGGACGGCCGATCACCGGGCCGCCACCGCCGCGTTCGTGGCGAAGCGCCGGCCGACCTTCGAGGGGCGGTAGCCGGAGCCGACTGTCGGCTATCCGACAATCGGCCGGGCGGGGTCAGTCGTGACCGGACCCGGCCCGGCTCAGTCGTCCTCCTCCGGGTCCTGGTTCGCCTCGACCCCGAGCACGTACGCCCGCATCGCGAGTTCGTCGTCGGCCGGCGACACGAAGGTGGGCAGTTCCCGGGGGCCCAGCTCCTGCAGGTACGACCAGAAGACCCGAACCGCCTCCGCCGACGAGGCCGCCTCGATCGGCATGTGCAGGCTGACCAGCCAGTCCCGTCGTACCGGGGTTGGCCCGACCCGCCCGGCCAGTTCGCGGTAGAGCGCCGGGTCGACGGGGGTGACCGGGCCGTCGAGAGTGAGCCGGTCGGCCGGCACCGGCGCGTCGAAGACCTGCCGGGTGTACGTCACCGCGAGCACGCCCGTCTCCACCGGGCCCGCCTGCGGATCGTCCGGGTCACGGTCAACGGCGCCGGTGGTACCGGCCACCCGGCCGAGCGCGACCACCAGTGGCGGCTGCTCGTCGCGAACCACCAGCACGGGGTCACCGGGACCGGGGCGGGGACCACCGTTGCGGCCGGTCAGCTCCAGGGTGTCGTGGTGGAAGAGCCGCTCGGTCTCGTACCGCTCGCCGGGGATGACCACCGCCCAGGCCCCGACACTCCGCCCGCTCACACCAGCTCCCTGCTCCGCACGCTCATCCTGTCATCCCATCACGGCGACGGCCGGCGGCTTCACGTGGCAGCCGTCGAGATGGTCGTCGACCATCCCGGTCGCCTGCATCAACGCGTACGCGGTGGTCGGGCCGACGAACCGGAAACCCCGCTTCTTGAGCGCCCGCGCCATCGCGGTCGACTCGGGGGTGACGGCAGGCACCTCGGCGGCCGACCGGGGCCGGGACCGCCGGGTGGTGGGCGCGAAGGACCAGAGCAGGGTCGCCAGCCCGTCCGGCAGGTCCAGGGCGGCCCGGGCGTTGAGGATCGCCGCCTCGATCTTGGCCCGGTTCCGGACGATGCCGGCGTCGGAGAGCAGCCGGGTCACGTCCGACTCGCCGTATCCGGCGACGGTCGCCAGGTCGAAGTTGGCGAAGGCGGCCCGGAACGCCGGCCGCTTGCGGAGGATGGTCAGCCAGGAGAGCCCCGACTGGAACGCCTCCAGGGTCAGCCGTTCGTAGAGTGCGTCGTCGCCGTGCAGCGGCCGACCCCACTCCTCGTCGTGGTAGGTCGCGTAGTCCGGGGTGCTCGCGCCCCACCGGCAGCGGCCCAGGCCGTCCGCGCCGATCACCAGATCCGTCACGTGCTCAACGGTAACCAGCCGGCCACCCGGCCGCCGGTCACGGCTGCCGGTGGCGCTGTCGCCGGCCCTCCTCCGCCGCCGGTCATGGCAGTCGGCGGTCCGCACCACCCGCCGCCGGTCATGGCAGTCGGCGGTCCGCACCACCCGCCGCCGGTCATGGCAGTCGGCCACGCTCCACCAGGCGGGCGAACCGCTTCAGCGCCTGGGTGAGGCCGACCTTCGACCCCGGCCAGAGCACCGGCCAGGCGATCCGGCCGGCGGGACCGCCCGGCAGGTGGAACCACTCGTGCCAGACCACCTGGGTACGGTCCCGGTCCATCTGGGTGCAGCGCAGCACCCCCGGCCCCCGCAGCAGCCGACCGCAGTGCACCACCCGCACCTCGTACGGCGGGTCGTGTCGGACAACCCGCATCTCGTCGCGCAGCACCGCCGGACCGACGGTGGTGACCGCCTCGACCAGGCTGCCCTCGCCACCGTCACCCTCGACCAGGCGGACCCGGGTGAACGGAATCCACTCACCCTGCCGTTCCCACGCGGTCAACGCGGCGAAGACCCGGGCGGCCGGGGCGGCGACGATGACGGTGGCGGTGACCTCGCCGGCGCCGGGCTGGGCCGCCGCGCCGCAGTCGTCACCGCCTCCGGCGTCAGGATCTCCGGTCTCCGGCCCGGTACGGTCTCCGGCGCTCACGTCCGCTCCGGACGACCCACCGCTCCGCCCGCCTCCGTCGGTCGGCCGTCCTCCGCCGCTGCCGTCGTCTTCGCCGCTGCCGTCGTTGCCGTCGTCTCTGCCGCGTCGGCTGCTCCCGCCGGCGGCTTTTCCTCCACCGGTTCAGCCGTTCCGTCCGGCGCCGTCGCCGTGGATGCCGACGTCTCCGCCGCTCCAGTCGGCTCCGCCGCCGTCGTCGTCGCCGTGCCAGACGTCCCGGTCGATCCGGGCCTCTCCGGCGCTCCCGGGACGATCCGTCGGGTCGGCCCGGCCAGGTCACCGTCCTCGGCTTCGATCACCGAGCCACCGGCCCGCACCGGCCGGGTCGGCTGCGACGGGTCATCGGCCGCGGTTCCGGCCTCGGGCGCCCCCACGGGGCGGGTCGGCCCGGCCAGTTCGTCGTCCGCCCGGCTGTCCCCGGGGCGGTTGTCGCCGGCATCGCCGGCCTCCCCGGCTGTCGGCCCGCCCGGCTGTTCGCCCCGGCCGGTCGACTCGGGCCTGCCGTACAGCGCGGCCGCGTCGACCGGACCGTTCGACGCGGGAGCGGTCGAACCTGGCGCGGTCGACACCGGAGCGGCCGCCGGGGGCACACCGGGTCCGCCGCCCGGACCGGCCGGCAACACGACCGGGCCGGAATCCGTCAGGACGTCGGTGGCGACGCCCCCACCGGCCGGCACGAGTGCCGCCTCCCGGGCCCGCCGCAGCGTGTCGGCCTCGCTGATCCGCCCCGCCCGCAGTGCGTCGACCTCGGCCTGCAGAACGCCGATCAACTCGTCCTTGTAGCCGATGTCGTACGCCGCCCGGCGCAGCGCCTGGTCAACCTGGCCCATCCGGTATCCGCGCAGCGCCGTGTCGAAGCGCACCCCGCCGACGTCGGACTCCTGCAGTGGCCGGTTCCCGGGCAGCGGCACCGCCCGGCCGTCCGGTTCCGCGTCGGCGAGTCCCGGGTCGGAACCGGTCACCAGCACCGTCACACCGAAGACCACCGCCGCGACGGTCAACGCCACGACCAAGAGGAGCAGTACCTGACCCATCCGCCGATCGTGGCATGACTGCGCGGCGTGGGCGACCCCGCCACCCCGCCGATTCTTCGACAGCCGTCACCGTTCGGGTCGGCGCCCACCCGGCCGCGCCGCCCAACCGCCGTACGACCAGCACCGCGGACTACCGTCACCAGGGCAGCGGAGCGACCTGTGGGAGTGGTGGATGGCGGACACGCTCAGGCTCGGCCGACGCGGTTTCGGACCCGGGGACCTCGTCGTGATGGCGATCGTGAACCGTACCCCCGACTCGTTCTTCGATCGCGGCGCGACGTACGCGGCGGACAACGCGCTGCGCGCCGTCGAGCGGGCGGTCACCGAGGGCGCGGAGATCATCGACATCGGCGGGGTCAAGGCCGGTCCCGGCGACGAGGTCGACGTGGCCGAGGAGATCCGCCGTACGGTGGAGATCATCGCCGCCGTCCGGGCCGCCTTCCCCGACGTGGTCATCTCGATCGACACCTGGCGGGCCCCGGTCGCGGTCGAGGCGGTGGCCGCCGGCGCGGACCTGCTCAACGACACCTGGTCGGGCGCGGACCCGGCACTCGCCGAGGTCGCCGCCGCCACCGGCGTCGGGCTGGTCTGCTCGCACGCCGGCGGGTTGGCCCCCCGGACCCGCCCACACCGGGCGGCCTTCGACGACGTGGTCGACGACGTGGTCGGGACGGTGACCGGGCTCGCCGACCGCGCGGTCCGGCTCGGGGTACGCCCCGACGGCATCCTGATCGACCCCGCGCACGACTTCGGCAAGAACACCCGGCACTCGCTGGAGGTCACCCGGCGGCTGGGCGAACTGGCCGGAACCGGCTGGCCGGTGCTGGTGGCGCTCTCCAACAAGGATTTCATCGGGGAGACGCTCGACCTGCCGGTCGGGGAACGGCTGGAGGGGACCCTGGCCGCCACCGCCGTCTCCGCCTGGCTCGGGGCGCGGGTCTTCCGGGCCCACCAGGTCCGGCCGACCCGGCGGGTGCTGGACATGGTCGCCTCGATCCGGGGCGACCGGCCGCCGACGGTGACCCGCCGCGGTCTCGCCTGACCGTCCCGACGCGGCGTGCGGCACGGCTGGGGCCGGGTGACCCGCCGCGGTCTCGCCTGACCGTCCCGACGCGGCGTGCGGCACGGCTGGGGCCGGGTGACCCGCGACGGGATCAAGCCTGACCGCCCAGAGCGGGGCACCCGGCCCCAGCCCTCGGCCCGACCACGACGGACCCCCGACCACGACGGACCCGCGCCCAAGACGGACCGGCTCAGCGGGTCCAGCGGAGGATGTTCCTGCGCCAGGCGTAGAGGATGCCGAGGGCGAGTACGCCGACGAAGACCGCCATCTCGACCACGGTCGTGACACCGAACCCGGGCCGGTCGAACACCACCGCCCACGGGAAGAGGAACACCGCCTCGACCGCGAAGAGCACGTAGAGGTAGGCGTAGACGTAGTAGCGGATCTGCATCTGCGCCCAGTCGCTGCCGACCGGGTCGAGGCCGCACTCGTAACTGGCCCGTTTCCCGGGCGGGTCGGCGGGTCGGGCCGGGCGGAGCAGCCGGTTGGCGGAGAACGCCCCGACGAAGACCAGCACGCTGGCGAGCAGCAGCAGCCCGAGCGTCGCGTACGACCCCAGGTATCCGGCCATGTCGGTAGCCTACCGGCCGGTCTGGACCCGGCACCGCCTCGCCGCCGCCTTCTGTCCGGTTTCCGCCTGACAGATTCGCGCGTCACGAGTTCGGTGATCTGGATTACCACGCGACATTCCGGGAGGGACGAATGCGTGCCAATGCCCCCACGACCTCATCCCAACCGCCGGACCTTGGGTCAGGATGAGGTAACGATCGACGTAGGCTCAGGTGGTAGGACTGGAGCGGGCCCGGCCCCCACCACCGTCAACCCGCGACCGGCGCTCAAGGAGGACATGTGACCGAGCAAGGCGAGGTCACCCCGGAGCTCAGCCCGCCCGACCGGGCCGAGCGAAGCGAGGTGCGACAGTGAGCAAGCAGGTCCGGCAACTGGACCGGGTCGTCATCCGGTTCGCCGGTGACTCCGGCGACGGTATGCAGCTCACCGGGGACCGATTCACGTCGGAGACCGCCCAGTTGGGCAACGACATCTCCACGCTGCCCAACTTCCCCGCCGAGATCCGCGCCCCTGCCGGCACCCTGCCCGGGGTGTCGAGCTTCCAGGTGCATTTCGCGGACTACGACATCCTCACCCCGGGCGACGCGCCGAACGTGCTGGTCGCGATGAACCCGGCCGCGCTCAAGGCCAACCTGGCCGACCTGCCGCGCGGCGCCGACATCATCGTCAACACCGACGAGTTCACCCGGCGCAACCTGGCCAAGGTCGGCTACCAGGTCAGCCCGCTGGACGACGGTTCGCTGGACGGCTACGCGCTGCACCCGGTCGCGTTGACCTCGATGACCGTACGGGCCCTCGCCGAGTACGACGTCTCGAAGAAGGACGCCGAGCGGGCCAAGAACATGTTCGCGCTCGGTCTGCTCTCCTGGATGTACTCCCGGCCGTACGAGTCGACGATCCGCTTCCTGGAGCGCAAGTTCGCGACCCGGCCGGAGCTGGTCGCGGCGAACACCGCCGCCTTCAAGGCCGGCTGGAACTTCGGCGAGACGACCGAGGACTTCGCGGTCCGGTACGAGGTCAAGCCGGCCAAGATGCCGCCGGGAACGTACCGCAACATCACCGGCAACGCGGCACTGTCACTCGGTCTCGTCGCCGCCGGGGTCCGGTCCGGGCTGCCGGTCTTCCTCGGCGCGTACCCGATCACCCCGGCCTCGGACATCCTGCACGAGCTGAGCAAGCACAAGCGGTTCGGCGTCACCACGGTGCAGGCCGAGGACGAGATCGCGGCGATCGGCGCGGCACTCGGCGCGTCGTACGGCGGGGCGCTCGGGGTGACCACCACCTCGGGTCCCGGTGTGGCGCTGAAGGGCGAGACGATCTCGCTGGCGGTGGCGCTGGAGCTGCCGCTGGTCATCGTCGACGTGCAGCGGGCCGGACCGTCCACCGGCATGCCGACCAAGACCGAGCAGGCCGACCTGAACATGGCCCTGTTCGGCCGGCACGGCGAGGCGCCGGTCGCGGTGATCGCGCCCCGGTCGCCGTCCGACTGCTTCTACGCCGCCCTGGAGGCGGCCCGGATCGCGCTGACCCATCGCACGCCGGTGATCCTGCTGTCGGACAACTACGTGGCCAACGGCTCCGAGCCGTGGCTGCTGCCGGACGTCGACTCCCTGCCCGACCTGCGGGTGGAGTTCGCCAGCGCGCCGAACGGCGAGGACGGCACGACGTTCCTGCCGTACCTGCGGGACCCGGAGACGTTGGCCCGGCCGTGGGCGATCCCGGGCACCCCGGGGCTGGAGCACCGGATCGGCGGTCTGGAGAAGGCCGACAAGACCGGCGACATCTCGTACGACCCGGCGAACCACGACTTCATGGTCCGGACCCGGGCGGCCCGGATCGAGGCGGTCCAGGTGCCGGACGTCGAGGTGGAGGACCCGGACGGCGACGCCCGGGTGCTGGTCCTCGGCTGGGGTTCGACGTACGGGCCGATCGGCGCGGCCTGCCGTGGGTTGCGGCAGCGCGGGCTGCCGGTGGCCCAGGCGCACCTGCGGCACCTGGCGCCGCTGCCGGCCAACCTCGGCGAGGTGCTGGCCCGCTACGAGCGGGTGGTGATCCCCGAGATGAACCTCGGCCAGCTCGCCCACGTGGTCCGGGCCCGTTACCTGGTCGACGCGATCAGCTACAACCAGGTCCGGGGGCTGCCGTTCACCGCCACCGAGCTGGAGACCATGCTGGAAGAGGTCGTGAAGAATGCCTGAGCCCGTCGCCGTCAAGCTCACCGCGAAGGACTTCAAGTCCGACCAGGAGGTGCGCTGGTGCCCCGGCTGTGGCGACTACGCGATCCTGGCCGCGGTGCAGTCGTTCATGCCCGAGCTGCAGATCCCCCGGGAGCGGATCGTCTTCGTCTCCGGCATCGGCTGCTCGTCGCGGTTCCCGTACTACATGAACACGTACGGGCTGCACTCGATCCACGGGCGGGCGCCGGCGATCGCGACCGGGCTGTCGGTCTCCCGGCCGGACCTGTCGGTCTGGGTGGTGACCGGTGACGGTGACGCGCTGTCGATCGGCGGCAACCACCTGATCCACGCCCTGCGCCGCAACGTCAACCTGAAGATCCTGCTCTTCAACAACCGGATCTACGGGCTGACCAAGGGGCAGTACTCGCCCACCTCCGAGGTCGGCAAGATCACCAAGTCGACGCCGGTCGGTTCGGCGGACTCGCCGTTCAACCCGCTGTCGCTGGCGCTGGGCGCGGAGGCGAGCTTCGTGGCCCGCACCATCGACTCGGACCGCAAGCACCTGCAGTCGGTGCTGCGGGCCGCCGCCGAGCACCAGGGTTCGGCGTTCGTGGAGATCTACCAGAACTGCAACATCTTCAACGACGGTGCCTTCGACGAGCTGAAGGAGCCGGCGACCCGGGACGACTACCTGATCCGGCTGGAGCACGGCCAGCCGATCACGTTCGGCGCGGAGGGGCAGTTCTGCGTGGTGCACCCGCCAGGCGGCTTCGGCCTGGAGGTACGCCGTACCGCGGACGTACCGGCCGGGGAGATCGTGGTGCACGACGCGACGGTGGCCGAGCCGGCGTACGCGTTCGCGCTGTCCCGGCTACCGGGCTTCGCGCTGCGCAACACCCCGATCGGGATCTTCCGGAACGTCGACCGCCCCACCTACGACAGCGTGGTGCAGGGGCAGTTGGAGTCGGCCCGGGCGGAGGCCACCGGCACGCCGGAGGAACAGCTCGCCGGGCTGCTCAGCAGTGGTGACACCTGGACGATCCTGTAGTCCGGTGCCCATCTGTTCGCACGCCGTCGGCCGGCCCGTCACCTCTGGTGGCGCGCCGGCCGTCGCCGGGTCCGGGCACGCCGGCGACCGGCGCGCCGTGGACGTGCGGGGAGCGGACCGTGTCTGGAGCGACGGACCCGGCCGGCGGACCGGTCTGACCGGCGCCCGGGAGCGCTAGGTGTCGCCGCGTTCCGAGCGGACCAACCGCGAGCTGCGCCGGACGTCGCAGGAACGGATCCTGGCCGCCGCGTTGGAGGTCTTCGCCGAACAGGGCTACGAGAACGCGACGATCTCGCAGATCACCGAGCGGGCGGCGGTGTCCCGCGGCCTGATCTCCTACTACTTCGCCACCAAGCGGGAGCTGTTGCGGGCGATCCTCGGCCGGTGGCTGGACGGCATGCTGACCATGCTGGACGACCAGTCCGTGGACGTCCCGCCGGACGACCTGTTGGCGACCGTCATCGACCGTGCGCTGCTCGGGGCGAGCCACCAGCTCGGCACCCAGCGACTGGTGCTCTGTCTGATGCTGCAGCCCGGTACCCGGCCGGTGTACGCCCAGGTGGAGCGGGACCGGGCGGAGGCGGTGCGGGCGTTCGAGGACCGGCTCCGGGAGATCTTCGCGGCCCGGGGGGCAGTCGATCCGGCGGTGGAGGAGGCGCTGCTGCGCAGTCTCCTCGAAGGGGTGCTGTTCAAACTCGCGGTGTACGAGCAGAGCTATCCGCTGGCGGCGGTCCGCTCCCGGCTCTACGCCCTGTACGACCTCGGTACGCCTGCCCCGCTGCCGCTGCCGGCGGACGTCTTCGAACGCGACGGCCGGCTGCGCGCACCGCTGGACTGAGCCGCGCGGCCGGCCGCGACGGCACCGGCGACACCCATTGACACCACCTGATCTTGCTTCCTACGCTGGTGGCTCGTGTACTGGATGGCCGTCCAGTCAATGGTTCTTCCAAGGGGAGGACAGAACCGTCATGCCAAGAAGATGGGGCGTACCCCGTCCGTCAGCGGACACCGCCCGACTACCTGCGCCAACCGCCCGGTCCCGCCGAGCCCGCGCCGCCGTTTTGGCGGTCGCGGCCGGCCTGGTCGGCACGCTTGTCGTCGCCGCGCCCGGGCTCGCCATACCGCCGACACCGGACGTGCCGATCGGCGAGGAACCACCGCCGCCACCGCCCACCCGACCAGCTCTGATACCGGCCCCCGGCACGCTGGAAAAGCTGGCCGAACTCGCCGAGCCGATGGCCTGTCGGAGTGACAACGGGCCGGTCGCGCCCTGGCAGGGCACCGCCGGGGTGACACCGCAGCCACAGCAACGGGTGGTCCGGATCGTCATCGTCGGCGACTCGTACATGTCCGGCGAGGGCGCTGGTGACTACCTGAACAAGCGGGGCATAATTCCGCCGCCGTACGTCCGCGGGCCCGTCAACGCCGCACCGTTGCCGGCGCCCGGCTACACCCAGGAGGACTACGACGCGGACTGGCGGCACCGCTCCCGGCACGCCGCCGCCCTGCTCGCGATCGACGAACTGCGCAAGGCGAACCCGGACGTGGTCTTCGACGTCGTCTTCAACGCCTCCTCCGGTGCGGAGACCAAGCACTTCTGGACCGCGCAGTCGGACGAGGGCCGCAACAACCCACCGCAGAACGCCGGCATCAACAACCAGACGAACCTGGTGGTCGTCGGGATGGGCGGCAACGACGCCGGCTTCGGTCCGCTGGTCGACTACGCCCTGCGTAACAACAACCAGGCCGGCCTGCAGAGCCTGGCGACCCAACGGACGGCGTTGCTGAACCCGCGGGCCGACGACGTCGAGTGGGCCGACGCCAACTCGGCCCAGCCGGCCAGCCTGGTCTCCCGCTACATCAAGATGGTCCGGGCCATCCACGCCCAGGGTCCGAACACCCGGGTCATGATGGTCACCTACCCGCAGGGGCTGACCCGCAGGGACGTCGCCGACGGGGTCATGGGCATGTTGCTCGCGGGCTACGAGTACGAGGTGCTGGTCAAGCTCGCCCCGCAGATCTCGGACGCGATCCGCCGGGCCCAGCAGATCCTGACCAGCAAGGGCGTCCAGGTCGACCTGCTCGACATCCGCAACGCGTTCGCCGGACACACGCTCGGCACCGACGACCCCTGGGTCAACGGGCTGGTCTGGCAGACGGGGAACGGATCGCTGTTCAACCGGTTCCAGCAGACGGCGCATCCGAACCGCCGGGGCACCCAGGCGCTCTCCGCGCACTACGCCAAGATGATCGCGACCGAACTCGGCGTACGGCCGCCGTCGGCCGGGGCCCGCCCCAACGGCGGCGTGACCCAACCCTGCCTGCCGGGCCTGCCGCCGCCGTCGACCGGTGGCAGTGGCGGCGGCGGCACCGGCAGTGGTGGCGGCGGTGGAAGCCCCGGAACCCCGCCCGGCGGCGGTACCCCGCCCGGCGGGAACTACCCGGACGCAACGCCGCCCGGCGGCGATCCGGACGACGGCGACTCCGGGGACAACGGCTGGGGTGACCTCGACCCGATCGCCCCGACCGACCCGCAGGACCCGTACATCCCGGACGGGCTGGAGGGGCCCTTCCCAACCCTCCCCACCAACCCCGACTACGGGGAGGGGAACGGCGGTGAGCCCCCGATGGACGCACCGCTGCCGGACGCGAACGTCAACTACGGGCCCGGCTGGCGGAACTGAGTGTGTCGAGGCGGTGTCCGGCTCCGGCCGGGCGCCGCCTCCCGCTCTCCGGACACCGTCCGGCCGCCGCGCCGGTGCGACCCGTCCGGTACGTACCGCGCCGGCTCAGCGGTTCTGGTCGCCGTTGCCGTTGCGGACCCGGTCGTCGCGGACGTACACCAGCATGTCGCCCGTCTCGATCGCGGTCGCCGCCTGGTCGGCGAGCGACACCACCTTGCCGCGCCGGACCAGCGCGATGACCAGCGCGTCGAGTTGCCGTGGTGAGGCACCGACCTCGTCCCGGGTGGCCGAGCGCATGGCCAGCGCCATGCCCTGGCCGGGGGTCAGCAGGTCCTCCACCACGTCGATCAGTGGTGGGGCCGAGGTGGAGACGCCGAGCAGTCGTCCGGCGGTCGCCGAGGAGACGATGACGTGGTGGGCGCCGCTCTGCCGCAGCAGTGGCGCGTTCTCCGCCTCCCGGGCGGCCGCGATGATCCGGACCTGACCGGCGGTGAGCTGCCGTACGGTGAGGGTCACCAGGACGGAGACCTCGTCGCTGTCGGTCGCGATGATGACCGACTTGGCGCCCCTGACGTGTGCCTCGTTGAGCACCGCGGACCGGGTGGCGTTCCCCTCGACCACGACCAACCCGGCCGAGGTGGCCTGCCGGACCGCCGCCGGGTTGCGCTCGACGACGATGATCCGCTGCTTGTCGAAACCGGTCTCGAGCAGGGCGGAGATGGCGCTGCGGCCCTTGGTGCCGTAGCCGCAGATAATGACGTGGTCCTTCACGGTCCTCCTCCACCGCGTCAAGCGGAGGTTGGTGCGGTACTGCTCGGTCAGGACTTCCAGCGTGGTGCCGACCAGGATGATCAGGAAGAGCACCCGGGCCGGGGTGACCACGAGTACGTTGATCAGCCGGGCGTTCTGGGTCACCGGGGTGATGTCGCCGTAGCCGGTGGTGGAGAGCGACACCACGGTGTAGTAGAAGCAGTCGAGGAGGTTGAGCTCGTCCTCGTTGACGTCGCGGTAGCCGTCCCGGTCGAGGTAGACCACGGCGACGATGAGCAGCACGAGGCCGATCGCCGCGAACAGCCGCCGGCTCAACGCCCGCAGTGGTCCCTGGGAGATGGCGGGAAAATGGATCACTCGCTACCCCGCCTCATCGCGCCCCCCGCCCGCACGCCCACAACATAGCCCGGATCATCCCACCGATCGGGCGGTCGGACCGGACCGGGGCGACGCTTCGTGGTGCGGCTTTCGCCGGTTGCGGTGCATCGGCGGCAAATTTTGCTTAGATGGATTGCGCTGGGTGCCGCCGGATATGCAGGCTGTCACCGCAGATGCGGCCACCCCGCGATCGACCCTCCCGACACCCGCCCGTCTCCCCCGCTCGCCTGGAGGTGCCGTGACGACGCTGCCCGCCGTTCCCGACCTGGCCCCGGGAACCGTACTCGAGTTGCGTGAAGAGGACTGGCGGTACGGCGCCCGCCCGTTGCGGCTGCGGGTCGGGGAGGTCCGACACGACCTCTCGCACTACTACCAGGACGAGTGGATCTGGCTCGTCGGCGAGGATCTCGACGAGAGCGGTACGCCACGGGGGCGGATCGAGGCACTGGTGAAGGTCACCGCGCTGGCGGCCCACGTCGGTTAGGACGTCCGGCCTCCCGTCGGTCGGGGACGTCGACAGGCGTCGACCGCTTGACGGCGCGCCAGGGGTGTGAAAATTTCCTCCCAACGGATCTGTGGTGTTGGCAGTAACCGCCGACACCCGGGTCGCCGTGCCCCCACACCCCCGAGACGGATCCCACCGAAGGGACCACCGCATGAAGCCACATCGGCTCCGTGCCGGGCTGGCGATAGCGCTGCTCGGTACCCTCGCCACCGGCTCCCCCGCGAACGCGTCCCCGGCCGCCAGCCGGACCCCCACCCCCGCCACCGCCGGTCACACCGCATCCGCCGGTCACACCGCATCCGCCCCCGGCACCACGACGACCGTCGGTGCCGGCGGCTGCCCAACGAACCCGGCCACCCCCAAGCGCCAGTTCCGGGCGATGTGGATCGCCAGCGTGGTCAACATCGACTGGCCGACGAAGGCGTCGCACAGCGCGCCGGACCGGATCGCGGCACAGAAGGCGGAGTACGCCGGCTGGCTCGACCTGGCCCAGCGACTCCACCACAACGCGGTGGTGGTGCAGGTCCGCCCGACCGCCGACGCCTTCTGGCCGTCGCCGTACGAGCCGTGGTCGGAGTACCTGACCGGGGTACGCGGCCAGGATCCCGGCTGGGATCCGCTCGGCTACCTGGTGGACGAGGCGCACAAACGGAACCTGGAGTTCCACGCCTGGTTCAACCCGTACCGGATCTCCATGCCGGACGGGGCCGGCGCCGACGTCGACAAGCTGGCCCCCGGGCACCCGGTCCGCGAACACCCGGACTGGGCGGTCGCCTACCCGGTCAACGCCGCCGGCTCCCGGCTCTATTACAACCCGGGCATTCCCGAGGTACGCCGGTTCGTGCAGAACGCGATGATGGACGCGGTCACCCGGTACGACATCGACGGGGTGCACTTCGACGACTACTTCTACCCGTACCCGGCGGCCGGGCAGGACTTCGCCGACCAGGCCACCTTCGAGACGTACGGGGCCGGCTTCGCCAGCAGGGCCGACTGGCGGCGGCACAACATCGACCTGCTCGTCCGGGAGATGGGTCAGCGGATCAAGGCCGCCAAGCCGTGGGTGAAGTTCGGGGTGAGCCCGTTCGGCATCTGGCGCAACCGGGCCGCCGACCCGCTCGGCTCGGAGACCAACGGCACCCAGTCGTACGACGCCAACTTCGCCGACACCCGCAGGTGGGTGAAGGAGGAGTGGATCGACTACATCGTGCCGCAGGTCTACTGGAACATCGGGCTGGCCGTGGCCGACTACGCCAAGCTCGTCCCGTGGTGGGCCGACGTGGTGGCCGGCACCGACGTACAGCTCTACATCGGACAGGCCGACTACAAGATCGGCGACCCGGCCCAACCGGCGGCGTGGCAGGACCCGGCGGAGATGTCCCGGCACCTGACCCTGAACCGGGAGCACCCGGAGGTGGCCGGAAACGTGCACTTCAGCGCGGTTCAGGTCCGGGCCGACCGGCTCGGCGCCACCACCCGCTACGCCGCCGACCACTACTCCCGGCCGGCGCTGGTGCCGACCATGCCGCACCTGCGGGCCAAGCCGCTGATGTTCCCGGTGCCGACCGGGGCGACGCGGCAGCCAGACGGGGTCGAACTGCGCTGGCGGCAGCCCGTCGACGGGATCGGGCCGTTCGGTACGGCCGCCTCGTACGCGGTCTACCGGTTCGACGGGCTCAGTCTGCCCGGCGAGTGCGGTTTCGCCGACGCCGGTCACCTGATCGGCACGGTCCGGGCCACCGACGGCGCGGTGCGGTCGTACCTGGACCAGACGGCGGAGCCGGGCCGGCGCTACAGCTACTACGTGACCGCGGTGGACCGGTTGGGCAACGAGAGCCCGCCCAGCCCGCCGCAGTTCGTGCTCCGCTGACCCGGTCCCCCCGACCGGCAGCAGACCCGGGGATCTCCCCGACGGCCGGTCCACGCGTCCGCCCTCCCGGCGGTACGCGGGACCGTCGTCGGGGAGATCCCCGGCGTCGACACCGGCCGCAGCCCGAAAGCGTTGTCCGTCAACCCATCTTCTGACCAACATATTGCCTGCTAGGGTTGACACATGTCCGCCGTCGACCCCTGCGACCTGCCGGCCGACCGCAGTCGCGGGTCCCACTTCGGCTGGTCGCTCGGCATGGTGCTGCGCCGCTGGACGGAGTACGTCGAGGAGACGCTGAAGGACCTGCCGCACGGCAGCCGGGGCTACCACATCCTCGCCGTGGTCGTACACGAGGAGGTGCCGACCCAGGGTGCCCTGGCGTCCCGCCTGGCGATCGACCGCAGTGTGCTCACGTACGTGATCGACGACCTGGAGAACGCCGGGCTGATCGAGCGGCGGTTGGATCCGCGCGACCGGCGCGCCCGGCGGATCGTCGCCACCGAACGGGGGCGGCAGGTGCTCGCCGACGCCGAGCGGCGGGTCGCGCACGCCGAGGACCTCGTCCTGGGCGGGCTGCCCGCAGAGCAGCGGGCCGCCTTCCGCGAGTCCGCCGAGCGGGCCGCGGAGGCGATCCATGCCGCCGCCCCCGGCACCGACCCCTGTGTCGCGGTGCAGGACGTCCTCTCCGCGACGGACCAGCCGAGGCGCTAGCCCCGACCCGGTCGGCCGCCCGCGCAGCTCCGCGCCCGGGGCCGGGGCCTGCTCAGCCGTTGGTCTCCTTCCCGGTCCGTTGAGCGTCGAGGGCCGGCGGGACGGGGAAGTTGCGGTTGAAAACGTTGTCCGGGTCGTACGTGGCCTTGACCGCCCGCAGCCGACTCAGGGTGGGCTCCGGGAAGGCGTCCAGCAGCCGCTCCGGTGCGGTGTCGGCCTCGAAGCTGAGGTACATGCCGTCGAGGTAGGGGTACAGCTCCGCCCAGTGCTTGTCGAGTTGCCGGCGGCGGTCCGGGACGGTGGCGGCGAGCACCGAGAAGTTCTGCTCCCGGTGCGGGTACGCGGTGGCGTCGCGGGCGACGTCGTTCACCGCGCCGCCGACGGAGCGAAACTGCATGATCATCACATCGCCGGACCGGATCATGGTGGCCATCACATCGGCCGCCTCCGGGGTGATGTGGTGCAACAGGCCGCTGTGGCTGTCCACCAGCCCCTGGCCCCGGTGCTGGTTGCCGGGCGGCGCCACGATCGCCGGGTACGGCACCAGTTGGGCCTGCTGGTCGAGGACCGGCCCGATCTCCAGGAACGGGCTCAACGCCGACTGCGCCGCCTCGACGTCGTCACCGGCGTAGACCAGGGTGACCTGGGCCATCGGCGGGTTGCCCCGTCGGTTCGGGAACAGGGAGAGGAAGCTGGTGATCTCCCTCGGTGCCTGCTCGACCAGCCGGCCCCAGCGGTGGAGCAGGCCGGCGGTGTCGGTCGCGTCGACGACAAGCTGGGCGTGGACGACGTCACCGACCTCGTACGCCTCCAGTTCCAGGGCGGTGACCACCCCGACGTTGCCGCCGGCGCCCCGGACCGCCCAGAACAGGTCGGGGTGGTGGCGCTCGTCGACCCGGAGCAGCCGGCCGTCCGCGGTGACGATCTCGGCGGCGACGACGTGGTCGATGGTCAGGCCGTACCGACGGACCAGGTAGCCGATGCCGGCGGTGGTGGCGAGACCACCGACACCCACGTCGCCGTAGTCGCCGGAGCTCATCGCCAGGCCGTACGGGGCGAGCGCCCGGGCGACGTGGCCCCAGCGGGCACCCGGCTCCAGGCGGATCCGACGGGTGGCCTGGTCGAGCACCTCGACCCTGTCCATCCGGGACAGGTCGATGACGATTCCGCCGTCGTTCGTGGACCGGCCGCTGATGCCGTGCCCGCCGCTGCGTACCGAGAGCGGGACGTCCTGGGTCCGGGCGTAGGTCACCGCGTCGACCACCTCGGCGGCGTCGCGTGGCCGGATCACCAGGGCCGGTGATCCCGACCAGCTGTAGGAGTGCCGCACCTGTTCGTACTCCCGGTCGCCGGGCTCGACGGAGCCGGCCGCCAGCGACGCGGGCAGGGCGTCGTAGTCGACGCCGGATCGACGCTCGGCCAGGGCGACGGCCGACCGGACCGGGCCGGTCGTGGTCTCGCTCTGCCGACGCTCCCGGGCGACGGCCTCCCGCAGCGCGGGGGCGATCTCCTGTCCGAAGGTCTGGATGAGGCGTGGGTCGTCGCGACCGATCAGGAAGGCGCTGAAGCCCTCCTCGAGGACCAGCGGGAGGAGCTGGTCGACCCACTGCCCGGGCGGACCCTGCAGGAAGCCGCGGTCATCGGCCGACACGTCGACCTGGAACAGGTTGAGCAGTCGGCGGATCTGTCGCGGGTCGCGGCCGGCCTCGACCGCCGCCTCGTCGATGAGCCGGTTGGCGGTGACCCGGTCCGGCGACCGCAGATACTCCAGGGTCGGCAGCCAGCCGTCCGCCTCCTGACCGGTCAGGGCCAACATCCGGGGCTGGTACGCGCCGAGCCAGATGTTGATGTCGTGTGCCGGCGCCGGGCCACGTCGCATGCCCGGGACCGGGTAGTACGGCCCCTCCCGGCGCAGCGGTCCCGAGGCGGTCTCGTCCCAGACGCCGCGCAGGATGCCGATCGCCTCGCGCAGCGCCGCGACGCCCTGCCCCGCGGTCAGTCGACGTCCACCCATGCCCTCGACCCCGTCCCAGAACGCGCCGGCGCCGAGCCCGAGCTCGAACCGGCCGTGGGAGAGCCGGTCCAGGCTCGCCGCGGCCCGGGCCAGCACGGCCGGCGGGCGCAGTGGCAGGTTCAGCACGTTCGCGGAGACCCGCAGCCGCTCCGTACGGGCGGCGACCCAGCTCAGCAGCGTCCAGGTGTCGAGGAACCCGGAGTTGTACGGATGGTCCTGGAAGGTGGCGAGGTCCAGGCCCGCCGCCTCGGTCAGTTCAGCCAACGCCACCACCCGGTCGGGGTCGTGGGCGTCCGGCGTGAGGAATGTCCCGAACAGGAGCTCGTGGCCGTAATCGGGCATTTCTTGCACTCCACCTCGTGATCGTTGATCGAACAGTAAGTCTAGTTAGCAGAACTTTTGTAGGCCAACATATCTTCCCGCCGATCCACGGCGCCCGACGACGGCCATCGGCATCCCGGAGATTTCGCCTGTTTTCACGCCAGTCAACGAAAATAAAGGTCGGGTAGAGATCGCCGGGCGACGATTCCCCGAGACTGTTGCCACCTGGATCACCTGACCGGTGACAGCTCCGTCCCCCGCTCCAGGCACCCCCACGAGGGCTGCCCCTGCACCCGGAGGTACCCCCATGCCCCGTCGCCTGCTCACCACCCTGGCGGCCAGCGCGATCGCCGTACTCGCGGTGGTCGGCGTCTCCACACCCGCCGCCGCCGTCACCCAACAGCAGAAGCTCTCCGTCCTGTCCAGCTGGACCCAGACCAGCGCCAGCAGCTACAACGCCTGGAACGCGGCCCGCACCAACCAGGCACCCTGGGCCGAGTACGCCTTCAACTGGACCACCGACTACTGCTCGTCGAGCCCGGACAACCCCCTCGGCTTCACCTTCGAACTCTCCTGCTACCGGCACGACTTCGGCTACCGCAACTACAAGGCGATGAGCCAGTTCGAGGCCAACAAGAACCGGCTGGACGACGCCTTCTACGAGGACCTGAAGCGGGTCTGCGCGACGTACAACTCGTTCGTCCGACCGGCCTGCCTCGCCCTGGCCTGGACCTACTACCAGGCGGTCCGGCAGTTCGGCTCGGTGGTCATCAGCCAGGCGGACCTGGACCGGGCCGCGAAGCTCAAGGCCGACGGCGAGCGCCGGGCCGCGGCGGCGGCCGCCGCCCGCTGATCCGGCGCACACCCCACGCCCACCACGAAGCACCTCCGGCTCGGGGTCGACGTCGTCCGGCGTCGACCCCGAGCCGCCTGCCGGCGACGGAGACCGTCCAGCGGTCAGTGGACGAGATGGGTCAACCGGGGTGCCCCGGTCGCGGAACCGACCGTCCTACACCTCGTCGTCGACGCTCTCCCGGGGACGGAGCCGCTGTCGGGGCGGATCGACGGCGGAGAACCGGGTCGAGTTGGCGGAGAGATCCGGGTGCTCGACCTCCAGGGCGATCGCCGCCGCCTCCTCCAGGGACAGGTCGGCCCCGGCCGCGTACGCGGCGTCGAACGCCGCGTCCCCCATGATCGACCGCAGCGCGGCCTGCTCCTGCAGCCAGTACGCCCCGAAGGTGCCCGGCCCGCAGTGCATCACCGACCGGGTCAACTGGGCGGCGCCGAACAACCGGGCCGCGGCACGGTGTTCCCCGCCCCCGGCACAGCGGACCGCGATCGCGTTGACCGTGTCGCAGGCCCGCGCCAGATAGCCGTAGCTCATCCGGGACCGCAACGCGACCACCAGGTGGTCGTGCGCGGCGACCAGGTCACCCCGGGCCAACGCCACCATGCCGAGCAGCATGTCGACCTGACGTTTGCCGCGCTCGGTCGGCTGGGCCGCCTCGATCGGCCGGGCCGCCCCGAGCAGTTCGGCCGCCTCGTCCAGGGCCCGCCGACGCCAGAGCAGCTCGGCCAGGCTGTAGACGGCGAGCAGCGCGTCGCCGGGCACCCCCTCCGCCTCGGCCTGCGCGATCACCTCCCGGCAGACCCGTTCGGCCTCGGCGAGCTGCCCCATGTCGATCAGCGGGGCGGCCCGGCCGGCGAGTACCCGGACCAGCAGGCCGGCGTCGCCGGCCTGCCGGGCGGCCGACTCGGCCCGCTGGGAGAACCGCAGCTCCTCGGCGAACTCACCGTCCGCGCCGGCATGCTGCGAGTGCATGTGGTACGCCGCCGCCAGCTCCGCCTCCGGGAGCTGCTCACCGGTCTCGGCGATCCGGCCGTAGAGCCGGAACAGCCAGAGCCGACCCTCCCGGGCCAGCCCGCGTTCCCGCCACCACTCGTCCAGCCCACTGGCCAGTTGCAGCCCCTGCCCGGCGCTGCCGCCGGTGACCGTCCAGCGCAGTGCGGCCCGCAACTCGTCCGCGAGCGGGTCGAGCGCGTACAGCGAGAGGGTCACCGGTCGCTCGTCCGGGCCGAGGTACGCCCGCTGCAACGCGTGCAGCGACCACTCGACGTGCCGGTCCCGGGCGGTCTGCTCCTCCCCCGCGTCGACCAGCCGACGGGCGGCGTACGCCCGGATCGGGTCCAGCATCCGGTAGGTGCTGCCGGAGACGTTCGGCTCCGCCTGGATCATCGACTTGTCGACCAGGACCGAGAGCGGGTCGAGCGGGTCGTCGTCGAGCAGCCACTCCACGGTGGCCAGGTCGACCGGTCCGGCGAAGACCGCCAGCCACCGCAGCAGCCGGGCCGCCCGGGGCCCGAGCGTCCGGTACGACCAGGTGACCGTCGCCTGCATCGTGACGTGCCGCTGGGTCGCCGTACGCTGCGCGGCGCGGGCCGCCGCCGGTGGCGCGGCGCCGAGGGCGGCGGCGGCCAGGTCCACGGTGTCCGCCTGGTTGGCGACCCAGCGGCCGTTGCCGGCCGGTACCGCCTCCACGTCGTCCCGCCCGGCGTCCAGCGCCCCGAGTACGTCGTCCAGCCGTTCGGCGAGCTGGCTGGCGCTCAGCACCCGCAGTCGGGCGGCGGCGAGTTCGATCGCCAGCGGCAGGCCGTCCAGCCGGGTGACCACCCGTTGCAGGTCGGCCGACTCGGCGGGGCCGGCCCGCCGACCGCCCCGGGCCGCCGTGGTCCGGTCGAGCAGCAGGGTGACCGCCTCACTCGGGCCGCCGCCGGGGGCCGGGTCGACCGAGAGCGGCGGGATCCGCCAGACGACCTCGCCGGGCAGCCCCAGCGACTCGCGGCTGGTGGCGAGGACGCGTACCCCGCTGCCGCCGGCGAGCAGCCGTGAGATCACCTCGGCGCAGGCGCTGGGCTGGGCGTCGCAGGTGTCCAGAACGACCAGCATCCGTCGGGAGGCGGCGAACTCGACCAGGGTCTCCAGCATCGGCCGACCCGGTTCGGGGCGCAGCCCGAGCACGGCGGCGACCGCGAACGCGACCAGGCCCGGGTCGGTGACCGTGGCGATGTCGACGAACCAGACCCCGTCCGGGTGGGACTCGACCACGCCGGCGGCCAGTTCGACGGCGAGCCGGGTCTTGCCGGCGCCGCCCGCCCCGACCACGGTGACCAGCCGGTGGTCGCTGATCAGCCGGTCCAGTTCGGCCCGTTCCGCCTTCCGGCCGACAAACGAGGTGACCTGGGTCGGCAGGTTGTGCGGGATCGCGTCGGCGGTACGCGGGCGGGGGAACTGCCGTTCCAGCCCGGGGGCGACCAGTTGGAAGAGCCGCTCCCGGTCGTCGAAGCCCCGCAGCCGGTGCAGCCCGAGGTCGAGCAGGGAGGCGCCGGGCGGCAGCGGTGCGGCGTGCCGGGCGGTCGCTCCGGAGCAGAGCACCTGGCCGCCGTGGGCGGCGGCGGCGATCCGGGCCGCCCGGTGCACCTCGGCGCTGGCGTACTCACCGGCGAGAGGTTCGGCGTGTCCGGTGTGCAGTCCCATCCGTACCCGGGGGGTGGCCTCCGGGGTCGGCCAGTCGTGGCTGTTCAGGGCACGTTGGGCGGCGAGCGAGGCGTCGAGGGCGGCCGAGGCGTCGGCGAAGGCGACAAAAAACGAGTCGCCCTCGGTGAACAGTTCGGTCCCGTCGCTGGCCGCCAGCGTCGCCCGGAGCAGACGCCGGTGCTCGCTGAGCACGGGGCGATAGCCGGCGCCGAGCATCTGGGCCAGCCGGGTGGAGCCCTCGATGTCGGTGAACATGAACGTCACCAGCCCACTCGGCAGGTGGATCCGTGCTGACATGCCTGGAACCTCCCGCCCCCTGGAAGTCGCGTTCATGCTTCCGCATATTTACGCCTCGGCCCATCGTAGGAACGGACGGGCGACGCCGTACCAAGGTGCCAACCGCCAACTGCGCCACGAAACCGACATCACGGTCGCGAGGAACACTCATCGTCCGGTGGGGAGGGGGCCCGACCCGGACCGTCGGCGGCCGGCGCGCTCAGCAGCCGCAGGCTCCGCCGCAGCAGCCACCACCAGCGGGTACGGCCGGTGCCGCAGCCGAACCGCCACGGCCGGTGATCGCGACCGTCGACAGTAGCTTGACCGTGTCGTCGTGGCCCTGCGGACAGGACGCGGGTGCCGAGGACTCGACCATCGGCCGGTTCATCTCGAACGTGTCGCCGCAGGCGCGGCAGCGGAACTCGTACCGGGGCATGTCACCAGGGTACGACCAGAACTGACGTTCGTCGGTCGATGGGTAATACTCGACGGGTGGCGGACCCTGCGGAGACCTCGACCACCCGACCCCTACGCCCCGCCGCGCCCGCGATGGCCGGGCCGCTGGCCAGTTCGGGTGCCGCTCCGGACTCGGCGTTCGAGCCGGAGCCCCGGATTCTGCCCCGCCCCCGGAGCGCGCCGGAGGAGACCACCGTCGTCGCTGCCCCGGGCGCCGCCGTGGCCGACACCGAACCGGCGGCCGCCCCCGAACTCCCGGCCGACCCGGAGACGAAGGCCGACACCGAACCGGAAACCGACCCGGAGACGAAGGCCGCGACCGAACCGGAAACCGACGGCGGCCCGACGGCCGCCCCGGAGGCGAAGCCCGAGACGGCCGCCACGGAGGCGAAGCCCGAGACGGCCGCCACGGAGACGAAGCCCGAGACGGAGACGAAGGACGGCGACCGGGACGACAAGAGCGCTGGCGGGTCGAACGGAGGTGGCTCCGGATCGGCGACCACCCAGACCGTCATCGACCTCGACACCCCGGCGGTCGGCCGGGCCGGGGGCAACCGGCGGATCCGGGTGCCGTTCGCCCACGCCGTACGCCGGTGGCCGTCCCCGCGCGCGGCGGCGGTCGGCGGCGCACGGGCGGTACGGGCCTGGTCCCGGCGCCCCAGTGGCCGGCTGACCCTGCCCGCCCTGCTGCTGCTCGCCCTGGTCGCGGGAACCGGCACGGCGGGGGCGCTGCTGGTACCGGCCGCCGGAGGTGCTCCGCAGGCGGCGGACCCGACGGCCGAACCCGCGTCCGCCACGCCATCGGTCACCGCGACGACCGTCGCGCCCGGAGGCGGCCTGCCGGTGGCTCCATCCACCCCACCGCCGACCCTGCAGGTCCCCTGGGTCGGTGACGGTGGCTCGACCCAGCTGTTGAGCGGGTGGGCCGCCCAGGTGGGCAGCCGGGTGGGCATTCCGGCCGTGGCGATGCAGGCGTACGGTGCCGCCGAACTGCGGCTCAACCAGTCGAACCCGGGTTGCCAGCTGCGCTGGACCACGCTGGCCGCGATCGGTTTCGTGGAGTCCGCGCACGGCCGGGTCAACGGGTCCGAACTCGACGCCAACGGCGTGGCCCAGCCGAAGATCATCGGACTTCCGCTGGACGGCGGCCCCGGTCGCCAACGGATCACGGACACCGACGACGGCGAGCTCGACGACGACAAGACCTACGACCGGGCGGTCGGCCCGATGCAGTTCATCCCGACCACCTGGGCCGAGGACGGGGCGGACGGCGACAACGACAACACCCGGAACCCTCAGGACATCGACGACGCGGCCCTGGCGGCCGGTAACTATCTGTGCAAGAACGGCCGCAACCTGTCCCTTCCGACGGACTGGTGGAACGCCATCCTTTCCTACAATGACGTGCGGCCATATGCCCAATCGGTGTTCGACAAAGCCAACGAGTACGGCCTGGCCAGCAAAACTTAGCGTAATGGCCCCCGTACATTGAAGAACTGGGCACTTTCGCCGGGCTGCGGTTGACGGCAAGCTAGACGGGTGATGGTGCGCGAGTGGGATCCCCGGACCGCTCCAACCGCGGAGATCGAGTCGTTCCTGGACGCGATCAACGCGGTTTTCGCGGCCGACCTACCAGACGACCCGCTGTGGGAAAACGGCATGCTCCGGGAGTACCTCAGCGAGGTGATGCCCGGTGAACGCCGGATCTCCTGGATCATTCAGGAGGATCCGACGGAGGACGGTCGCCCCGGCCGCATCATCGGTCACACCCACGTGCTGCTACTGGGTGACATCGGCGTGCTGGAGGTGCTGGTCCACCCGGCCGCCCGGCGCGGCGGCCTGGGCCGCAAACTGATCGCCACCGCGGCCCGCCGTACCTATCAGGAGGGTTTCCGCTTCATGGGGGTCGAGGTCGTCGGCGGCACCCCGGCGGTCGGCTTCTACGAGGCGCTCGGCTTCGGCCAGGAGTACGCCGAGACCCGCAGTGTGCTCCGACTCAACACGGTGGACTGGAACGCGCTGGCCCGGATGTCGCAGGGCATCGACCCCGGCTACCGCCTGGAGTTCTGCCCGGGCGGCCCACCGGAGGAGCTGATCGAGGCGTACGCGATGGCCAAGGCCGAGGCCCGGGTCGACGACGGTGACCTGGAGCTGCGGCCGAGCTCGTACGACCCGCAGCGGCTGCGGGACAGTCTGGGCTGCCTGCACCGGCGCGGCATGAAGCCGTACATCGTGCTGGCGATCGAGGAGAAGACCGGCGTGGTGGCCGGGTTGACCGAGGTGGTCGTGCCGGCCCAGCACCCGACCCGGGCCGACCAGTACGACACCATCGTCGGCCAGGCCCACCACGGTCGCGGCATCGACCGGGCGATGAAGGCCCGGATGCTCTTCGAGCTGCGGTCCGCCGAGCCGAAGCTCGCCGAGGTGCAGACCTGGAACGCGCAGAGCAACGAGACGATGCGGGCGGTCAACGCCGATCTGGGCTTCCAGGCCGACCGGCAGTGGCTCGAGTACGGCGTCGACGTGGCCGAGCTGGTGCACCGGCTGGACGCCGCCAACCAGGCGAGGTCGACCGACTGACCCGCACCCGGCCACACCGCGGCCCGTCCTCGGGTGCCCCGGACGGGTGATCGCGGCAGAGGTGCCGGAACCGTCGACCGGTCCGGTGCGTGTACCGGACATGGAGTCGACGGCCGCTCGGCGGCGTTTCACGGTGCCGGAGCCGGTGGAGGCCGATCCGGCCGGCGCCGGTCCGGACCCGGGCGACGGGTTCGAGACGTTCTACCCGGCGTACGTCGACCGCGTGCACCGGGCGTTGGCGCTCAGTCTCGGTGACGACGACCTGGCCCGGGAAGCCACCGACGAGGCGATGCTGCGGGCGTACGCCCGGTGGGGGCGGGTGCGGCGGCTGGACAATCCGGCCGGCTGGGTCTACCGGGTCGGGCTCAACTGGGCCACCTCCTGGTGGCGCAAACTTCGGCGGGAACGGCCGGCGATCACCGACGACCAGCACCCCGGCACACCCGGGGTGGATCCGAGCGCGCTGGCCGCCCGGACCGCGCTCGACCGGCTGCCGCTCGCCCAGCGGACCGTGGTGGTCTGCCGGGTGCTGCTCGACCTCTCCACCGCCGAGACCGCGGCCGTACTGGACCTGCCCACCGGAACCGTCAAGAGTCGGCTCGCCCGGGCTCTGGAGGCGCTCCGGGCCGATCTACGTGATGAGGGGTGAGGCGTGATGTCCGGCGTACCCACGTCCGGGTCCGTACCCGACGAACTGGCCTCGGCGGTGCGCCGGGCCGCGACGACCGTACCCGACCACGGGGGCGAACTGGCGACGGTGCGGCGCCGCTGGCGGACCCGGCGCCGCCGCCAGGCCGCGCTGACCGCCGGGTCGCTGGCCTGCCTGGTCGCGGCGACCGCGCTCGGCGTGCCGGCGCTGACCGCCCGTCCCGCCGGGGACCGGATCGTCGACGACACCGCGGTTCCGTTGGTCGTACCGCCCCAGCGGCTGCTGCTGCCGAGCATCACCGGCATCAACGAGGCGTACGGGAACGGCACGGTCGGGCTGGATCCGGGCGTCGGGGTGGCGGAGGTACGGCGGGACGGCAGCCTGGTCCGGCACCCGGTGCCGGCCGGCTGGTTCGACTCCGCCGCCCTGCCCGACGGCCGGCTCGTCGGTCTGCGCGCGGTCGCCCCCGAACCCGCCGGCACACCGGAGAGCGGGCCGGGCGCCGCAACGACGGACGGTCCGGACGGCGCGGGATTGCCGATCATGCTCGTGGTGCTCCGGCCGGACGGTGCCGTCGCGGTCAGCCGGGAGGTACGGACGTCCGGTGGGAGCCCCACCCTGCTCGGCGCGGACGACCGGGACGCCTACCTGTTCCGGGACGACCGGATCGTCCGGCACGAGCTGGCGACCGGGCGGGAGACGCCGGTGCTCTCCGTGGAGGGGGCCGGCGGTGACCTGTCCCGGGCCGCCGACGCCGACCTCTCCGGCCGGTTCCTCGCCCTTCCCTACGGCTCCCAAGAGTGCGGCGTACGGATCCTCGACCTCGACGACGGCCGGCTGGTCGGCACGGTGACCGGCGAGGGCATCTGTTACGGCCTCCTCCGGCTCTCCCCGGACGGGCAGTTCCTGGCCGTCGCCGCGCTGCCGCCGACCGGCCCGGCGATCAGGACGCGGCCCCCCCGGGTGACCGTCTACGAGACCTCGACCGGAACCGTGCGGGTGGACCAGCTGATCGAGCACGTCGGGTCGGGTCCGGTCAACGTCAGGAGCGGCGCCGGCGGCCTCGCCTGGCTCGGTGACAACGAGGTACGGGTCGCCCGGGTCGTCTTCCCGGCCGGCGCCGACCGGATCTACCGGCTCGACGAGGTGCTGCACGTGGTGACCGTGCCGGTGGGCCGGTAGGTGCCGCCGGGTCAGTAGCGTTCGCGGAGCATCCGGGCGGCCTCGACCGCCCAGTAGGTGAGGATGACCTGGGCGCCGGCCCGACGGATCGAGGTGAGCGTCTCCAGGATCGCCCGCTCCCGGTCGATCCAGCCGTTGGCGGCGGCGGCCTCGACCATCGAGTACTCGCCGGAGATCTGGTACGCCGCCACCGGCACGTCCACCTCGTCCCGGACCGCGGCGATCACGTCGAGGTAGGGCAGGCCCGGCTTGACCATCACCAGGTCGGCCCCCTCGGCGACGTCGAGGCGTACCTCCCGCAGCGAATCCCGGAGGTTCGCGGAATCCTGCTGGTAGGTACGCCGGTCGCCCTGCAGCGCCGACTCCACCGCCTCCCGGAACGGGCCGTAGAACGCCGAGGCGTACTTCACCGCGTACGCCAGGATGCCGGCGTCGGTGTGGCCGGCGGCGTCCAGCGCCCGTCGGATCACCCCGACCTGGCCGTCCATCATCCCGGACGGGCCGAGCAGGTGGGCACCGGCGTCGGCCTGGGCGACCGCCATCTCGGCGTACGCGGCCAGGGTGGCGTCGTTGTCGACGGTGCCGTCCGGGGCGAGCAGCCCGCAGTGCCCGTGCGAGGTGAACTCGTCCAGGCAGACGTCGCTCATCACCACGGTGGCGTCGCCGACCTCGGCAACCACGTCCCGGATCGCCACGTTGAGGATGCCGTCCGGGTCGAGCCCGCCGGAGCCGGTCTCGTCCTTGTGCTCCGGCACCCCGAAGAGCATGATCCCGCCGATGCCCGCGTGCACCGCCTCGGCCGCCGCCTTGCGCAGCGACTCCCGGGAGTGCTGCAGCACTCCCGGCATCGAGGCGATCGGACGCGGCTCCGTCAGCCCTTCCTTGACAAACATCGGCAGCACGAGTTCCGCCGGGGCGACCCGGGTCTCCTCGACAAGCCGACGGATCGCCGGGGAACGCCGCAGCCGGCGCGGACGGACGTCCGGGAAGGACGACATCACAGCTCCTGGTGAGAGGTCGGGGTCAGCGGAACCGCAGCGCCGTCGGGCCCTGGACCTTCGAGCCACGACGCTGCTTGGCCGGCATGGCGGCCAGTTTCTCCCGCAACTCCACAGCGTACGCCGCGAGCGCCTCCACGAGGTCCGGGACGGAGGCGTGCGCCGGCTGGGCGTCCACCCGCAGGCCGAACTCGGTCGCCGTCTCGGCCGTCTTCGGGCCGATCACCGCGACCACGGTCCGGGCGTGCGGCTTGCCGGCGATGCCGACCAGGTTCCGTACCGTCGAGGAGGAGGTGAAGAGCACCGCGTCGAAGCCGCCCGACTTGATCGCGTCGCGGATCTCGGCCGGCGGCGGCGCCGCCCGGACGGTCCGGTACGCGGTCACGTCGTCGACCTCCCAGCCGCGTTCGGTGAGCCCGGCGGCGAGCGTCTCGGTGGCGATGTCGGCGCGCGGCAGCAGCACCCGGCCGACCGGGTCGAGGATCTCGTCGTGCGGCGAGAACTCGGCCAGCAGCCCCTCCGAGGACTGCTCCCCGGACGGGATCAGTTCCGGCTGGATGCCGAAGGCGCGGACCGCCTCGGCGGTCGCCTCACCGATACACGCGATCTTGACGCCGCCGAAGTGCCGGGCGTCCAGCCCGTGCTCGGCGAACTTCTCCCAGACCGCCCGGACCGCGTTCACCGAGGTGAAGATCACCCAGGCGTAGCGGCCGTCGACAAGACCCTTGACCGCCCGCTCCATCTGGGCCGGGGTACGCGGCGGCTCGACCGCGATGGTCGGCACCTCGCACGGGATGGCGCCGTACTCGCGCAGCCGGGCGCTCATCACCCCGGCCTGCTCCTTGGTCCGCGGCACCAGCACCTTCCAGCCGTACAGCGGACGGTTCTCCCACCAGCTCAGCTTGTCCCGGTGGGTGACGCCGGCGCCGAGGGTGAGGACCACCCGGCCGGTGAAGCCGAGGGCGGCCGCGACGAAGCTGTCCACCGTCGAGGTGGTGGTGTACTGCGTCTCGCCGGTGCCGTCACCGGTCACCGCGACCGCGGTGGTGCCGTCGACCCCGACCGCGAGCAGCCCGTCCCGGACGGCCGCCAGGTCACCGGCGTCGACCGCCAGGGCCAGCGAGCCCCGGTTGACCGCCGCGGCGAGCGCCTCGAAGTCCATCGCGGTGACGTCGTCGACGTCGGCGGCGGTCCGGACCCCGTGCAGCGGGACGCCGGCGTAGGTGGCCACCCCCTCGGCCTGCCCGACGCCCGGCACCACCTCGAAATGCACGGCGTTACGGGCGACCGCCTGCACCTCCTTGACCACGGACTCGTGGCCGAACGGGTCGCCGGCCACCAGGTGCACCGCGTTCAGCCCGGAGCGGACCGCCGACAGCAGCACCTTCGCCACGTCGCCGGGGGCGCCCTCGGCCGGGCTGAACTGCGCGTCCTCCTTCGCTTCCGCCTTCACCGCGGTGAGCAGGGCCTCGGGGACGCTGCGGTCGTAGACCACCTGGTCGGCGTTGACCAACGCGTCGTGCGCCCGCCGGGTCAGCAGACCCGGGTCGCCGGGTCCAGCCCCGACGAACGCGATGCGGCCTGCGGGCTTACGGGTGCCGATCATGTCTGTGCTCCAAAATGCTGGGTCCCCGGCCCGGAATCGGTAGGCGTGCCGAGGATCGAGTCGGCGCCGAGGTCGAAGAGATCGGCGGCGAGTGCCTTACCGATCTCGGCCGCCTCGGCGGGCGTACCGGTGCGGGACAGCCGGAGGTCTCGGGTGCCGTCCGGGCTGATCACCGCCCCGCGCAGATAGATCTCGTCGCCGCTGGCACCGGACGCGTCCGGTTCGCCTTCGGCGACGACCGCGAACGCGGCGACCGGGGCGCTGCACCCGGCCTCCAGGGTGGCGAGCAGCGCCCGTTCCGCGGTCACCGCGGCCCGGGTCGGGGCATGGTCGAGCACGGCGAGCAGCTCGACCAGGTCCGGGTCGTCGGCCCGGCACTCCACCGCCAGCGCACCCTGGGCGGGGGCTGGCAGCATCAGCATCGGGTCGAGCGTCTCGGTGATCTCCTCGGTGCGACCGAGCCGGACGAGTCCGGCCCGGGCCAGCACCACGGCGTCCAGGTCCGCCTCGGGACCGAGGACCCGGCGCAGGCGGGTGTCGACGTTGCCCCGGATCGGCACCACGTTCAGCTGCAGGCCGAGCGCGTGCAGCTGGGCGATCCGGCGCAGTGCCCCGGTGCCGACGGTCGCACCCGGCGGCAGTTCGGCCAGGGTACGGCCGTCCCGGGCGACCAACGCGTCACGCGGATCCTCCCGGGTCGGTACGGCGGCGATGTGCAACCCGTCCGCTGGCGCGGTGGGCAGGTCCTTGTACGAGTGGACCGCGAAGTCGATCTCCTTGGCGGTCAACGCGTCCCGCAGCGCGGAGACGAAGACCCCGACGCCGAGCCGGTGTACCGGGGCGCTCGACCGGTCGCCGGCCGTCTCCACCTCGACCAGTTCGACCGGGCGTCCGGTGGCCGCCCGTAGCGCGTCGGCGACCTTCCGGGACTGGGCCATCGCCAGCGCGCTGCCCCGGGTGCCGAGCCGCAGTGGCTGGGTCATCGCACTCACCGTTCTCCTCCGGACGACTGGCGCGGCACGGTCGGCCGGGGACCGGCACCGGGCTCGGTGGCCGGTAGTCCTCGGCCGGGCAGGTCCGTGGCCGGGCCGCCCAGTCCGGCGCCGAGCCCGGGCAGACCGACCAACCCGGCGACCAGCTGCCCATCGGGAACGTCGGAGGAGCGCTGTCCTCCCGGCCCCCCGGTCAGGTCCGGCACGGTGTCCGCCTGCGAGGTGACCGGCACCTCGAGGTCGAAGAGCTCCCGCAGCAGCGCCGCGTACTGGTCACCGCCGGGTTCGGCGGCGAGCTGGCGGACCCGTACGGTCGGCGAGTGCAGCAGGCGCTGCACCACCCGGTGCACGGTGTGGCTCACCTCGGCACGCTGGTCGTCGGTCAGATCCGGGCGACGGTGGGCGAGCCGGCGCAGTTCGGCGGTGACCACCTCGTCGGCGCGGGCCCGCAGGGCGGCCACCGTCGGCGCCACGTCGGCGCCACGCAGCCAGGTGAGGAAGGACTCCACCTCGGTGGTGACGATCCGGGTGACGGCCGCGGTGTCGGCGGCGGCCGGGCCGATCGGCTGGGCCGCGGCCAGGGCGTCGATGTCGATCACCACCACGCCGGGCAGCTCGGCGATCCCCGGCTCGATGTCGCGGGGCACCGCGAGGTCGAGCAGGACCAGGGGGTCGGGCCGGTGGGCGGCACGTACGGCCAGCGCCCGGGCGACCGTCTCCTGGGTGAGGACCGGTTCGATCGACGCCGTGGCGGCCACTACTATGTCCACTGTGGAGAGGGCGTCGGCGAGTTCGGCGATCGGCACCGCCGTGGCGCCGTACGCCTCGGCGAGCCGGCGTGCCCGGTCGGCGCCCCGGTTGCTGACCGCCACCGGACCGGCTCCCCGCCGGGAGAGGGTGGCGACGGAGAGCGCCCCCATCGACCCCGCCCCGACGACCAGCGCCGGACGTCCCTCGATGCCGCCCGGGAGGTGGGTCGCGGCCAGGTCGAGCGCGGCGGTGACCACGCTCTGCCCGGCCCGGTCGATCTCGGTCTCGGCGTGTGCCCGCTTCCCCACCCGCAGGGCCTGCTGCATCAGCTCGTGCAGCAGTCGCCCGGGTGCGTCGGCCTCGCCCGCGACGTGGTAGGCGTCACGGAGTTGGCCGAGGATCTGCGCCTCGCCGACCACCATCGAGTCGAGCCCGGCGGCCACCCGGAAGACGTGCTCGACCGCGGCGCCGTCGTAGTGGACGTACAGGTGGTTGGCGAGCTCGGCCGGGGCGGAGCCGGCGTGCGCGCCGAGCACCGCGCAGATGTCGCCCAGGCCGCCGTGGAAGCCGGTGACCGCGGCGTAGACCTCGACCCGGTTGCAGGTCGAGACGACCACCGCCTCGCCGACGTACGGCAGCTGCAGCAGCCGGTCGAGGATCTCCGGCAGCTCGGTGGCGGCGACGGCCAGCTTCTCCAGGGTGGCGACCGGCGCGGTGCGGTGCGACGCTCCGACGACAAGCAGGTTCATGAGCCGATCGCCTCCGCGTTCGAGGACCGGAGCGGTCCGGTGGGCGTGGCCTCGGTGGTGCCGGTCGCGGCGAGTCCGCCGGGCAGTGCGGTGAGTCCGGCGGCGGGGCCGGTCAGCGCCGTACCGACACCCGACGCGCCCGGGCCGTTCGCCACCGCGTCGGCGGCCGGCAGCCCGGTCAGCGCCGACTTGCGGTGCTCGTGGAAGGAGAGGATCTGCAGCTCGATGGCAAGATCGACCTTGCGGACGTCGACTCCCTCGGGCACCGACAGCACACAGGGCGCGAAGTTCAGGATGCTGGTCACCCCGGCGGCGACGAGCTGGTCGGCGACGGTCTGCGCGGCGGCCGCGGGGGTGGCGATCACCCCGATCGCGATCGACTCCTCGGCGGCAATCCGGGGCAGGTCGTCGATGTGCTGGACGACCAGATCGTTGATCTCCTCACCGACCTGGGCCGGGTCCGCGTCGAAGAGCGCGGCGATCCGGAACCCACGGCTGGCGAACCCCGCGTAACCGGCCAGCGCGTGACCGAGATTACCGACTCCGACCAGGGCGACCGCCCGGCGCTGGGTCAGTCCGAGGACGAACTCGATCTGGTCGATCAGCAGCGCGACGTCGTAGCCGACGCCCCGGGTGCCGTACGAGCCGAGTTGAGAAAGATCCTTCCGGAGCTTCGCGGAATTCACTCCGGCCGCCGTCGCCAACTCCTCGCTGGACACCGTGTCGTTACCGGTTTCGGCGAGATTGTGCAGGGCACGGAGGTATTCGGGGAGCCGGGCGACCGTCGCCTCAGGGAGGTCCGGGAGTGCCGGCACCCCACCGGCGCGGCCGGGCGTGCCTGCTGGGCGGTGCTGACTCATGCGACTCCGTGCCATGCGATCTTCGACCGGCCGGAGCGACCGGTCGTTTCGGGGCACCCACTGGCGACCGCTGTGACCGGTTGTGCTAGCAGGGCTCGTCGGAGTAACAGAGTAGGCGCTTGTGAAGACACGCACAAATCGCGATCTTGATAGACCGCGATAACGCGTCACCTGGGCCTCCATTTACAAGATCAGGTCAGCGGTGCCAGCTGGCCCGCTCGGCGATTATTGCCTAAGTCCGACTTATCTGCCCAACTCGCCGCCACGCCCACGGCAACACGCCGTCACACCCACGCCCCCACACCGCCGCGCCGCCAGCGATCAGCCCCCGACATCTCCCGGATTCCATTCGACCGGAAAATCTCCGACCGCCGACACTGTCGTCGCTCCGGTTCACGCGATGTCCGATTCCGCGTCGACGGTTGATCGATTCCGCGTCCGCCGTCGTCCGATTTCCACCCGGGCCGTGTCCGGTTCCGGAGTGCGGCCGGCCGGTTCGCACCGCCGTCGTCCGATTTCCGGCAGGGCCCCGTCCGGTTCCGGAACGCACCGGAACGGCCCCCACCCCGTCGGCGGGCAGGTGGTGGGGGCAGCCCTACCGTGGATAGGCCAGCCGATGGGATGGGGGCCGAGCACGCCGATGCCTAGCGTCGACAACATGACCACTACCGCCGCCGTCGGCGCCGACGCCGAGCCGACCGCCGGGCGCGGCGTACTACGCCAACTCGCCGTGGACTCCGGATACGTACTGCTCGGCTTCCCACTCGCCCTGGCCAGCCTCATCGTGCTCGCCATCGGTACCGCCGTCGGTGCCGGGCTGGTGGTGACGGTGATCGGTCTGCCCATCCTCGCCGGCACCCTCTACGTCGCCCGAGGTCTCGCCGACATCGAGCGGCTCCGGATGCCGATGGTGCTCCGGCAGCCACGGGTACGGCCGCACTACCGCGTCGCCGAACCCGGCGGCGGCGCCTGGCGGCGGATCATGACGCCGATCACCGACGCCCAGTCCTGGCTCGACCTGGCACACGGCATCTTCAAGCTGCTCGTCGCCGGACCGGCGTTCGCGATCACGGTCGGCTGGTGGCTCGGCGCCGTCGGCGGCTCCCTCTACTGGGCGTACGACTGGGCGATCCCGCAGAGCCCCGACGACGAGGGACTCGCCTACCTGCTCGGGTTGGGCAACTCCGTCGCCTCCCGGGTCCTGATGAACACCGCACTCGGCCTCTTCTTCCTGATCACCCTGCCACTGGTGGTACGCGGCTGCGCGATGATGCAGGCGAGCTTCGGTCGGGCGATGCTCACCGGCGTCGCCGAGATGCGTAACCGGATCACCGTGCTGGAGGAGCAGAAACGGGCCGCCGCCTCCGCCGAGGCGACCGCCTTGCGCCGGCTGGAACGGGACATCCACGACGGGCCGCAACAGCGGCTGGTCCGGCTCGCGATGGACCTCAGCCGGGCCCGGCAACAGCTCGCCGCCGACCCGGAAGCGGCCCGGCAGACCCTCGACGAGGCGCTGGCCCAGACCCGGGACACCCTCGCCGAACTGCGGGCACTGTCCCGGGGCATCGCACCGCCGATCCTGGTCGACCGGGGTCTGCCCAGCGCACTCGCCGCCCTGGCCGGCCGGGGCGTCATCCCGATCGACCTCACCGTCGACCCCCAGCTCGGCACCCCGGCGGGCCGCCCCGACCCGGCGGTCGAGTCGACCGCGTACTTCGTGGTCGCGGAGGCGCTCGCCAACGTCGCGAAGCACAGTCGGGCCGCCGAGTGCTGGCTCACCGTCTCCCGGGTCGGCCAGACGCTACGGATCACCGTGATCGACGACGGCGAGGGTGGCGCGCACATGTCCAAGGGCCACGGCCTGGCCGGGCTCGCCGACCGGGTACACGCCAACGACGGCACGCTGACCGTGCTCAGCCCGGCCGGCGGGCCGACCGAGATCCGGGCCGAGCTGCCGTGCTGACCGCCCCGCAGCCAAACACCGGTGGAGCCGGGGCGCGGCCGGAGACCGACGACGACGTGGTGGTAGACAACAGTATGCGTGTGGTGATCGCCGACGACGCCGTCCTGCTCCGGGAAGGGCTGGTCCGACTGCTGACCGAGCACGGCCACCAGGTGGTCGCGGCGGTCGGTGACGGGGAGGCACTGGTCGAGGCGATCGTGACGCACCGCCCCGACGTCTCGATCGTCGACGTACGGATGCCGCCCTCCCACACCGACGAGGGCCTACGGGCGGCGGTGGAGGCCCGGCAGCGGGTGCCCCGTACCCCGATCCTGGTGCTGTCGCAGTACGTCGAGGTGTCGTACGCCGACGACCTGCTCGCCACGGTCCGCCCGTCCGGCGGGGCCAGCGGCGGCGGCATCGGGTACCTGCTGAAGGACCGGGTCGCCGCGATCGACGACTTCCTCGACGCGCTGCGGCGGGTCGCCACCGGCGGCACCGTGCTCGACCCCGAGGTCGTCGGCCAGCTGCTGGTCCGCCGCCGCCGTGACGACCCGCTACGCCAGTTGACCCCGCGCGAGCGGGAGGTGCTCGGGCTGATGGCCGAGGGCCGGTCCAACACCGCCATCGCCCGGACCCTGGTGGTCAGCGACGGCGCCGTCGAGAAGCACGTCCGGAACATCTTCACCAAGCTGCAGTTGCCGCCCGACGAGGAGCAGCACCGACGGGTCCTGGCGGTCCTCGCCTACCTGCGGGCCTGACCAACCCGCCGGGACCGGCCGGTCGGAGCGCTCAGTCCAGGTCGGCGGCGAGTTTGACGGCTTCGCTGAGCGAGTCCGCCACCGGTCGGCCGGAGGCACGCAACCGGGCCGGGTCGGTGACCCCGCCGGTGTAGAGCACACAGCGGGCGCCGACGTGGTCGGCCGCCTCGGCGTCGTCGATCGAGTCGCCGATCAGCACGGTCGACCGACCGTCGACCCCGAAGGCGGCCAGGTGCCGGGCCAGGTGTGCCGCCTTCCGCTCCCCGCCGACCCCGGCCCGCAGCCCGTCGACCCGGGCGAAGAGCATGGTCAGACCGTACCGGTCGATGGTCGGCACGAGCTCGTCGTGAAACCACATGGAGAGCAGGGACTGGGTGCCGTGCCAGGCGCGCAGCGCCGTGGTCGCGTCCGCCGCCAGGGCACATTCGAGCAGCCCCAGCCGGTACGTCTCGTGGAACAGCCTGTCCACCCGCTGGTACTCCTCGGCGTCGAGGATCCGACCGAGCACCTCGGCGTAGTAGTCCGGCACCGGGCGTCGGAACTGCGTCCGGTGCTCCTCGGCGGTAACCACCGGCCCCCCGACGGTGGCCAGCGCGGCGTTGGTGGCGGCGACGACCAGGTGCAGGTCGTCGAGGAGCGTACCGTTCCAGTCCCATACCAGATGGTCACGTCTGCGGGGCATCCGAGCACGATACGCGGCACGGGGCGGTCGGATCGACAGCCGAAGACCGCACTATGCGGCGGATCACGTCGCGCCGGCTCGGAGGTCCGATCCGGCCCGAAGAATCAGCGGCGGCCGGTCCCTCAGGCCCGACCCGCGCCGAGATCCCGCAGCAGCCGCTCCTCCTCGACCCGCCAGTAGCCGTGTTCCCGGCCGTCGAGCAGCACCACCGGAACCCGGTCGCCGTAGTCGCGCTCCAGCTCCAGGTCGCTGGTCACGTCCAGCTCGGTCCACCGGTCGCCGGTCACGGTCACCACCCGGGCCATCGCCTCCCGGGCCACCTCGCAGAGGTGACAGCCGGGTCGGGTGATCAGGGTCAGTCGTGGCTCAGCCGTCCCCACTGCCCGTCACCTCCCGGAATGTCGACCGACGTACCCTGCCGATCGCCGAGTACGGCAGGGACTCGACGAACTCTATCCTGCCCGGGCGTTTGAACCGGGCCAGGCTGCCGGCGCAGTGGGCGGCGAGCTCGGCGGCGGTGACCTCGCCCCGGGGCGCCGGTACGACGTACGCGACGACGGTCTCCCCGGCCAGCGGGTCCGGCGCCCCGAGCACCAGCGACCCCGACACTCCGGGGTGGGCGTTCAGCACCCGTTCGACCTCCTGCGGGTAGACGTTGAAGCCGTGCACCAGGATCAGCTCGCCGAGCCGGTCCACCAGGAAGAGATCCCCGTCGGCGTCGGCGTACGCGATGTCGCCGGTCCGCCACCAGCCGTCGGCGTCCGGGCCGTCGTGCCCGTCCGGCCAGTAGCCGGAGAAGAGGTTCGCGCCGCGTACGACGATCTCGCCGGGATCGGTTCCCGGCGACGGGAGTTCCAGGTCCGGGCTGTCGCTTCCGTCCTCTTCGGATCCCGGGTGGACGGTCGCGCCGTCCTGCCAGAGCTGTTCGCCGTCGGGTCCGACCAGCCGCAGCTCGACGCCGGGCAGGGGGCGGCCGATGGAACCGCTCCTCCCGGCCGGTCCGACCAGGGTGGAGGTGAGCACCGGCGCCGTCTCGGTCAGCCCGTAGCCGACCCCGATCCGGTGTCCGGTCCGCTCGGTGAACCGGGCGGCGTCGTCGACACCCAGCGGGGCGGCCCCACAGACGACCACCCGTACCGAGGTGGTCGCCGTCTCCAGCGACCCGCCGGCACCGACCGACGTACCGCCCGCCGACGACGGCAGGGCGAGCCAGGCGACGAACATCGACGGTACGCCGACGAGCACGCTGACCCGGTGTCGCGCCAGCACGTCCAGGGTCTCGGCGGCGTCGAACCGGTCGACGAGCACGCCACAGGCACCGTGGTACGCCACCGCGCCGAGCCCGGCGTTCAACCCGTACGCGTGGAACATCGGCAGTGCCAGCAGGACCCGGTCCCCGGGTCCCACCACCGGTGGCGAGATCCGGTCGATCTGCCGGTGGTTGGCGAGCAGTGCCCGGTGCGACAGCATCGCGCCCTTGGGGTGCCCGGTGGTCCCCGAGGTGTAGAGCAGCACGGTGAGCGCCTCGGGATCGGTCACCACCGGAGCGTCCGGGGCGTCCGGGTCGGCGTCCGGCGCCGGTGCGTCCGGGGTGCCGGGCAGCGCGGTGTACACCTCGGACAGCGCCGGCAACTCGCCGGCCATTGCCGCCACGGTGGCCCGCACCGGCTCGGTGCCGATCAGGACCGCCGCTGCCGAGTCCGTCAGGATGTGTCGCAGTTCCGGCCCGGTCAACGCCGGATTCACCGGTACCGCCACCAGGCCGGCACGCTGCACGGCGAAGAAGGCGATGGCGAACTCCGGGGTGTTGCCCAGGGCGATCGCGACCCGGCCCGGATGCGGGTCGCCGTGCCCGGGGAGGCGTCGGCGGAGCGCGTCGGCGACCCGGTCCACGGCCCGGTCGAGTTGTGTCCAGGTCAGCGTGCCGTCGGGCCAGACCAGGGCGGGCTGGTCGCCACGGGTGGCGGCGGCCAGGCGTACCCGATCGGCCAGGGTGACCGCGGCCGATTCCGGACCGGGCGGGCCGGCGTCGGACGGCGGGGCGGTGGGCGACTCGGCGGGGGTGGGCGCTCCATCCTGCACGGTCGCCGAGTCTGACACAGCCCGGCCGCTGTCCGCTCGCTCGTACGCCGGCGACGCTCTTTGTCCACTGTCAGTCCCGACGCGACGGCAGTCACCGGTGGTGGTGGAACTTGCCGTCAACGAGTGCTCGTTCGTGGAAGTTGCTCGACTTTCCGATCGGGACGAGGTACGTTCCACCAGACCGTAGCGGTCCTCGCGATCTTCCGGGTCTGACCTGCCACCGTCCATCCGACACCGGCACAGCTGTCCACTAGCACATCATCCAGCGGCACGCCAAGGGCGCGCCGCCTGGTGGCGTTTCTCAGCGTTGTGCCTGGTCAAGGCCACTGTCCCCACACTGTCCAGGATCCGACAACGCACAACTGGTGCGGCCCGAACGGGTGGCTTTCGGAAATACTTCGGCTCTGTGTAACGGACTTGCCGCACATGGGTGACGTTGGCCCTATCATCACTCGGGTCGGCTCACCCCTTTTGCCGTGAGTCGACACCCCTCAGCCCGAGGAGGCCGCCGTGCCTGTGAGAGCACAGCACCAGCAGCTGTGGGGCGTGTGCCGTCGTACGGCGCACCCCGGATCTGCCGTGCCGGATCGCGCCGTCCACGGCGCACGTACGGCCACCGCCGTCGCCCGGCCCGGGCGACCGGCCAGACGGTCGCGGGCGGCCGGGGAGGTCCAGTGAGCACCTACGGACATGCCGACAGCACCACCGGCGGTCAGCTGCGGAACACCCGACAGGCCCTGAACGAGGGACTGTCCCGGCTCCGCCTGTCCATGGACGACATGCTGAGCCTCGCGGTGCGGGGCGACGGGGGCTCGAAACGGATCCGGAACCGGCCGCACCATCCGAACGAGACCCCGACCCGGCAGGGTTCACCGGGCGGCAACAGTCGGCAGGTCAACGGCGGTCGGGTGGCCAGCCCGACCCGGCCGGCGATGCCGGTCCAGCCGAATGTCGGGCCGCCGGCGGGCGGCGACACCGAGCTGGACAATCCGAACACCGAGACGGCCGTGCTGCCGGTGGTTCCGGCCACCGAGTCGACAACCGGCTCCGGCGGCGGGTCGGGGACCGGTTATCCGGACCGGCCGGATCCGTCCGATCCGGCCCGGGAGGTCTGGGCGCTCGTCGAGCGGGCCCAGGCCGGCGAGCCCGAGGCGTTCGGGCTGATCTACGACCGGTACGTGGACACCGTCTTCCGGTTCGTCTACTTCCGGGTCGGCAACCGGCAGCTCGCCGAGGATCTCACCTCGGACACCTTCCTGCGGGCACTGAAGCGGATCGGCAGCTTCACCTGGCAGGGCCGCGACCTGGGTGCCTGGCTGGTGACCATCGCCCGGAACCTGGTCGCGGACCACTTCAAGTCGGGGCGCTACCGACTCGAAGTTACTACAGGTGACGTCTTGGATGCGGACCGCGAGGATCGGGGTCCGGAGGGAAGTCCCGAAGCGGCCGTCGTCGAACACATCACGAATGTCGCGTTGCTGACGGCGGTCAAGCAACTCAACCCCGAACAGCAGGAATGCATCGTGCTCCGCTTCCTGCAGGGGTTCTCCGTCGCGGAGACCGCACAGGCGATGGGCAAGAACGAGGGCGCGATCAAGGCACTGCAGTACCGCGCGGTCCGGGCCCTGGCCCGGTTGCTGCCCGACGGGTTCCAGCCGTGAGGCGCTCCCCGCAGCCGACCGGACGCCCGGTGACCCCGCTCACTCTTCGTAATTTCTCCTCGGAGCCGCCCGTAACCGGTCCGCCCCGCCGAACGTTTGTCCCGGTGCGACCGGTGGTTACCCGGGGCTCGCCCCGGCTGGCCGGTCGGACAGCTGGTCCGACCGCCGCCGCGGTCAGGCTCTGACGTTCAGCCACCGTCGCACCGGACGGCGACGACGCCGACCGAAGCGTCGCGACCAGCGAAGGGAGGTGTCGGCCGTGGGTTGGAACGCGTTCTACCGGCAGCGCGCGGAGCGATTCGCGCAACTGCTCGAGGAAGCCAACGGTGGCCGCCGCCACCACATCCGGTCCCGCGTCGACGCCGACCTCGCCCAACCGTTGGCGGTCGGGCAACGGCTCCGGACCGTCCAGTCCCCCGTCGAGGTCGACCCCGACTTCCGGGCCAGCCTGCGCGCCATGCTGGTCGCGACCGCCGAACGGGAAGGGATCGGTGCCACCGCCGACGACCCGCTCGGCGAGGACGCGGTCAGACCCGCCGCACCGGTCCGGGGCGCACGCTCCGCGCCCCGGGCGCCCCGGACCCGGCTCCGCGCCCGGGGCGCCATCGTCGTCGGTGTCGCCGTCGGCGCGATCGCGGTCTCCGGCATGTCCGCCGCCAGCGAGAACGCCGTCCCCGGCGACGCGTTGTACGGCATGAAGCGGCACACCGAACGCGCCCAGCTCGCGTTGGCCAGTTCCGACCTCAGCCGGGGACAGCTCTTCCTCGACTTCGCCCGGACCCGGCTCGCCGAGGCGAGCGCCCTGGGTGGGCAGAACGTCGGGTTCGAGGCCGTCCTGCGGGACATGGACAACGACACCCGGCAGGGCATCCGGCTCCTCACCACCGCCACGGTGCAGCGTCGGGATCCGGCCGCGCTCGACGCCGTCGACCGTTTCCTCAACGAGCAGGGTCAGCGGCTCGACGACCTGCTCGACCGGACCGGTCGGGCCAACCGGGAACCGGCCCAGCGGTCGGTCAACCTGCTCGCCAACGTGCAGCGCCGGACCGACGGGCTACGGGCCGCGCTGACCTGCGGCGCCGGGGCGACCGGTCGGGACGACTCGCTCGGCCCGGTCCCCCGGAACTGCCCCGGCGGTCGAGGTCCGGTGCTCACCACCCCGCCGAACCCGTCGGCCTCCGAGGGAACCGGCGGCCGGACTCCAAACACTCCGTCGGTCCCCGAGCGAACCGCTTCACCTCGGGATCCGGCACCAACCCCCAGCGAGGAGCAGCCGGCGGTCCGGGAGAAGAGCCCGTCCCCGGCCGCCCACGACAGCGGCGGCTGACCGCCCGGCGACGGCGGCTGACCGGCCGGCGACCCGGCCCGGCCGGGTCCCGGTCAGGTCACTCCCACGACCACGGGTGCGGCAGCGCAGATCTTCGTTACCCTCGCTGGTGTACGTGTGAGCGAGGAGGTCCGCGCGTGGCCCGTACCCGCAGGGCGACCGTCAGCAAGATGACGATCAGCACCGACCCGGACGGCCACACCGCGGGCTGGGCACCCACCGGGCTGGCGGACGCCCCACCGGCGCCCGCCGACCCCTGTGCCGCCGCCTTCTTCGACGTCGACAACACGATGATGCAGGGCGCCTCGATCTACTGGCTCGCCCGTGGCCTGGCCGCCCGCAACTACCTCACCACCCGGGACCTGACCCGGTTCGCCTGGCAGCAACTGCGGTTTCGGGTGCTCGCCACCGAGCACGCCGGCAGCATGTCGCAGGTGAAGGAGGCCGCGCTCGCCTTCGTCGCCGGCTGGCGGATCGAGGAGATCGAACGGCTCACCGAGGAGATCTTCGACGAGCTGATGGCGCCACGGATCTGGCGCGGCACCCGGGCCCTGGCCGAGCAGCATCTGGCCGACGGCCAACGGGTCTGGCTGGTCACCGCCGCCCCGGTGGAGATCGGCCGGGTCATCGCGGCCCGCCTCGGGCTGACCGGCGCGATCGGTACGGTCGCCGAGGTCCACGACGGCGCGTACACCGGACGGCTGGTCGGGGACCTGATGCACGGCGCGGCCAAGGCCGACGCGGTGACCCAGCTCGCCGCCGTCGAAGGACTCGACCTGTCCCGCTGTGCCGCGTACAGCGACTCCAGCAACGACCTGCCGATGCTCTGCACGGTCGGGCGGGCGGTGGCGATCAACCCGGACAGCGCACTGCGTCGGACCGCCCGGGACAACAACTGGACGGTGTACGACTTCCGCACCGGCCGGAAGGCGGCCCGGATCGCCGTACCGTCGACCGCCGCCGCCGGCCTGGTCGCCGGGGTGGTCACCGCCGGCCTGGCGATGCGTCGCCGCCGACACCTGTGAGCGGGACGCTCAGGGGCCGAACGGATCGGGCCGCCGCTCCAGCAACTGGTGCAGGGTCTGCTGGATGGTCTCCCGTACCTGGTCGGCGAGGTTGAAGACGACCAGCGGATCGTCGGCCGAGTCGACCAGGTGCGCGGTCGGGATCGGCGGACAGAACTCGATCAGCCACTTGCTCGGCAGCGGGACCACGCCGAGCGGCCCCAGCCACGGGAACGTCGGGGTCACCGGGAAGTACGGCAGTTTCAGCAGCCGGGCCAGCGGCTTGATGTCGGCGAGCATCGGGTACGTCTCCTCGGCCCCGACGATCGCCACCGGGACGATCGGGGCCCCGGTGCGCAGCGCCGCCGAGACGAATCCGCCCCGGCCGAACCGCTGCAGTTTGTAGCGCTCGGCATAGAGCTTGCCGATCCCCTTGAAACCCTCGGGAAAGACCCCGACCAGCTCGCCCCGGCCGAGCAGCCGCTCCGCGTCCGGGTTGCAGGCCACCGTACCGCCGGTCTTGCGGGCCAGCTCGGAGACGATCGGCATCCGGAACACCAGGTCCGCGCCGAGCAGTCGCAGGTGCCGGCGGGTCGGATGCCGGTCACGCAGCACCGCCGCCAGGACCAGCGCGTCCAACGCCACCGTGCCGGAGTGGTTGCCGACCACCAGACCGGACCCGTCGACCGGCAGGTGCTCCAGCCCGGTCACCTCGGTACGGAACCAGTCGCGGTAGAGGCGGCGCAGCAACGGCAGGAAGACCTGGTCGGTCAGCTCCGGGTCGAAGCCGAACTCGTCGACCTCGTACCGGCCGGAGAGGCGCCGCCGGAGAAACGCCAGGCCGGCGGCGACCCGCCGGTCCCAGACGTCGCCCGGCTGGTCGGCGACGGCCGGGGCGATCGGCGCGGGCCGGTGCCCGTTGCGCCGCGCCGGCCGGTCCAGGTCCGCCGGATCCGCCACCGGCGCCTCGTCGAACCGCCGGACGGAGTCGTCCACGTCGTGCCGCCGGGCGGATTCCTCCGCCGGCGCGTCGTCGTGCCGTCGCTCCGGACCGCTGGGATCGGCCGGTTCGTCAGTCATCGGTCCGCCCGCCCCGCACCTCGCTGAGCTGGCCGATCCGGTCCCGGACCGCGGCCCGGGTGTGGCGGATGCCGTCGAGGATCATCCGTTCGGCGCGGTGCAACTGGTCCGGACCGAGCGGGGCCGGGGCACGGTGGCCCTGGATGAAGTCGTCGAACGCGGCGGCGGTGGAGCGCGGGGTGAAGCCGTACTCGCTGATCAGCCTGGTGGTGTCGACGACCCGGCCGTGCACGAAGAGGTCGACCTGGTCGAGGCTGTAGCGGCCGAAGCCGAGGGTACGGGCGAGCCCGGCCGCCCCGGAGAGTCCCGGTTCCAGCACCGGTACGGCTACCCGGCCGGCCCGCCGGATCGCCTGGGAGAGGGAGAGCACACCCGGCCCGGCGACGTTGTACGTCCCGGGGTGGTCCTCGACCACCGACCGGTGCAGGACCTCCAGGGCGTCGTCGAAGTGCACGAACTGCAGCCGGGGGTCACGCCCGAGCACGGTCGGTACGACCGGTTGGGCGAAGTAGCGGGTCAGGGTGGTGTTCGCCCGCGAGCCGATGAACGGGGCGAACCGCAGCACGGTGGCGGTGACGTCCGGGCGACGGCGCCGGAAGCCGCGGACGTACCCCTCGATGTCGAGGATGTCCCGGGCGAACCCGCCGCGCGGCACCGCTCGCGGCTCGGTGTCCTCGGTGAAGACGGCCGGGTCCCGGAACGAGGCGCCGTAGGCGGCGGTCGACGACCGGACGACCAGCTTGCGCAGCCGGGATGCCCGCTGTCCGGCGGCGAGCAGTTGCATCGTGCCGATGACGTTCTGTTCCTTCATCGCCGCCCGGCCGCCCTGCTGCTGGTCCGGCGCGGTGAGCAGGGCGAGGTGTACGACAGCGTCGGCGCCCAGGTCGTCGACGACGCTGCTCACCGCGCCGGCGTCGGCACGGACGCGTTCCACCCCGTCGAGCAGGGGGGCGAGTTCGGGTGCCGGGTCGAGCACGTCGAGCCCGATGACCCGGTTGATCCGGTCGTCCGCGACGAGCCGGGCCGCGACGTGCGCGCCGAGGAAACGGCTCACGCCGGTCACCACGACCACCCCCGGCGCACCTGGGGTGCTTCCGGGGGTCACCTCGTGCCCCGCACGGGTCGCCCCGGGCCGGGTCCGGACCACCGCGACATCGTCACGTGGGCCTCCAGAGGTCGACAGCTGACCGGCGTCACCGCTGGCCGGGCCGAGGCCCGGCCAGGGTCACTTGCCGAGACGGCGACGCTGGACGCGGGTCTTGCGCAGCAGCTTGCGGTGCTTCTTCTTCGCCATGCGCTTGCGGCGCTTCTTGACCACCGAGCCCATACGACAGCCCTTCTGATGCATCTGCGGGTCGGACCGGAGTCACCCCCAGCGGGGTGATCGGTAACCGAGCTGGACAACGGACCGGACCGGCACGGTCTGGCTCTCGCCCACACCGGCACGTGGCCACGGTCGCGCTCCAGCGTAGCCCTCGGTCGTCGACCGGACGAACGCGCCCCCGGTCTCATCGTCGTCCGGACCGCCTGGGCACCTGGGTGCCGTGTCGATCGCCCGGTGCCGTGGTCACGTCGACGGCGGTGTACGCCGTCGGGAGGCTCCCCGCTCGGCACGGTTGACGGGTCTGCCCGGCGCTCGGACCCCGGACCCGGACCGACCCGACCGTCGTCAGGCGGTTTCCTGGAAGGCACCGCGCAGGTACTCGTGTACGGCGTGCTCGGGCACCCGGAACGACCGCCCGACCCGGACCGCGGTCAGCTCACCCGAGTGCACGAGCCGGTAGACGGTCATCTTCGACACCCGCATGAGCGTCGCCACCTCGGCGACGGTCAGGAACCTGACCTCCGGCAGCCGGCCGTCGGACTGTGGTGATCCTGCCATGGCTCACCGATCCATCCCATTCCCCGGCGCGGGCCGACCGGCCGGAGGTTCCGCACCGGGGCGACCACGCGCGTGTTACCAGTACGGTAGCGGGACGGCTGTGACCGGCGCGATCCCTTCGGACATTTGATCATCCTTGCCGACAGGTCCGGGCCGGTCGCCCGGGTGGTCGGGCCGGATTCTCCGGTCGGCTTGTCGGGCCGGATTCTCTCGTCGCGCGGCGGCTGGCACGCACGGCGCGGGCGCGGCGCGGGATGCGGCGCGGCACGGGATGCGGCGCGGCACGGGATGCGGCGCCCGGTGGCTCCGGCGGCGCCACCGGAGCCACCGGACGGGTGCCCCGAGTCGCTTCCGGACGCGAGTCGGGGCTCCGCGCTGGGAGCGAGATCTACTATCTCAGGCCCGGGCACGGCGCCCGCACGACCGTCGACGAAGCCGGACCGTCGGCCGGTGGTATGACCCTCCCCGGACACCATCTGCCGGGCACGCGTCACGTCGCGGCCTGGTCGGAGGACCGACCAGCCCGGGTCAGTCGGCCGTCTTCCGGATGTAGTCGACGCACTCGTCGTGTAGGTCCGACCAGTCCGCGTCGAACACCTGGCGGGCGGCCTCCTCCTCCGAGTCGCCGTCGTGCACCACGAGCTTGAAGAACCGGAGCAGCCGCTCATCGCCGAAACGGTCGCCGAGATGCCGGACAGCCAGGTAGCCGCCGCCGTACGCGGCCGAGACCCGCCAGTCCGGGGCGTCCTCGTCCGGCAGCAGGTCGTCCAGCTCGCCACTCCAGTCGGAGTCGGTCAGCCGCCTGACGTCGGCGAGGGTCGGGTACCGGTTCACCGGGCGCCCCACCGCTGCGGCGTACTCCGCGAGACCCTCGACCAGCCACCAGGCACCGTTCTCCAGTCGGGGCGTGCCGGAGAGCGAGGCGGTGTGGGTCAGCTCGTGCCGGAGCAGCTCGGCGTACTCGCCGTCGCGCAGGCTCTCGGAGTTGAGCACCACGTCGTACTGGCCGGAACCGATCGAGACGGCGTACCCGGCGGTCCACTCCGCGCGGTCTCCGCCGTACCACCGCTTCCACTCGTTCGGGCCGGCGTAGAAGATCCGGTAGCGGTCGGGCGGGGTGCCGTCAGCGGCGTAGCGGTCGGCGATCCGGGCGGCCCGGTCCGCCTCGCGCAGCAGTTTCGGCAGCCGGTCCCGGAAGGCCCGGGGCGCGGCGACCAGCACCCGCTCGCTGGTCGAGGCGACGAGCTCGTCCACCTCCCAGGGGCGGGGTCGGTCACCCTGCGACTCCGGCTCCTCGACGCCGATCATCCGGGGCTGGCCGGTGACGTCCTGCCAGGTGGTGCGGACCACGATCTCGATCGGCTCGCAGGCCGGCACCACGAAGCAGTGCCTGATCCTCAGGTCGGCGCGCCACTGCCCCGGCTCGAACGTCTGGACCAGCTTGCCGCGCAACTCCGGCTTCCACTGGGTGACCTGCATCGCGCGCAGGGTACGGAACTGGCGGCGCAGGTCGCGGGAGACCGGAGAGCCCGGCTCAGCCACCGCCAGGTAGCCGCCCTCGTCACCGCCGAGCAGCGCGGTCGCCTGCTTGTCGAGCAGTTCGACCACCCGTTCGCCGAGCCACTCCTGGGTGACCGTCGGCGGATCGCCGGCCTTCGGGCTGGGTGCGCCGGCACCGGCCGCCGTGCCCTCCGCGTCGTCGAACCGGTCGAGGGCGAGGACCCCGCCGACGGCCGGTACCGCGCAGCAGAGCAGCGCCGCGACCATGCCGAGAGTCACCCACAGCCACAGCCGGGGACGGCGGGGCGGTCGCTGGCCGAACTCCGGCGGGAGGCCCCCGGGTGGCAGGTAGCCGTACGGCGGTGGCGGGCCGGCGGGTGACGACACCGGATATCCGCCCGGCCCGGGATGTCCCGGAGGCGGTCCGTAGCCACCCACGGCCGGATAGCCGGAGACGGGCGCGGTGCCGCCGAGCGGCGGATGATCCGACGAGGGGTGCGCGGTGGGCGGGTGGCCGCTGTACGTGTCGTCACCGCCGCTCGGGCGGGTCCCGGTGTCCCCGTCAGTCACGGCCGGAGAGTACGACCTCGTGTCCAGTCCTGCCCACTCCGGCCGGGCCGGCCGACGAATCGGAACCGAACCGTCACCTTTGCCGCGCCCGCCGGGCCGAAATCCAGTCAGGATCAGGTTTCCCGCGTTGTCCACTGTAGATCAGAGCCCGCCCCGGACCGACCGCCGCGAGCCAGCTGCGCCGGGCGCAGACGAGCACCGGCACCGCCGACAGGACGGCGCCGGTCACGCCGGTCACCGTCACCGCCGCGCCGGCCGACGACGGCAGTACGGTGAGCAGCACGCCACACCCCACGGTCAGCACGATCATGGTCGCGGCGAGTGCGGCGGTGAGGCGCACCAGCCCGAGTCGAATCCCGACATGCCGCAGTCCCCGACCCAGCAGGAGGACCGCAGCCACGGCGGCGACCAGGGCGCCCCCGGCGAGCAGGTCGGTCGTCCGGGCCAGCCAGAGGTACGCCGCACCGGGCTGCTCGTCGCCCCACATCATCCGCCAGCCGCCGAGGTGACCGAGCAGCTCGGCGCCGAGGGCCTGGACGCCGACGACGGCGAGGAAGACCAGCGCGGTACGCCGACCGTGCGCCACGGCCAGCACCTCCTGCAGTCCGGCCGCGATCCGGCGCGCCGACCCGAACTCCCGTACGGCCTGCTCTTCGGCTTCCTGGCCGGCGAGACCGGCAGCCTGGTGGCTCTCGGCGGCGTCGACCAGGGCGTCGCGGATCTCGGCGAGCATGTCGGCCCGGAGGCGGGCCGATCCCCTCAGTTCGGCTCCCACCGTCGAGACGTAGTCGTCGATCGCATCGGTCACCAGGTCAGTCTTCCGGAGGACCGCCGGAAACCACATCCGGAGGTTCCCGGAGGCATCGGAGCGGTTTCGACCCGGTGGCGTCGCCTGCGCCTGATGTCGTAATTGCGGAGCAACGAGCGGTCTGGGAAATAACAAGTGGTAACAGCTGTCGACTGACGGTCTGCAGTTTCCTGCCCGAACCACGATTGCTCCTTGTCTGGTCCTCATAGACACCGGTTCACCCCGTTCGGGCGCCGACAGTCTTATTTCCGCTGAATCGTGGGTTTTCTTCGCGTAGGCCCGTGATGCACCTGATGGTCGCCGTACGGTGACCATCAGTGGTGACAAACCATTTGTCGCCATCCGCGCCCCGTGGTGCGGGCGTGTCTTGTATCCGAAAGGCAGGGAGCTCATGTCTGAACTCCATGGGAACCAGGTGGATCCCGGTCAGCCCAGAACGCGCCCAACAAGGCGACGGTCCCGGTGGTTCTTAGCCGGCGGGATCGTCGCGGGCAGCCTCGTGGCCGGTGCCGCCGGCATCACGGGCGTGGCCAGCATGGCTGGCGCGCAGGGTCTGCCGAACCTGGACCTGGGGAAGCTGTCGGTTGTCGCCTCGGACAACGGCAAGGACAAGCAGGACAAGGACGACCAGAACAAAGACGGCAAGAAAGAAGACGGCAAGGACGAGCAGGGCCGGCACGAAGAGGGCAAGGACGGCAAGGATTCCGAGGGCGGCTGGCAGGGCCGGAGCGACCACTGCGAGTCGGGTTCCGAGAGCGGCTCGAACGGTTCGGGCTGGCACGGCGAGGAGTCCGGCTCGAACAGCTCCGGCTCGAACAGCTCAGGGTCGAACGGCTCCGGCTGGCACGGCGAGGAGTCCGGCTCGAACAGCTCCGGCTCGAACAGCTCAGGGTCGAACAGCTCCGGCTGGCACGGCGAGGAGTCCGGCTCGAACAGCTCGGGCTCGAACAGCTCAGGGTCGAACAGCTCGGGGTCGAACAGCTCGGGGTCGAACAGCTCGGGGTCGAACAGCTCGGGGTCGAACAGCTCGGGGTCGAACAGCTCGGGGTCGAACAGCTCGGGGTCGAACAGCTCGGGCTGGCACGGCGAGCAGGGGCAGGACTCGGGGCAGCGGTCGGGCGAGAGCTCAGGCCGCGGCGGGTCGGGTGAGCCGTCGCCCAAGCCGACCGAGTCCAAGGACCCGGCGCCCAAGCCGACCGAGTCCAAGGACCCGAAGGCGAAGCCGGAGGAGTCCAAGGACCCGAAGGACAACAAGGACAACAAGGACGACAAGGGATCCAAGGACCCCAAGGGCTCCGAGGACGACAAGGGATCCAAGGACTCCAAGGACTCCAAGGGCTCCAAGGGCTCCGAGGGTTCCGGCTGGCACGGCGAGAACTCCGGCTCGTCCGGCGACCGCTCCGGGTCGTACGGCGAGCGTTGCGGTGACGAGAAGAAGGAGGAGGAGCGGCACGACGAAGAGTCGGTGCCCTGCGACCCCGACAAGCTCATCGCCGCACTGGTGCACGCCAACGCGCAGGGTGGGGGTCACCTCCGGCTCGCGCCGAAGTGCACCTACGTTCTCACCGCGTACGACGACCGGGACAAGCACGACAAGAAGCACGACCGGAAGAAGTACGACGACCACGGCACGACGAACGGCGTGAACAACGTCAACGGCGGCAAGCACGACAAGAAGCACGACGACAAGAAGCACGACGACAAGTCGGGCCTGCCGGTGATCCACGAGCGGATCACGATCAAGGGTGAGGGTGCCACGATCACCCGGGCCGCGAACGCCAAGGACTTCCGCATCCTGACCGTCGGCGACGGCGGCGAGCTGGTCCTCAGCGACGTCACCATCAAGAACGGTCGCGGCAAGGGCGGCGGTGGCCTCCTCGTCGAGGACGGCGGTAGCGCCAAGGTCAAGGACAGCAAGTTCACCCGCAACTCCGCGATTCACGGCGGCGCGGGTGGCGCGATCCTCAACAAGGGCGAGACCGAGATCACCTACAGCCAGATCAACGACAACAACACCGACGACAAGGGTGCTGGCGGCGGTATCGCCAACACGGGTGACCTGAAGCTCGAACGGGTCCAGGTCAGCAACAACAACACCCACGGCTTCGGTGGCGGCATCGTGAACGCCTTCGGGGTCGCCCGGATCCACAAGGCCGAGATCCACGGCAACCGGGCCGGCGTCGGTGGCGGCATCGCCAGCGTCTTCGCCCGGACCACGGTCGAGGACAGCAAGATCACCTTCAACACCGCCAAGGTGGGTGGCGGTATCGCCGCCGCCAAGAGCACGGTGACCGTACGCAAGTCCGAGGTCAGCCGGAACACGTCAAACTCGGACGGCGGCGGCCTCCTCAGCCTGGACGGCTCGCTCCTGGTCGAGAAGACCAAGGTCGAGGCGAACACGGCGCGGGGCGACGGTGGCGGCATCTTCGGCAAGGACTCGGACGTCACGGTCCGGGACAGCGAGGTCGTCTACAACGACGCCATCGGCAACAAGTCCCAGGGCGGTGGCATCTTCGTCAAGGACGGCAAGCTCCGCCTGGTGGACAGCAAGGTGGCGGAGAACAACTCCACCAAGAAGCCTGGCGGTGTCTTCGCCAAGGACGCCAAGGTGGATGTGGACGACGACACCACCATCATCAAGAACCGGCCCACCAACTGCGACGGCAGCCCGGAGCACATCGACAACTGCTTCGGCTGAACACCGCCGCTGACCAGGCCGGTGGTCGGTACCGGTAGCCGGTGACGGAGACCAGCACCGACAACGCCAACGGGGCGCATCCGCTCCCCCGGGGAGAAGGTCCGACAGGACCCGACCTCCGAGGGACCGGGTGCGCCCCCGTCGTACGTACGACCACCGGGGAACCGGGCTCGGCCCCGCCCGTTCGGCTCAGCCGGCGGTCAGCTCGGCCAGGGCGCGGACGGTACGCCAGTTCCGGATCGTCATCGCGACGGCGAGTCGCCGTTCCAGCAACGCGTTGCTGAACCTGCTCCTGCCGAAGCCGTCGGGATAGTGCAGGTACAGCTCCCGGCCGGCGAAGGTGAACTCGGCGGTCTCCCCCTCGGGCACGGTCAGCGCGGCGACCCGCGCCGGGTCGGGCGGCTCGGCCAGAAACCCGACCAGCAGCTTCACCTCGTCGCTCTGCACACCGAGGTACGGGTTGCCGTCCAGCAGGGCCGCCAGCTCCGCACCGGACCGGACCAGCACCGGCACGTCCAGGGCCAGTTCGTCGGCGAGGGATCGGCGGATCCGCCCGGCCAACCGGTCCGGATCCTCCTCACTGGCGAAAACCACGTTCCCGCTCCGCAGGTACGTCCGGACGTCCGTGCCACCGAGTCCGGTGACGATCCGGCTCAGCTCCGGCATGGCGAGTTCGGTACCCGCGCCGACGTTGACGCCGCGCAGCAGTGCCACGTACCGGGTCATCGTGGTCCCTTCGTCTACCCGGGTGGGCGCGACCTACCCCCGGCTGACCAGTGCCCGGGCGAAGAACGCGACGTTCGCCGGCCGCTCGGCGAGGCGGCGCATCAGGTAGCCGTACCAGTCGGTGCCGTACGGCAGGTAGACCCGCAGCGTGTGCCCGGCCTCGGCGAGCCGGGCCTGCTCCTCCGGACGTACGCCGTAGAGCATCTGGAACTCGAACTCGTCCGGTCCCCGGTCGAACCACCGGGAGCGGTCCTCGGCGATCGCGATCAGCCGGGGGTCGTGCGTCGCCAGCATCGGGTATCCCGCGCCGGAGAGCAGGATGTTCATGCATCGGACGTACGACTTGTCCACTTCCTGCGTGGACTGGTACGCCACCGACTCCGGCTCCTTGTACGCACCCTTGCAGAGGCGTACCCGGCTGCCGGCGGTGGCCAGGTCCCGACAGTCCGCCTCGGTCCGCCGCAGGTACGCCTGGAGCACCGCGCCCGTACCCGGGAAGTCCTTCCGCAGCTCGGTCAGGATGTCGAGGGTCGAGTCGGTGGTGGTGTGGTCCTCCATGTCCAGGGTGACCGTGGTCCCGGCGGCCTCGGCGGCGGCGCAGATCGCCCGGACGTTGTCCCGGGCCAGCCGCTCGTCGAAGCGCTGCCCGAGCGCCGAGAGCTTCACGCTGACCTCGGTCGCCGGGGTCAGCCCCGCCTCGGCCAGCCGGCCGAGCAGCGCCAGGTACGCGTCCCGGACGGCGGTCGCCTGTTCCCCGGTCACGGTGTCCTCGCCGAGGTGGTCGATGGAGACCGCGAGACCGTCGGCGACCAGCTGGCGGGTGGCGCGCAGCGCGTCGTCGGTGGCGGTGCCGGCGACAAACCGGCGGACGACGTCCCGGGTGAACGGGGCCGTCTCGACGAGCCGCTCGATCCGGGATGACCGGGAGGCGGCGAGGATGACCGATCGGAGCATGTGCCGAGCGTAACGCCAGCCGATCGGCGGCACGCGGGGACCGGACCGGGACTGGGGACGCCCGGCGAACAGCCCGGGGACGCCCGGCGAACAGCCCTGGAGACGCCCGGAGGTCTCCGGAGACGCCCGGTGAGCGGCCCGGGCGGACGCCCGGGGTGTCCGGGGTGGCGCCGATCCGCTACAACGATCTCGTGGAAACAGTGTCGCGACGCCGCCTCCGGTCCACGAGCGTGCAACTGGGCGCGCTCACCGCCCTCGCGCTCACCCTCACCGCCTGCAATCAGGTGGGCGACGACGATGACGACTGCGACCGGTCGACCCGTCCCCGGTCGCTCAGCAGCGCCAACCCCGTACCCACCGTCCAGGCACGGCTCGGACGGCCCGGCACCGAGCCGACCGCCGCCGTACCGGACCAGGGCGGATTCGGCACCCACCTCGCCTCCTGCGGCGGTTGATCGATGCGGCGGGAGAGCTCGACCCCCCGACCGGACTGGCACGACCTGGTCCGGGGCCAGGGACTGGTCTACGCCGAGACCGAACTGCCGGACGGCGGTTTCATGTCGTACTGGGACGAGACCGCCTGTTACGCCCTCGACCTCGACGAGGTCCTCCGGCTGGAGGAGGCGACCGAGGAACTGCACCGGATGTCGGTGGCCGCCGCCGAACATGTGGTGACGAAGAACCGGTTCGCCGAGTTCGGCATCCCGGCCTGGGCCGCCGAGGCGGTCCGCCGTTCCCTGCACGAACAGCCGCCGACGCTCTACGGCCGTTTCGACCTCTGGTACGACGGTAGCTGGCCGCCGAAGATGCTGGAATACAACGCGGACACCCCGACCGCGCTGGTCGAGGCGTCGGTGATCCAGTGGTACTGGCTGGAGGACGTCCACCCCACCCTCGACCAGTGGAACAGCCTCCACGAGCGACTCGTCGAGGCATGGCGGCGGATCGGTGCCGGCCTGCACGACCCGCTGGTGCACGTGGCCTGGTCGGACGAGGAGGAGTCCGGCGAGGACCAGATGACCGCCGGCTACCTCGCCGAGACCGCCCGGCAGGCGGGGTTGAAGAGCGAACTGCTGCCGATGCTCGGCATCGGCTGGGACGGGCGGCGGTTCGTCGCCCGGACCGACCCGTCCGACACCGCCGGCACCCCGATCCTCACCTGCTTCAAGCTCTATCCCTGGGAGTGGATGGTCGCCGAGCCGTACGGACGGTTGGCGCTGGACCCGGGAACGCCGACAACCTGGATCGAGCCGGCCTGGAAGATGCTGCTCTCCAACAAGGCGCTGTTGGCGGTGCTCTGGGAACTCCATCCCGGTCACCCGTACCTGCTGCCCGCCTACCTCGACTCGCCCCACGGCATGCCGGAATACGTGGCGAAGCCCTTGTTGGGCCGGGAGGGCGGATCGGTGCGGATCATCACCGGCGCCGGAGAGATCAATAATCCGGGCATTTACGGTGCCGAGGGTTGGTGTTACCAGGAATTCCGTGCACTCCCGTCGTTCGACGGCAATCGGATGGTCATGGGCAGTTGGATCGTCGACGGAGAGTCCGCCGGAGCGGGCATCCGGGAGAGCCAGAGCTTGATCACGGATGGCTTCGCACGGTTCCTTCCGCACTACGTGGACGCGCCACGGGAGCCCTGAGTCGTCTACGGTTGTCGGGTGAACTTCGACGCGTACGCCCGGACCGGGGTTGATCTCGTTAACGCGCGACTCGACAACCTCGACGATCTGCGGGCCGTTTTCACCGACGAGCACGGCTGGATGCGCGATGAGGTGACCGATCGGGATGTCGCCGCCTTCCGCCGGGCCCAACGGCGGTTGCGGGACGTCTTCGAATTCGGCTCCTCCGGGCGGGATGCCGACGCGGTGGCCGAACTGAATTCGCTATTGGAGAGCTATCCGGTACAGCCCCGCATTTCCGGGCATGACGCCAAGGACTGGCACATGCACGTGACCAGCCGGGGGGCCTCGGTCAGCGCCGAGTTCCTGGCCGGCGCGGTCTGGGGTCTGGCGGTCTGGCTCTGTGAGTACGGCAGCGCCCGGTTCGGGGTCTGCGCGGACGACCGCTGCGGCAACGTCTATCTGGACACCTCGTCCAACTGCTGCCGCCGGTTCTGTTCGGAGCGGTGCGCGACCCGTTCGCACGTCGCCGCGCACCGGGCCCGGAAGCGGGCCGCCGTGGAGGCGAAGGCGGACCTGGAGGCAAAGGCGGACGTGGTCACCGCCGCGGAGAAGACCCCGGCTCCGGTTGGCTGAGCGGTACGGGCCTCGTCGCGTCGTTTCTGGATGGTCCCGGGGCCCGTCCGCATCCTCCGTTCCGCGTCCGGCCGGCCAACGGGTTGGCCGGCTGGCCGATCGACCGGCCCTGCCGGCCCGGACGGCGGCCCGGTCCCGGGAAGGGCCGCCAGGTACCGGCTTCCTTGACCATGGGCAGGCCGTGCGTCCGGACCTCACCGCTGTCGTAGCCGACCCGGTACGGCACAGCGCCGCCGGCGGCGCTACCAGCGAACATACCGACCAGCGAGGCGGGAATCCGCAGTCCACAACGGACTCGGTCGTCACCGGTGGGCGCCGGTACCGCGCGGACCTCACGTCTCGGGCGGGCGGTAGACGATCGTCCAGGGACGGAGCGCCTCCGGTATGGTGCCCAGCACGCTGGGCACCGGGGCGGGACCGGTCAGGATCTCGACGGCGACCCCGGCGAACGCCGAGGCGGCCGGGTGTGGCGACCGTTCCGGCCAGACCGCCGAGGTCCGCCGGTTCAGCACCGGCTCGGCCAGCGGACGCCAGGCGACCCGCGGCTCGCGCCGGGCCGTCGACTCCGGCTCGAACGCCACACACTGCCGGCCGAGCACCAGCCCCAGGAGGAACTCCGGGTTGCCGGCGTGCCGGACCCGGCGGGGCGTGTACCCGTACCGGCGGCACACGTCGAGGACCTCGTCGTGCCAGCCGGGTGCGGTGGCGCGCGGGAACAGGACCAGGTCGTGCCCGGCCAAATCGGCCAGGTTGAGCTCGCGGAGCTGGGCCAGGGGCGAGTCGCGTGGCAGCACCGCCCCGAGGCGGACCGTCACCGCCGGACCGGTCCGGAGTCCGTCGGCCGCCTCCAGCGGATGGTGGACCAACCCGACGTCGAGCCGCGCCTCGGCGAGCATCCGGAGCTGTTCGGCGCTGCTCAGCTCCTGAAGGTCGACGTCGAGTCCGGGCGCCCGCTCCGCCATCCGGGTCAGCAGCGCCCGCAGGGTGGGAGCCGGGGTCTCCGGTGGTACGCCTGCCCGCAACACACCGAGTTGTCCCTCGGCGGCCTTGCGCATCACGACCCGGATCCGCTCCTCGGCCGAAAGCAGCGCGGGCGCCTCGGCGAGGAGCAGTTGCCCGGCGGGGGTCAGGCCGACCTGGCGACGGGACCGGTCGAACAGCTCCACCCCGAGTTCGCGTTCGAGCCGCTGGATCGCCTGGCTGAGGGGTGGCTGGGCGATGCCCAGGATCTCGGCGGCCCGGCCGAAGTGCAGTTCTTCCGCGACGACGAGAAACTGTCGCAGGTGCCGGGCGAGGTCCACCAGTCGAGGATATGCGTCCGAATATGAGACGGTTCCGGCCGGCCGCTACTGTCGGCTCCGTGCCGGTTCTGGAACGTATCGAGCGGATTTTCGACGAGGTGGGGGTCGACGCGCAGCTGCACGTGGCCGAGATCGACGGCGGGGCCGAGGTCGCGATCCGGGCCGACGAACAGGTGGTCCTCGCCTCCATCTTCAAGATCCTGCTGGTGCTGGAGTTCGCCCGACAGGCCGCGGCCGGTCAACTCGACCCGACCGAGCGGGTGCTGGTCCGGGCCGAGGACCGGCTGGGCGGCTGGGGTACGGCGGGCTGCGCCGACGACATCGAGGTGTCGCTGCGGGACCTGGCGTACTTCGCCATGTCGGTCACCGACAACAGCGCCGCCGACCTGCTGCTGCGCCGGGTCGGGCCGGACGTACTGTCACTGCTCGCCGCCGAGCTGGGGTTGGCCCGTACCCGGATCGTCGGCGGGCCACGGCAGCTGCTGGAGTCGATGTACGCCGACGTCGGGGCCCGGGACGACGCCGAGTTCGCCCGGATCTTCCCGACCCTGTCCGAGCGGCGGATCCGCGCCCTGCGGGTGTTCGACCCGGCGTCGACCACGTCCGGCACCCCCCGGGAGATGACCCGGCTGCTCGGCCTGGTCTGGCGGGACGAGGCCGGCCCGCCGCCGGCCTGTGCCCTGGTCCGCAACCTGATGGCCCGGCAGCTCTTCTGGACCCGGATCGCGTCCGGCTTTCCGCCCCAGGTACGGGTGTCGGCGAAGACCGGGACTCTGCCCGGGCTGCACATGGAGGCCGGCGTCGCCGAGTACCCCGACGGTGGCCGGTACGCGATCGCGGTCTTCGCCCGGGCCCGCCGGCTGGACGCCCGTCGGATCGACGTCGACCTGGCGATGGGCGAGGCCGCCCGGACCGCCGTCGAGGCACTCCGCGAACCGTGAACGGCCGCCGGGCGTGGACGGGTGCACGGCCGCCGGGCGTGGACGGGTGCACGGCCGCGAGGCGGCGCGGAGCGGGGTCTCCGGGGAGTCGACCGGTGGCCGGCAGCGGGTGATTCCGACCGACCCAACCGTCGGTTCAGTGCCGTGAGCAGGGCTGATATCCGTACCGATATCGGTGTTGCCGGCGGATGGTCTTGGACGGCGGCGGCCGGCCGGTGGTTGGGTTTCGGCACTCGACCCGCTCGGCCCGACAGTCCGCTGCCGGCCGAGCCTGATCGGAAGGACCCGTCATGTCCGAATCCCGCCTCGACCGCCGGAATCTGCTCCGGACCGCCACCGTCGGCGCCGCCGCGCTGACCTCGGCCAGCCTCGCGGCCAGTGCGACACCCGGGCTGGCCGCGCCCGTCACTCCAGCAGCCCGGGGCACCGCGCCGACCGCCGGCCGGACCACCGGCCGGACCACCGGCCGGGGCACCGCGACGTTCCGCTGGTTCGGTACGGCCGGCTGGCGGATCGACATCGGCGCGAAGACCGTGCTGGTCGACCCGTACCTCAGCCGCTACCGGACCGGCCTGTTCGACGGCGGGATGAACATGGCGACGCCGCTGACCGTGGCCGCCGACGTCGTCGCCGCGCACGTGGGCCGGCCGGAGACGGTGCTGGTCACCCACTCGCACTGGGACCACTTCAACGACGTACCGCACATCGCGACGACAACCGGGGCGCGGGTGATCGGCACGATGACGACGTACCAGCTCGGGCTGGCCTCCGGCGTCCCGTCGGGTCAGCTGGGCCTGGTGAAGGGCGGGGAGGTGCTCGAGTTCGGCGACTACTCCGTCGAGGTGGTCTCGTCGCTGCACAGCCGGAACGCGGCGTACTCGGTCGGCATCCCGGGGCTGCGGCTGAGCCAGCCGCCGAAGCCGGCGACCGTCGCCGACCTGCCCGAGGGCGACACCCTCGCCTACCTGCTGTCCGTACGGAACGGGCCGAGGGTCTTCTTCATGGGCGCCAGCGACTTCGTGGAGCGCAACGTGACCGGGCTGGCCCCCGACATCGCCATGATCGCGATGGCGTCCAGTGACGCGACCCACGAGTACGTACCCCGGCTGCTCGAGGCCCTGGACCACCCGTCGATCGTCGTACCGGTGCACTGGGACAACTTCGAGACCGAGCTGCGGAATCCGCCTCCGGTCCTGCCGGCCGACCGCCAGCGTCTCGAAGCGATGATCGCGACGATCCGCCGGGTGGCCCCGGGGACCCGGGTCGTCGTACCGGAGTACCTGACCGGCTACACGTTCTCCTGATCGACGGGGTTCGGCAGGAAGAGGAGGAATTCCAGGTGACGCACAGCCGCCCACCGCGCCGGCTCGGCGCACTGCTCGGCGCGACCGCACTGCTGGCCGGCTGTGGCGGGCCGAGCCGACCGCCGGTGCCGGAACCGACGGTGACCGTCGCACCGACTCCGACCGCCAGCTGCGCCGACGGCTTCCAGATCAGCGCCGGCCAGGTGAGCGCGGCGATGGGGTTGCGGGCACTCGGCATCGAGCTGCGCAACTGCGGCACCGCCCCCTACCGGGTACAGGGCTTCCCGGTCGTCCGGTTGCTGGACGACCGGCGGCAGCCGCTCGACGTCACGGTCGGCAACGGGTCGTCGCCGGTCAGCGCACCGGACAGCTACGACGGACCACCCCGGGAGGTGGTCCTGGCGCCGGGCGAGGTGGCCCGGGCCCGGGTGCTGTGGCGCAACACGGTCACCGAGGCGACCACGCCCGCGACCAACGGCAGCTTTCTGGAGATCGCCCCGGCGCCGGGAACGCCCGCGCAGCTGGTCGCCCCGGACGGCGGGATAGACCTCGGCACCACCGGCCGGCTCGCGGTCAACGCCTGGCAGCCCGCCGAGTAGCGGTCAACGCCTGGCAGCCCGCCCGCGTAACGGCGGCACGGTCGGTCGATCGGTCGACCACCGAACGGAGTACCGTGACGCGATGCCAACCTACCTGGGTGTCGACGGTACGTCCCTGTACTACGACGAGCTGGGCCGGCCGGAGAGCGCCGGCGGACCGCCGCTGATCCTCCTCGGCGGCGGCCCCGCCCGGCATCCCCGCTACCTCGGTGACCTGGCCGGACTCGGCGACCGGCACCGGCTGGTCGTACCGCACCTGCGCGGGGTGGGTCGGTCGCCGGAGCCGGCCGCGGTGGAACTCGGCTCCTGGTGGTGCCAGGCCGAGGACGTGGACCGGCTGCGTGGGCAGCTCGGGCTGGAACAGGTGCTGCTCGTCGCGCACTCGGCCGGCACCCCGCTGGCGATCGGCTACGCGACCCGGTTCCCGAGCCGGGTCGCCGCGATGGTGCTGATCACCCCGCCGGCCGGGCTGCTGGTCGACGTACCGTCGGACAGCCCGGAGCTGATGGCGGACCGGCGGGGCGAGCCGGCCCTGGAGGCCGCGATCGAGGCGTGGGGCGTCGGGCTGACGATCGACGACGAACACTTCGACGAGTGGCAGCGACGGGCCGCCCCGATCGGGTACGCCGCCTGGGGCGAGACCGAGCGGGCGCACGCCGCCGACGCCGAGTACGGGCTGGCGGCCCGCCGGGCGTACTTCAGCGTCGACCCCCCGGAGGACCTCACCGACCGGTTGACCGGGATCGAGGCGCCGGTGCTGGTGGTCGCCGGGGCGCGGGACTACGTCACCGGGCTCGCCCCGGTGCTGGCGTTGGCGGAGCTGTTCCCGGCCGGCGAGCTGGCCACCATCGAGCACTGTGGACACTTTCCGTGGGTCGAACAGCCGACCGCGTTCCGTCGGGCGGTCGACGGCTTCCTCGACACGGTGGCGCCCCCGGCCGCCGCCGGCTGACAATCTGCCTGCACCCGGAAATTGCCGGTTTGGGGCAGAGGTGCCTATGGTCGGACAATGGCCCGGGACCTGACAGCCCACCTGCTGCGCCGCGCGACGTTCGGCCCGACCGCCGACGAGGTCGACGCCGCCGTACGAGCCGGATTCGACGCCACCCTCGACCGGCTGCTCAACCCGGCCGGTGACGATCATGGTGCGGCGGCGACCCCGGCTCCCCAACTCGGTCCCGACCCGCGCGCGACCCTCGACCGGTCGGCGGGCCGGGAACAGCGTCAGCAGGCGAACCGGCGGCGTACCGAACAGGTGCGACAGTTGACGTACTGGTGGCTGGACCGGATGGTCGCCGCCGAGCACCAGCTCGTCGAGAAACTCGTCTTCTTCTGGCACGGGCACTGGGCGACCAGTGTGCAGAAGGTCAGGTCCGCCCAGCTCATGCTGGGCCAGCTCGACACCCTGCGCCGGCACGGTCGGGGCGGGTTCGACAGCCTGGTCGCCGCGATGGTGCGGGATCCCGCGCTGATCCTCTGGCTCGACGGGGAGAAGAACACCCGCCGGGCGCCGAACGAGAACCTGGCCCGCGAGCTGATGGAACTCTTCACCCTCGGCATCGGCCACTACACCGAGGACGACGTGAAGGCCGGCGCCCGGGCGTTGACCGGCTGGACCGTGGCCCGGGACACCGGCGTGGCCGGGTTCAACCCGAAACGGCACGACCGGGGGCCGAAGACGATCCTCGGCCGGACCGACCGATTCGACGCCGACTCGTACGCCCGGCTGCTCGCCGCCCGGCCGGAGACGGCCGGGTACGTCCACGGCCGCCTGTGGCTCCGGTTCGCCGGCACCGAGCCGGTGCCCGCCGCCCCGGCAGGCGACACCGGCGCCCCGCTCGACGCCACCGGCACCGCCAAGCCGGTCGACGTCACCGCCGCGCTGCGGGCGATCTTCACCGATCCGGCGTTCGGGCAGAGCCGGGGGCACCTGGTCAAACAGCCGGTCGAGTGGGCGGTCGGCGCGATGCGCCAGCTCGGCGTACGGCCGTCCGCGTTCTCCGACCAGCAACGCCGGCAGCTCCTGTCGGGACTGTCCGGAATGGACCAGTTGCCGTTGCGGCCGCCGAGCGTCGGCGGCTGGCCGGCCGGCCCCGCCTGGCTGACCACCTCGGCGCTCCAGGCCCGGATGCGGCTGGCCGAACTGTTCGCGGCGGCGGCGTCGCCGGCGGCGGTCCAGCGACTCGACTCGACACCGGAGGCGGACCGGCTCGACGCGCTGGCCCGGCTCCTGGTCGTGGACACCTGGACCGACCGCAGCCGGGCGGCGCTGACACCGCTGGCCGGCCGGACGCAGCGCCTGATCGCGGCCGGCCTGGTGAGTCCCGAGTACACCGTCAGCTGACAACCGGAGGCCAGACGTGGACACCCTGACCCGACGTAGGTTCCTGATCGCCAGCGGCGTGGTGGGCGCGGGCGCGCTGGCCGCCGGCGCCGCCACGCTCACCCTCACCGACCTGCTGGCCACGGCGGGCGACCGGGACCCGAACGGACGCACGCTCGTGCTGGTCACCCTCTACGGCGGCAACGACGGCCTGAACACCGTCGTCCCGTACGCCGACCCGGCGTACCACGACGCCCGGGGCGAGCTGGCCTACCCGGCGGACGAGGTGCTCCGGCTCGACGACGCGGTCGGGCTGAACCCGGCGTTGACCGGTCTGCACGGTCTGCACGGTCAGCGGCGGCTGGCAATCGTCCGTGGGGTCGGCTACCCGAAGCCGGACCGCAGCCACTTCCGCTCGATGGACATCTGGCAGACCGCCGCTCCCGAGCGGCCCGGGACGACCGGCTGGGTCGGACGCTGGCTGGACGGGGTCGGCGGGGACCCCCGGCTCGCGGTCTCGTTCGAGTCGGCGGTGCCGCCGCTGCTGGCCGGGGAGCGGAGCGCCGGTGCCTCGGTACCGGTGGGCGGGCGGGCCCGGCGGGGTGGCCTGCCGGACGAGACCCTGGCCGGGTTCGCCGCCGGCAGCCCGGGCGAGTCACCGGCCCAGGCCCGGGCGGCGGCGTGCTTCGCCGACCTGCGCTCCGTCGACCAGATGATCGCCGCGGTACGGGACGCGGCCGAGGACGCCGGGGAGGCCGACGACGCGGAGGACCGGCCGGCGGCGACCGCGACCGGCGGTGCCCGTACGTCGTTGCAGGCGCAACTGGACCTGGTCGCGCAGTGTGTCGAGGCCGGGGTGTCGACCCGGGTCTTCTCCGTCTCGCTCGGCGGCTTCGACAGCCACGCCGACGAGAAGCAACTGCACGCGGTGCTGCTGGGTCAGTTGGACCGGGCGCTGACCGGATTCGTCGAACGGATGGCGCGTACCGAGGCGGGCCGCAGGGTGGTGGTCGCGGTCTACTCCGAGTTCGGCCGACGGGTCCGGGCCAACGCCTCGGACGGTACCGACCACGGCACCGCGTCCAACGTCCTCCTGCTCGGCGCCGGGGTACGTGGCGGACTGCACGGCGAACAACCGAGCCTGACCGACCTGGACGACGGCGACCTGAAGTTCACCGTCGACTTCCGGGACGTGTACGCGACGCTGCTGACGGAGGTGCTGGACGCCGACCCGGAGCGGGTTCTGGACGGTTGGCAGGGCCGGCAGGAAAAGCTCTTCGGATAGATTCCCGGCCCCGGGTGGCAACCATCCGCGTCCGTCGCCCTGTTGACGGTGCGGAGGCGTGGTGGACGATTCGGATGCGGTACGTGACTTCGAGGCGTACGTGGCGGTGGCCTGGCCCCGGCTGCTGCGCTCGGCGTGGTTGCTGACCGGTGACTGGCACCGGGCCGAGGACCTGCTGCAGACCGTGCTCGCGCGGGTCTACAGCAGATGGCCCCGGGTCCGGGACGGTGTACCGGACGCCTACCTGCGGGCGATGCTGGCCACCACCTATCTGAACTGGTGGCGGCGCCGCTGGCGGGCCGAGGTGCCGACGGACCGGATCCCCGAGCGATCCGGCGCCGACCCGCACGCGGACGCCGACGTCCGGGACGTGGTCCGGGTGGCGCTGCGCGGGCTGCCGCGTCAGCAGCGGGCGGTGCTCATGCTCCGGTTCCACGCCGACCTGACCGAGGCGGCGACCGCCCGCACCCTCGGCATCAGCCTGGGCACGGTCAAGTCCTACACCGCCAGGGCGCTCGCCGCGCTCCGGTCCGATCCCGCGCTGCGGGCCCTGTTGACCGAGGAGGCGCAGCGATGAGAGCCGAGGAGCCGCTGGCGCGCCTGCTCGACCAGGCCGTTCCCGATATTCCGGACGACCTGCGCCGGCCTCCGCTGGCAGGGCTTCGGTCCCGGGTCCGGCGCCGCCGTACCCGCCGCACCGTGGTGGCGGCCGGTGTGACGCTGGCGCTGGTGGCCGGCCCGACCCTGTGGTACGCCTCCACGTCGGACCGGTCGGGGCGGACCGGGTCGGAGACGGCGGGTGGGCCGGCCGTGGCCGTGGACGACCGGCTCACCTGGTGGATGGCGCGGGTGGGCCGCGACGACCGGACGCTCACCGTCTACGTGTCGCGGCCCGCCGACGGCACGCCCTGCCAGGGGACCTGGCAGCCCGGGGCGACCGTCTCACCCGGCACGGGCGCGGTCACCATCGCGGTCACCGACGACTCCCCGACCGGCACCGGCTGCGGCGACGACAAACTGACCCCGCTCCGGGTGACTCTGCCGGAGCCGCTCGCCCGCCGCGACCTGGTGGACGCGTACGACAACGGTGACCGGCCGGTGTACCGGGAGGCGGACCTGCCGGAGGTGCCCGGTGGGACGGACGGCTGGTGGGAAGTGTCGACGACGTTCAGCTCGCCCAGGCCGGCAGATTTCGGGCCGCCCGGCGCCTGGGCGGTGTCGTACACCCGCCCCGGTGGGCCGGACATCAAGATCCGGGGCTATCCGGCCGGCCACGACCTGGCTGCGGTACCGGAGGGCGATCCGGTGGACACCGTCGAGGTGACCGGCATGCGTGGCAGGATCGATCCGTATGGCGGAGACCGTTTTCTGCTGCGCTGGCAGGTGGCGGACACGGTCTACCTGCTCGACGTCGTGCCGTCCGAGGGTGCCACGATGTCGTTGGCGACGTTCCGTGACGTGCTGAGCCGGATCGGCATCTCCTGACGGCTCCGGGCCGCCGGGCGACTAGGCTGCACCGCCATGTCTGAGCCACCGTTTCTCACCGCCACCCGGGAGTCGTACGACAACACCGTGCAGGAGTACGTCGACATGTTCGGTAACCACCTGGCCGACAGCCCGGTGGACCGGGCCCTGCTGGGCCTCTTCGCCGACCTGGTCCGCGCCGACGGCGCCGACCGTCCGGTCGCCGATGTCGGGTGCGGGCCGGGCCGGGTGACCATCGTGCTGCAGGAGTTGGGACTGAACGCGTTTGGCGTCGACCTCTCCCCCGGGATGGTCGACTACGCCCGCCGCACCTATCCGGAGCTGCGGTTCGAGGTCGGCTCGATGCTCGCCCTCGACCTGCCGGACGCCTCGCTCGGCGGGCTGCTGGCGTACTACGCGATCATCCACGTGCCGTGGGAGCGGCGGCCAGAGGTGTTCGCCGAGTTCCACCGGGTGCTCGCCCCGGGCGGGCAGCTGATGCTGGCCTTCCAGGTCGGTGACGACGTGATGCACCGGGACGAGGCGTTCGGCAAGCCGATCAACTGCGACTGGTACCGGCAGCGGCCGGACGACATCTGCCAGCTGCTCCGGGAAGCCGGCTTCGAGCCCCGGTCGACAACCGTCCGGGAGCCGGCCGGCGAGGAGAAGACCGTGCAGGGTTACGTGCTGGCCCGCAAGCCCGACTGAGATCGCGGAAGGCCTGTCCTTCCGGCCCGTCGCCTCCTGCCGTCCGGGCGAACCTACCTACGCCCTCCGACAAAATCTATGCTCGAAGCACTAGACATGCTCGACGCGGGCAACTAATGTTCCTGACGTCGAGAGAGAACAACAAAGACGCGGACGAGACCGCCCCGCACGAGGGCGAGGGAGCCGGGGCCGAGGAAACGATCAGCGCCCCGCCAGGCAACAGAAACACCGCAGTACAGCACGACGCACCTTGCAGTGACGCAAGACCGAAGTACCGCAGTACCCCGGTCATGATTTTGCGGGCCGGGCGATCAGGGTGGTGGGGCCAATGTCAGGTTCAGGGCTCCACCTGGAGGTAACACCGTTCCGTCGCACGTGCCGGGGCCATGAAGTCGCGTGGGGCTCCGACGCCGGCGGACAGCACGAAGGAAGTCAGAGGAAAGGGAGGTCCGTACACCGTTGGATCGCCCGCTGCCGGCCGCACGTTGACGGGCCGGGCGCGGACACCGTTGTTGCCATCGAACGAAAGGTGGTCTCCGGTCACGCTTATGCGATCCTCGCACCCAAAACCCTCACGCAGGGTGGGTGTGGATATGACAAGCCGACGTTCTCGTCGGTAGATGGTGTCTTCGACCTGTAACCCTTGGGCCCCGGCGCTTCGGCACCGGGGCCCTCGTCATGGAGGTATATGTGGCTCAACCCGACGACGTGCTCGACGACGAGAACTACCCCGCCTACACCATGGGCCGCGCCGCGGAGATCATCGGCTGCTCGCCGGACTTCCTACGCCGGCTCGGCGACGCGAAGCTGATCGCTCCGTACCGCTCCAGCGGCGGGCACCGCCGCTACTCCCGCTACCAACTACGCCTTGCCGCCCGAGCCCGGGAGATGTGCGACCAGGGCACCGACGTAGCCGCTGCCTGCCGCATCATCATCCTCGAAGACCAGCTTGAGGAAGCCCTCCGGCACAACCAGACCAGTCAGTGACCACACCTCGGCCCAGGCAGTAGAGACCGGGCCTACGCGACCACACGCGGTCCCTCCCGTCAGGGCAGGGGCCGTTCGTCGTCACCGGCAGCGGCGTCATCCCCCCGCCAGGTCGACCCGCCAATCGCCCGTCTCCGCACGCCAATGGGACCCCGTGGCCGGTCAGGATCCGGCGCCGACCAGCAGCAGGCCGGCGAGGGACGTGCCCGCCAGCACCAGGGTGCCGGCCGCACCGGTGGCCAGCGCCCGGCCGCCGCCCCGGGCGACCGTACGCAGGTCGACCGAGGTGCCGACGGCGAACATCGCGGCGGCCAGCAGCATGCCGGCGACCGCCGAGACCACGGTGACCAGCGCGGGTGGCAGGACTCCGGTCGAGCGCAGCGCCATCGCGGCGAGGAACCCGGTCACGAACCAGGGCAGCACCGGCGGCCGGCCCCGTCCGCGCCGACCCGCCGCGGTCGGGTCCGCGTCGGCCGGATCCGGGATGGCTGCCGTGTGGCGCCGGACGGTCGCGACGAGGGCAACCAACGGGGCCAGTAGCGCGACCCGGCAGAGTTTCACCACGACGGCGGTGGCGAGCGCGGCAGCGCCGACCGCCCCACCGACCGCGACGACCTGGCCGACCTCGTGGATGCTCGCCCCGGCCCAGAGGCCGATCAGGGTGTCGTCGAGGCCGAGGAGCAGGCCGAGGCCGGGGATCAGCAGCAGGCAGAGGGTGCCGAGTACGGTCACCACGCCGATCGCGGTGACCACGTCCTCCTCCTCGCCGTCGGCGACCTCGTTCATGCCGATCACGGCGGAGGCACCGCAGATGGAGACGCCGGTCGCGACCAGCAGCGCGGTCGCCGGGCGCAGCCCGAGTCGCCGCCCGACCCAGCGGGTGACGAGCCAGGCCGCCGCCACGCTGGCCACCACGACGCTGAGCGGGCCGAACCCGAGAGCGAGGATGTCGGCGGCGACGAGTTGCAGGCCGAGCAGCACGATGCCCGCCCGGAGCAGGCCCTTGGCGGCGAAGGTCAGGCCGGGACGCATCCAGTCCCGGTAACCGCCGAGGCTGCGTACGGCGATGCCGAGCAGGATCGCCACGATCATCGGGCTGACCGGGCTGGCGAGCCGGTTGACCGCGTACCCGAGCAGCGCGGCGACGGCGGCGACCGCGAGGCCCGGCAGGGTGGCGGCCGGTCGGGGCCGGGTCGGGGCCACTGCCCGTACGTCGACCCGTGTCTGTTCCGCTACCGCCACCCCGTCACCCCCTCGTGGTACCGCCCTCCCAGGTAACGCCGGTTGTCGCCGAGTTGGTAGACCGTGATCAGGTTCGACGCCATAGCCTGTGGCTATGACCGACCTGCCCGATCTGGCGTCCCTGCGGCTGCTGGCCGACGTCGCCGAACTGGGCAGCATCGGCCAGGCGGCCCGGGCGGCCGGCATCGCCCAGCCGTCGGCGACCAAGCGACTCGCCGCCCTGGAACGCTGGGCCGGGGTGCCGCTGCTGCTCCGTACCCATCGTGGGTCACCGCTGACCGACGACGGCCGGGTGGTGGTCGGCTGGGCGGTACGCCTGCTCGACGCGGCGGACGAGTTCCGGCACAGCCTCGTCGCGCTCCGCGAGGCCCGGGCCGCCCAGTTGCGGGTCGCCGCGAGCATGACCGTCGCGGAGGCGCTGCTGCCCCGGTGGCTGCACCACCTGCGGATGACGTACCCGGACATCCGGGTCGGCCTGACGGTGATCAACTCGACCGAGGTGTCCCGGCTGGTCCTCGCCGATGAGGGGATCGACATCGGCTTTGTCGAGGGGCCGACGGTGCCCGAAGGGCTCGACACCCTGGTCGTCGGGCACGACCAGTTGATCGTGGTGGTGGCGCCGGGACACCGCTGGGCGCGGCGACGCCAGCCGCTGGAGCCGGCCGAACTGGCCGGGACCCGGCTGGTGGTCCGCGAGGTCGGCTCCGGCACCCGGGAGACCCTCGAACGGGCGCTCGCCGACCTCGACCCGCTGCCACCGGAGCTGGCCCTCGGCTCCAACGCGGCGGTCAAGGGCGCCGCCATGGCCGGCACCGCCCCGGCGGTACTCAGCCGCTACGCGGTGGAGACCGAACTGGCCGCGAAACTGCTGGTCGCCGTCCCGGTACGCGGGCTGGCGTTGCGCCGTACCCTGCGGGCGGTCTGGCCGCGCGGGCGGCGCCTCACCGGCTCGGCCACCGCGCTGCTCCAGGCGATCGCCCGCGCCGCCGAGGCCGAGCGGGGCCGGTCCGGTGCGGTGGCCGGACCCTGAAGACCGTCAACGTCGCAGCCTGAACGCGGTCGGCCAGGGGCGGATCAGGACCCTGCGGGCGACGTCGCGGGTTCGGTGCCGCCGCCCGGCGTGATCAGCCCGGTCTCGTAGGCGACGATGATGGCCTGCGCGCGGTCGCGGAGCCCGAGCTTCGACAGGATCCGGGTGACGTGCGTCTTCACCGTCGTCTCGCTCAGGTGCAGCCGTCCGGCGAGTTCCGCGTTGGTCAGTCCCCGGGCGAGGTGGTGCAGCACCTCCAACTCCCGCGGGGTGAGCGCGGAGAGGTCCCGGTGCAGCGCGCCACGGTCGTCCTGCCGGGCGAAACGCTCGACGAGCCGCCGCGTGATCGTCGGGGCGAGCAGGGCGTCCCCGGCCCGGACCATGTGCACCGCAGCGACCAGCCGTTCGGGTGAGACGTCCTTGAGCAGGAAGCCGCTCGCCCCGGCGGCCAGCGCGGCGTACACGTAGCGGTCGAGGTCGAACGTGGTCAGGATGATGATGCGCGGGGCGGGGACCGCCTCCCGTACGATCCGCCGGGTCGCCTCCAGCCCGTCCATCTCCGGCATCCGGATGTCCATCAGCACCACGTCCGGGCGGGTACGCCGGACCGCGGCGACCGCCTCGGCGCCGTCGGCGGCCTCGGCCACCACCTCGATCCTGCCGTCGGCGCCGAGGATCATCGCGAACCCGGTCCGGAGCAGGGCCTGGTCGTCGGCGATGACCACCCGGAGCGGGGCCTGCCCGTCGGCGACCACGTCGCGCGGCGGCCCGGTCACGACGGCCCCACCGGGATGGTCGCCCGCACCTGGTATCCGCCGGAGCGCAGCGGACCGACGTCGAGGGTGCCGCCGTAGATCGCGAGCCGCTCCCGCAGGCCGATCAACCCTCGGCCGTTGCCGAACCGGGCCGATACCGCCGCCGTACCCCCGGTGTCGGAGACCTCGATCCGCAGCACGTCCGGCCCGTGCGCGATCCGGACCGTCACGGACGCCCCGGCGGCGTGTTTCACCACGTTCGTCAGCGCCTCCTGCAGCACCCGGTAGGCGGCGAGGTCGACACCGACCGGCAGCGGCTCCGGGGTGCCGGTCACGGTCAGTGCGACGGGAACCCCGGCGGACCGGACCCGGGCCACCAGCGTCGGCACCTGGCCGAGGCCCGGCGGCGGGGTGAGTTCGTCCGCCCCGGGCTGGTCGTCCGGGTCACCGTCCAGACTGAGCAGGCCCATCACGTGCCGCAGCTCGCTCATCGCGGCGCGCCCGCCGGACTCGATGGCCAGCAGTGCCTGGTGCGCCTTCTCCGGCGCGACGGCGAGCACCGTACGGGCGGCACCGGCCTGCACCACCATCACGCTGACATTGTGGGTGACCACGTCGTGCAGCTCCTGGGCGATCCGGGCCCGTTCGCGCTGCACGGCCAGCCGGGTCTCGGTCTCCCGCTGCGCCTCCACCGCCTGCACCCGCTGTCGCAGGGTGTGCACGGCGTTCGCCGCGAGCGCGACCGGCACCAGGAGGAAGAGGAAGACCAGCTCGGGTTGGGTCTGCGGCAGGTTGCCCCGGTGACCGCTGACCACCAGGACGGCGCCGACCAGCACGCTCACCACCGCCGCCGCCCGGTACGGGCTGTACATCACCGCGCCGTAGGCGACGACCACGCAGGCGGCGAAGGTGAACGTGGCGTCGAGGCCGCCGCGTCCGTGGTACAGCTCGCTGGCGGCGAGGACCACCCAGAAGACCGCCAGGGGGTAGCGCCGACGCAGCGCGACCGGTAACGCGGTGGCCAGAGCGAGCAGTATCCAGAGAGCGAGCTCGGAACCGGAGATCGGCTCGGGTCTCGGCGGCATGATGATCCACTCGGGGGGCACCACCGGTGCCGTCGAAGGCATGCCCGGCAGCGGCCCCGGCATGTCCTGACGCTCCGCCCGCACCTCGTCGCCGACCAGGCCGTTGAGGATGCCGACGGCGAGCGCCACGGCGAGCAGCACGTCGGCGCCCCAGGCCCAGCGCGACGATCGCGGCGGCGGAACGGCCGTACGACGCCACAGCCTGGCCAGGCCGGTCCGCCAACGCTCCATCACCACCGCCCTGTCCGTCACCACTGCCCCGTCCACCGGCCAGTGTGGCAGTTCCGGCCGGCCCGCCACATCGTCCGCGACGCGGTCGGGGTCGTCCCCGGTACGTACACCGCGCGGAGGATCCGGTGGGCGAATCGTCCCCGCGACGGGGTCAGGTTCGTCGCCGCGACCGACGTGCCCCGGCATCGGCCGCCCCTAGCGTTCCCGCTGGTAACGGCCGGCCACAGGGTCGGCGCAGCCTCCGGACCAACCTCCCTGCCAGCCGAGGCTCACCTCCGGACCAACCGAGGAGTCCACATGACCAGCCCTGTGCTCCGTGCCGAGGGCCTGACCAAGCGGTACGGGCGACGCGTGGCGTTGTCCGACTGCACCCTCTCCGTCCCGCCCGGCAAGGTCGTCGGGCTGGTCGGCCCGAACGGCGCCGGAAAGACCACACTGCTCCACCTGGCGGTCGGTATGCTCGCCCCCACCGCCGGCACCATCGAGGTGGTCGGCGGCAGACCCGCCTCGGGCGCCGCGCAGCTCGCCCGGGTCGGCTTCGTCGCCCAGGACACGCCGGTTTACGCCGGCCTCACCATCGCCGACCACCTGCGCCTCGGCGCCCGGACGAACCTGCGCTGGGACCAGCGGACAGCCGAGGAGCGGATCACCCAGCTCGGCCTCGACCCGAAGCAGAAGGCGGGCCGACTCTCCGGCGGTCAACGCGCCCAGCTCGCGTTGACCCTGGCCATCGCGAAACGGCCGGAGCTGCTCATCCTCGACGAACCGGTGGCCGCGCTCGACCCGATCGCCCGGCGGGAGTTCATGCGGAGCCTCACGGCCCACACCACCGAGCACGGCAGCAGCGTGATCCTCTCCTCGCACCTGGTCTCCGACCTGGAACGGGTCTGCGACCACGTGATCGTCCTGGTCGCCTCCCAGGTCCGGGTCGCCGGCGGCGTCGACGAACTGACCGCCGACCACCACCGGCTCACCGGCGCCCGGCGCGACGCGGCAAAGCTGCCCGCCGGGGTCCAGGTGGTCGAAGAGTCCCACGCCCCGGAGCGGTCCACCTTCGTCGTACGCGGCACGCCCCCGCTCGACGACCCGTCGCTGACCGTCGAACCCGTCGACCTCGAAGACGTGGTCCTGGCCCACATGTCGCAGGCCGCCACGTCGACCCGGCCCGTTCTGGAGGACGCCTGATGTTCTGGTTCACCTGGCGCCAGTTCCGTACCCCGGCGGTGGTCACCGCCGCCGCCCTGGCCGTGTTCGGCGTCCTGCTGCTCGTCACCGTCCCGACCATCACCGAGCTGTACGCCGAGGTCGCCGCCTGTTCCGGTGACTGCGCCACCGTCACCCGGGACTTCCTCACCCGGGTCAACGACAGCGCCGCCGGGACCCTCTACTTCTCGGGTCTCGCGGTCATGTACCTCACGCCCGCCCTGGTCGGCATCTTCTGGGGTGCTCCGCTGGTCGCCCGCGAACTGGAGGCCGGCACCCACCGTCTGATCTGGAACCAGGCGGTCAGCCGTACCCGCTGGCTGGCCAGCAAGCTCGTGTTCCTCGGCGCTACCACGGTGGCGGTCACCGGCCTGCTCAGTGTGCTGGTCACCGGCTGGGCCGACCGGATCGACGGCGCCGCCGGGGACCGGATCACCCCGCTGGTCTACGGCGCCCGGGGCGTCGTACCGGTCGGCTACGCCGTCTTCGCGTTCACCCTCGGCGTGACCTGCGGCATGCTGATCCGCCGGACGATGCCGGCGATGGCCGCCACCCTGGCCGGCTACACCGCCGCCGCGGTGGCGATGCCGCTGTGGCTCCGGACCCGGCTGGTGGCCCCGCGCCACGAGACACCGCTTCTGGACCTCGAGAAACTGGCCATGGTCGGGATCCGGCAGAACGGCTCCATGGAGATCTTCGGCGCCGGGGTGCCGAACGCCTGGACGGTGTCGAACCAGACGATCACCCCCGGCGGCGAGGTCTTCCGCGGCCCGGCCAACCTGGACGTCTGCGGCCGGAGCGGGTCACCGGACAAGTGCGACGCCTGGATCGGCACCCTCGGCCTCCGCCAGGACGTTGTCTACCACCCGGACAGTCAGTTCTGGGCACTGCAGTGGACCGAGACCGGGATCCTCCTCGCCCTCGCCGCGCTGCTGGTCGTCTGCTGCTTCTGGCGGATCCGCCGACTCAGCTAGACCGGCGTCGGCCGGTCGGCGGCGGCGCTGCCCGGCTCGCGGTCGCCACCGGGTACGGCGGCGATCGCCAGGCCGAGCAGCGCCGATCCGCAGCCGACCAGGAACGGCAGGGAGAACGTCGGTTGGCCGAGCCACTCCCACATCGGGTGCCACGACGGGTGTGGCTCGGCACGGTGGTGTCGGGCCATCCACTGGACGGAGGCAACCGTCGGCACCCACCAGAGGAAGAGCGTGACACCCAACAGCAGTTTCAGCCCGGCACCGGCCAGCCGGCGTCGCTCGGTCCGCCGGCTGGCCCAGCCGAAGATCAGGAACACGGCCGCCCCGCCGAGGAGACCGCCGCCGATCCCGTACGGGTACACAGCCGACGGGGTGGCCCGCCGGAACCCCGCCGAGATGAACGCGGAGTTTCCCGGGTACGCCGGGTTCACCTGCATGGTGAACGTGGTGTCCCCGCGCCCCGCCACAATAGTGGTGGACTTCGGGATCGTGGTGGGGTCGCAGGGCGGGCCGACACAGCCGTACATGTCGTTGGTCGTCGTCGGATGGACCGTCCAGCCGTCGGCGCGCAGGTTGCGCTGGACCAGCTCGATGGTCTGCTGCGGCGGGTACGCCAGCGTGCCGTCGACCACGCCGCCGATCCCCGCCTGGGCGTACTCGCCGCCGTCCCAGAACAGCAGGTTGTGGACGGCGCCCCAGCTCAGCGGCTGTCCGTAGAAGACGAAGAGGGCGGGCGCGTCCTCGATGCCGGTAAACTCCTGCCCGGGCAGGATCTGTGCGAGCATCTCCCGCGCCTCGGCGGTCCGGGGCAGTGGCTCGGCGGTCTGCCAGGCGACCCGGGTCGCGAGCGCGGCGGTGAAGAGACCGCCGATGACCGAGGCGAGCAGGGCCCAGGCGACGACGGTACGACTGGCCGGCCGACCGAGGCGGGCCCGCAGACCGTGCCGGACCAGGTCGGCGGTTTCCCGTACGGTCGGCCGGGTCCGGCCGGGTGGGGCGGCGTCGAGCAGGGCGCCGAGCAGTTCGTCGCCCCGGAAGCGGCGGTACGTCCGCGGGTAGACGAGCAGCAGTCGGCCGTACCGGCGGGCGAGCCGGTCGACCGTCACCCGCTCCCCGGATGGGCGGCCCATCACACGGTCCTCGGCCGGACGGTGCGGAGCCGGGCCTCGGCCGCGGCGGCGAGTTGGCGGAGCCGGGCGGTTTGTGCGGTGAGCGCGGCGAGCCCTTCGGTGGTGATCCGGTAGTACCGCCGGGTCCGCCCGTCGACCTCCTCCTCGCGGTCGGGCTCGATGAGCCCCTCGGCGGTGAGTCGGTCGAGCGCGGTGTAGAGGGTGCCGGTCAGCAGGCTGACCCGGCCCTCGGACAGGGTCCGGACCTCACGCACGATGCCGTAGCCGTGCCGGGGCCCGTCGGCCAGCGCGGTGAGGATGAGGAACGTCGGCTCGCGCATGTTCTTCACGGCGCACACCATACGTAAGTGATCAAGCTATGGTCAACGTTCCCACACCCAACGCCGCCTGCCCGGCACCCCCGTCCGTCGTACGGTGACGGTCAGGCCAGTCGGCGGCGGATCCACCACAGGCAGAAGGCGCCGAGACCGACGGCGACCACGAACAGCAGCGTCGTCTCGATCAGCTGTAGGGGCCAGTAGCGGTTCGCCGGCTGGTAGTACACCTCCTGCCGCAGATCGAGCGTGCCGATCCACTCCAGGCAGGGCCGGGGACCGTTCTCCCGGTTGCAGACCTCCGGGTTGGTCGCGGCGAACGGCTCGCCGGCCGGGGTCAGGGTGCGGTTGGAGATGATCCAGGCACCGGGCTCTTCCATCTTGCCGAGCAGCCACACCTCCCCGGCGGCGTTCATCCCGAACATCTCGAGTCGCTCGGTGTCGATCGCCCGGACCTGGTGGACGGGGGCGATGAGGTACGGGCGGACCAGGAAGGGCATGGCGATCTGGACAACGGCGACCACCAGCAGGGTGACCGCCATCGCCGGCACGGTACGCCGGATGAGCAGCCCTGCGGTGACCCCGACGGCAAAGGCAAGCGCGGCGTAGCCGACCGGGACGAGCCCTCGGTTGGCGAAGAGGTGGGGAAGCATCCGGTCCATGCCGACGGTATCGATCGGGGCGGCCCACCAGCTCACCGCCAGGGTGATCAGCCCGGCGGCGACCATGCTGGCCACGCCGCCGAGCAGGAGCTTGACCACCAGCCAGCGGGCGCGGGTGACGCTCTGGTTCCACACCAGCCGGTGGGTGCCGGTCTCCAGTTCCCGGGCGACCAGGGGCGCGCCCCAGAAGACCCCGAGCAGAGCCGGCAATGCGAACATGCCGCCGATGCCGAGGTAGTAGAAGTTGCCGATCATGCCCCCGCCCACCCGGGTCAGGAAGCTGTCGGCGGCGGAGCCACAGCTGTCGCCGCAGGTGGTGAGGCCACTGCTGGCGTACAGCTCGTTCAGGCCGGGGCGGGTGACCAGCAGCAGGAGGGCGAACGCGGCCAGGACGGCCAGGACCGCCGAGAACTGGGTACGGAACTGACGCCAGGTCAGCCAGGTCATCGCTGGGCCTCCAGGACGGGCGTACGGCCGACGGTGGCGGCCTCGGTCAGATAGGCGAGGACCAGGTCCTCCAGGTCGAGCCGGCCTACCGTCCAGCGCGGATCGTCGACCGGGGCGGTGCTGCGTACCACGAGGGTGGACTGCCGTTCGGTGTGACTGGCCTGGATGGGTCGCTGACCGGCCGGCAGCGTGGCCGGGTCGACCCGGTCCCCGGTCAGCCGGTGGTGGGTGGCGAGCAGTTCGTCGACCTCACCGACGAGCTGGACCCGCGCGGCGGTCAGCACGACCAGGTAGTCGCAGATCCGCTCCAGGTCGGCGACCAGGTGCGAGGAGAGCACCACGCTGGCCTCGCTGTCGGCGACGAACTCCATCAGGTTCTGCAGGAACTCCCGGCGGGCCAGCGGGTCGAGGCTGGCCACCGGCTCGTCCAGGATCAGCAGCTCGGGGTGCTTGGCGACGGCCAGGGTGAGGGCCAGCTGGGCCCGCTGGCCGCCGGAGAGCTTGCCGGCCGGCTGGGCCGGGTCCAGTCCGAGGTGTTCGATCCGGCGGGCCGCCAGCGCTGCGTCCCAGCCCGGGTTGAGTCGGGCGCCGAGGCGCAGGTGCTCGGCCACGGTAAGCCGGGCGTAGGTGGGAGTGTCCTGGGCGACAAAACCGACCTTGGCCAGCTGTTCCGGCCCGCTCGCCGGGCGGGCACCGAGGACCTCGATGGTGCCGGACGTCGGCGCCAGCAGCCCGCAGGCCAACTGCAGCAGGGTCGACTTGCCGGCACCGTTCGGCCCGACCAGCCCGACGACCCGGCCGCGCGGAATGCTCAGGTCGCAGTCGGTCAGTGCGGGGCGCCGCCCGTACCGTTTCGTCAGCCGTGCGGTCTCGATGGCGGCGGTCATGCCCGCTCCCCCGCCGGGGTCCGGAACGTGCTGACGAAGAGCGCCTCGATGCTCTCCTCGTCGAGTCCGGCGTGCCGGGCTCTGCCGAGCCACTGCTCCAACTCCTCGCGCAGGCGCCCGTGCGCGGCAAGCGACGCGTCACTCAACGTCCTGGTCACGTACGTCCCGATGCCGGCCCGGACCGCGACCAGCCCCTCGTACTCCAACTCCCGGTACGCCTTGAGCACGGTGTTCGGGTTGATCGCCACCTTTGCGACGACCTCCTTGACCGTGGGCAGCCGGTCCCCCTCGTTGAGCCGCCCCAACCGCATGGCCTGGCGGACCTGCTGGATCAACTGCATGTATGGCGCGACGCCGGATCGGGCGTCCAGGTGAAACTCGATCACTCCAACTCCAAATCACTAGGGTCCTAGCACATTAGCACTTAGCTGTCCTCAGCGTCACGAAAACCCAGGGCTCCACCGTTGACGGAATTCGGCAAGTCGGGGATGACGTGACCTTCCTCGCGGGACGCGCTCCGGACGAATCGTCGGACACAATGTCTGACACCATGTACGGCGACGTTGTCCGCGAGCCCGCGGACCTGGTCCCGAAGAGGAGAAGGATGACTGACGCAACCGCGGAGCGGCCGGTGATCGTGCTGGTGCACGGCGCCTGGCACCGCCCCTCGACCTGGGACGCCACCCGGGCCGCGCTCGCCGAACTCGGATACGAGACTCGGGTTGCCGCGCTGCCCAGCGCCGGCACCAACCCGACCGCCTCGATGTACGACGACGCCGACGCGGTCCGCCGGGAGGTGGACGCGGTCGACGGCCCGGTGGTGGTTCTCGCCCACTCGTACGGGGGCATCCCGACCGCCCAGGGCCTGACCGGTGCCCACAACGTCGACCACCTGATCTTCCTGGCCGCGTACCTGCTCGACGACGGCGAGTCCATGTACAGCCGGCACGGCATGGAGGTGCCCGCCGACACCAGCGGCCTCTTCCCGCGGCCCGAGCACCCGGGCCCGGCGCTGTACCACGACGTACCCGAGGAGGTGGCCGCGCGGGCGGTGGCCGACCTGGTCGACCAGAGCCTGGTGTCGTTCACCGGCACGGTGACCCGGGCCGCCTGGCACGACATCCCGGCCACCTACATCGTCTGCGAGGACGACCGGATCCTGCCGACCGCGCTACAGGAGACGATGTCGGCGCACGCCGGAAAGACCCGCCGGTGGGCCGGCGGCCACTCGCCGTTCCTGGCCGCACCGGAGAGGTTCGCCGCCCTGGTCGACGAGATCGTCCGGTCCCGCTGACCAAGTCCCACTGACCGGTTCCCGCCGGCACCTCCCGACCCGGACCACCGGTCCGCCTCCTCGGCGGGCCGGTGGCGTCAACAGGGCCACCCGTGGCGGGAACTTCCCGGCAAAGATGATCAACAAATCCTTCGATCGCACCTAGCATGTGGACAGACGGCTCTACCGGCTCCACCCCCTGGCCGGCTCGGCCACCGGTTCGACCGAAGGAGACGCCCGTGCGTCGACCCCCGTACCTGTCCCTACTCGGCGTCGGCATGTCCGGCGCGCTGGTCCTGGGTGCCGCCCCGGCCGCCTCGGCGGCACCGCCGGCGACCCCCACCACGCCCGGCATCGTGGTCAGCGACGGCATGACCCAGCCGGTCTTCTCGCTCGACGACGCGATCGAGGAGCGGGTGTACGTCCAGACGTCACTCGACACCGACCACGACGGCAGCCCCGACCGGATCGCGATCGACATCTCCCGCCCCCGGGAGACCGCCACCGGCTTCAAGGTGCCGGTCATCTTCGAACACAGCCCGTACCGCAAGGACGTCTGGGAGGACGTCCCATACCCGAGTGTGCTGGTCGACGAACTGCCACAGAACGGCCTCGCCGACCGCTCCAGGCAGCGGAGCGCCGACGTCGGGGTGCAACGGGCGACGGCGAAGGCCAACCTGCCCGGCTCCTGGGACGACTACTACGTGCCGCGCGGCTACGCGGTCGTGCTCGGGCAGAGCATCGGCACCGGCGACTCCGACGGCTGCCCGACCACCGGCGACCAGGCCGAGACGCTCGGCACCAAGGCGGTCATCGACTGGCTGAACGGCCGGGCGCGCGGGTACGACGCCAACGGCGCCCCGGTCAACGCCGACTGGACCACCGGCGCGGTCGGCATGATCGGCGCCTCCTACAACGGCACGCTGCCGAACCAGGTCGCCACCACCGGGGTCAAGGGGCTCAAGACCATCGTCCCGGTCGCCGCGATCAGCAGCTGGTACGACTACTACCGGGCAAACGGCCTGGTCGTCGCCCCGGGGACGTACCAGGGTGAGGACGCGGACGTCCTGGCCATGTTCACCGGCGGACGGGCCCGGTCCGAGGGACGCTGCGCGGACGAGTTCGCCGAGATCACCGAGGAGCAGGACCGGGTCACCGGCGACTACACGAAGTTCTGGGCCGACCGGGACTACCTCGACGCCCGGAAGGTCGAGGCGAGCGTCTTCGTCGTACACGGGCTCAACGACTGGAACGTCAAGACCGAGCACTTCGCAGGCTGGTGGGACGAGCTGACGAAGAACCGGGTGCCGCGCAAGCTGTGGCTGCACCAGGGCGGGCACGGCGGACCGGGCAGCACCGCGTCGGTGACCCTGCCGAACGGGCAGACCTGGACGTACAAGCAGACCGAGAACCGGTGGTTCGACTACTGGCTGTGGAACATCCGCAACGGCATCATGGACGAGCCGACCGCGGTACTCCAGCGCGAGAACCGGATCTACACGACGTACCGCAACTGGCCTGATCCTGGTGCGCGCGAAGTGGCACTGAAGCTGGCCGCGACCAGCGCCGGCCAGCCGGGCACGCTGACCACCGGCCGGCAGCCGAGCCGCAACGTCGAGCAGTCCTTTGTCGACGAGGGCCGGACCATCCACCCCGACGCCCTGGTCGCCGACCCGGACACCGCGAGCGCGAACCGGCTCGCCTACCTCTCACCGACGCTCGCCGCCGACGTACGGTTCTCCGGCCGGCCGGAGATGCGGCTGCGGATGGCGATCGGCAACAAGCCGGACGCCAACCTCACCGTCTACCTGGTCGACTACGGCCCGGCCGGCTCCACCGCCGCGCCGTTCGTGGTGACCCGGGGCTGGATGGACCCGCAGAACCGCAAGGGTCCGTCCCGCACCGAGCCGGTCCGGCAGGGCAAGCTGTACGACTACCGGTGGACCCTGGAGCCGAAGGACTACGTCTTCCCGGCCGGACACCGGATCGGTGTGGTCGTCTTCTCCAGCGACCAGGAGTACACGCTGCTGCCGTTCGGCGGCACCGAACTGCGGGTCGCACCGAACGACAGCGAGCTGCGGCTGCCGGTCGTCGGCGGTCGGGGCGTACTCGGCTTCTGACCTGTGGTTGAACCGGGGCGGTCCGCGATCAGCGGGCCGCCCCGGCCCGTCTCGACCGGCGTCGTCCCGTCTCAACCGGCGTCCTGCCCCGTCCCGGCGCGGGCGGCGGCGACGACCCGGCCCCGCTCCGACTCCGGGAAGCGGTCGAGCATGGCCCGCAGTTCGTCGGCGCTGACGTTGGCGCCGAACGACTCGCTGCCCGGTTCGAGCCGTACGCCCTCGGCGAGCGGTCCGGCGATGACCGGATCGAAGCCGAGCGCGTCGACGAGGGTCGCGACCGCGGCGACGTCGGCCGGATCGTCGCCGGCGACCGCGATCGCCTTACGTCCGGCCGTCCCCGCCGGTCGGGCCTCGGCCTCGAGGTCGTGGTACCCCATGTGGTTGAACGCCTTGACGACCCGGGAACCGGACAGGAACGTCTGGACGGTCTCGCTCGATGACGTACGCGGGTTGGTGAGGTCGTCGCGGATGCCGTCGATCTCCCACCAGTAGTTCATCGCGTCGACGACCGGCTTGCCGCGCATCGCCTCGGCGGGAATGCTGCGGTACTTGCTCAACGGGAGGGCGAGGATGACAAGGTCGGCACCGGTCGCGGCGTCCAGTGCGGTGGTGGCGACCGCTCCGGGCGTGAGCACCTCGACGGTGAGGGCGATCTTCGCCGGGTCCCCGGAGCCGGCGATCAGCACCCGGTAGCCGGCGGCGAGGGCCAGCCGGGCGAGCACCGTACCCACCTTGCCGGCGCCGAGGATGCCGATGGTTTGCGGCCCGTTCGGGGCGTTGTCGGCCATGTCTTCCTTCCGGGTGTCGCGGTGGCGTCCGATGGCCCGGTCAGCTCGCCGGGCCAACTGGTTGGCTCAACTGGCCAGGATGTCACGGACCAGGGGAATCACCGTGGTGCCGTACAGTTCGACGGCGCGCATCCGGGCGCTCACCGGCTGCGGCCCGACGGTGTAGATGAGGTCGAACCGGCCGACGCCGAGGCTGCGGACCGCGCGGGCGATCCGGCGGGCCACGGTCTCGGGTGAGCCGATGTAGAGCGACCCCTGCGCCACCTCGGCGTCGAACTCGGCGCGACGGACCGGTGGCCAGCCCCGCAGCGCGCCGATCCGGTCCCGCATGATCCGGTAGGACGGCCAGAACACTTCCTTCGCCTCCTCGTCGGTGTCGGCGACGAAGCCTGGCGAGTGCATCCCGACCGGGTGGGCGGTCGTTCCGAGCTGCTCGGCTGCCCGCCGGTAGAGGTCGATGTACGGTGCGAAGCGCTCGGGGGCGCCGCCGATGATGGCGAGCATGAGCGGGAGCCCGTAGCGGGCGGTCCGGACGACCGACTGCGGTGAGCCGCCAACGCCGACCCAGGTGCGCAGGCGCCCGGATTCCGTTTTCGGGAACACGTCGGCCTGCTCGAGCGGGGCCCGCACGGTGCCGCTCCAGGTGACCGGCTTCTCCTCCAACAGTTTCACGAACAGTTCGATCTTCTCTTCGAACAGTACGTCGTAGTCGCGCAGGTCGTAACCGAACAGGGGAAAGGACTCGGTGAACGAGCCACGGCCGAGGATGACCTCGGCCCGGCCGTGCGACAGCGCGTCCACGGTGGCGAAGCGCTGGAAGACCCGGACGGGGTCGTCGGAGCTCAGCACGGTGACCCCTGAGGCGAGGCGGATCCGTGAGGTACGGGTGGCGATCCCGGCCAGTACGGTTTCCGGGGTCGACACCGAGTACTCCGGTCGGTGGTGTTCGCCGAGGGCGATGACGTCGACGCCGAGTTCGTCGGCGAGTACCGCCTCGTCGACGACCTGGCGGATCGCCGCGGCGTGCGAGACGAGTGCGCCGGAGTCGTCCGCCGGGACGTCGCCGAAGCTGTCGAGGCCGAACACGAGATCAGACATGGGTGGGCTCCTTCGCGAGCAGTTCCCGGACCCGGGGCGCGACCTCGCTGCCGAGCAGCTCGATGGTGCGCGCGCGGGCGTCGCGCGGCAGGTGCATGATGTCGTACTTGAGATCGAAGCGACTCAGCCGCAGGTCGCGGGCGGTTTTGGCGATCTTCCGGGCCACCGTCTCCGGAGACCCGACGAACAGCGCGCCCGTGGCGAGTTCGATCTCGTAGCGGGTGCGGTCCGGCCTGTAGAAGCCGCGCTCCTCGGCGAGCGCCGTGACCACCGGCTGCCAGTACCGCCACCAGGTCTCCACGGCCTCCTCGTCGGTGTCGGCGACCAGGCCGAGCGAGTGCTGCCCGATCGGGCGTACCGGATGGCCGGCCTGTTCGAGTGCCCGGAGGTAGAGGTCGACGTGGCCGGCGAACCGTTGCGGGCGCCCGCCGATGATCGCGAGCATGAGCGGGAGCCCGTAGCGGGCGGCCCGGGCCACCGAGTTGGGGCTGCCGCCGACGCCGATCCAGGTCGGGATGCCGCCGGGACGCATGCGCGGGTGCAGTCGCTGCCCGACCAGCGGGGTGCGTACCGTTCCGGACCAGGTGACCGGTTCGTCGCCCTGGAGCCGGACGAAGAGGTCGAGCTTCTCCTCGAACAGTCGCTCGTAGTCGGCGAGGTCGTAGCCGAACAGCGGGAACGACTCGGTCGCCGAGGCGCGGCCGAGGACGATCTGCGCACGGCCGTTCGAGACCGCGTCGAGGGTCGAGAACTCGTGGTAGAGCCGTACCGGGTCGTTGGTGCTGAGCACGGTGACGGAGGTGCCGAGGCGGATCCGCTCGGTCGCGGTGGCGATCGCGGCGAGCAGTACGGGTGTCGCCGAGTCGTTGTGGCCCTGCCGGTAGTGCTCGCCCACGCTGAACACGTCGAGTCCGACCGACTCCGCGAGCCGCGCCTCGTCGACGAGCAGCCGTACCGTCTCGGCGTCGCTGAGGACCCGGCCGCGATCGGTGGCCACCTCCCCGAACGAGTTGAGTCCCAGTTCGAAGTCTTCCGCTGTCATCGTCCCCTCCCTCACGTACTCCCCGGCCGGCGACACCCGGGGCCGGAAGCCTCAGGTGCTTGACACGTCAACAATGCTAGCCTGTGGTTGACATGTCAATCAGGGGGAGCCAGATGACAAACGCCACACCCGGCAGAGGGGGCCGCCAGCTACCGACCGCCGAGCAGCTCCGGATCTGGCGGGACTTCATCGAGACCACCGAAGCGCTCCGCTCCCGGCTCACGTCTCGCCTGCAGACCGAGTGCGCGCTCTCGCCGGGCGACTACGCCGTGCTGCTCGCCCTCAGCGAGGCGGAGGACCGGCAGCTACGCTCGTCCGAACTCGCGACCCAGATCGGCTGGGAACGGAGCCGGCTCTCCCACCACCTGGGGCGGATGGAGCGGCGCGGCCTCATCCGGCGCCAGGAGTCCGCCGCCGACCCCCGCGGAGCGGAGGTGCTGCTCACCGAGGCCGGCGCCGAAGCGTTCCAGCGGTCCACGTACCCGCACCTGCGGGCGATCCGCGAACTCTTCGTCGACGCCCTCACCCCGGAGCAACTCGTCGCGGCCGGCGAGATCGCGGCGGCACTCCGCGATCGCCTGGACCGTCAGCAGGACGGCTGACGGTAAGCATTGCGGCGGCGCGTTGCTCCGGATGGCGACCAGGGAATGGACAGCACCTTCGGCTCCAGGGTCAGATCCTCGACGGCGCCACGCAGCTCGGACAGGTCGCGGTCGTGCTCGGGATGCGGTGGCATCAGCGGAAGCGGATCCTGGGTGAACCTCGGCTCCGGGCCGAACAGACGCAGCAGGTCACGGGCGAACCGGCTGAAGGTTCGGTTCGGTCGCACGAAATCCATCGGTACGTCGCTCTTCGCCGAGTAGCGCCAGGGCAGGAGGAGATGGCCGGCACAGATCGTGATCCGAAACTGGGCACGCGGTGGACGTACCGAGACGGTCTCCGGCAGGCCCTCGAGATGGTTGAGCAGCTCCTCGTACTGCACGAGCCAACGCACCGAACCGAAAGCGTGGTCGCTGGTCATCTCAGATGCGTCTCGCGCGTCCCTCGCGCGTTCGACGGCCCGGTGCATTGCCGCCGGTACTCGGCGCCACAGCTGCACTGCGAGTGTGAACCCGAATCGCTCGATCGCCCAGGCAGATGGACCGTCAACTACCGCCACGCTCATCACCCCTTGTGGCCACCCAGACACGCTACGATCAACCGTCTCACGTCAGTCGATGGATGACCAGGAGAGGACGAGGATGTGCCGCTTTCCCGATTCTCCGTCGGTGCGATCGAGCGTGAGCTGCGCTTGCGGGCCGGCCGGACGGTGGTCCAGCAGTGGCAGGCCGAGCACGGCGCCTTCACCCCGCAGGAGCTGGCCTCGGCGTACGCCGAGATGGCCGCTGCGGACGCCGCCTATCTGATTGGCAGCACTCCCGGTCGCCACCTACTTCCGGTCGGAGGCACAGGCGCCGGGGTGGTGGGCGGGCCGGCAGCAGCGGCGGCCGCCGGGTCCGTCGACCCGGGCGTCACACCAGATCCGGGTACGTCGTGACTGGTCGTCCTCCTGCCCGGTTTCGTGCCGCCGAGCCAGCTCAAGTACGCGCTGGCGCGCGGCCTCCGCTTCCTCGGCATCATCTTCGAGAGCCGCTGCGTAAATCTCGGCCGCATGCCGCTCAAAAAGTGCGGTCAACCGCCGCTGCCTCCAGCGTTTCCAGATGCCCACCTAACGCTCCACAGATCAAGGGGCATGGCGGCCGAGCCTGACCAGCGCCGACCGTCACACCCGGCTGGGAAGGCCGGGACCGCTGCACGGGGGGACCGCACCGATCCCGGCCAGGGCGGACGCGGCGCGGCGATATTCGATGCTGACGAAGGTCGTGCTACCGCGTCCGATCGGGGCGGTCACGGCGGGACGAACAGCTACGCAGGCAGCTACACCATTCGGCCTGCGATGCGACTTCTTCGCCGCGACCGTGCGACCACGTTAGATGCCCGAAAGTAGGCGAAGGGGTACAGCACGTACCCGGTTACGACATGTTCCCCTATGGAGTCAGACCCACCCGTTGAGCGAGATCCACCGCCTCGGCCCGGATCGATGCCGGAGCCTCGTTCACCAGGCGGTCGAGCATGTCTCTCGCGGCCGGGCTGTACCGAACCGTCTCCGGCGAGGTCACGTCCGCCTTGTGCAGCAGATGAAGCGTCGCCTCCCTGGCACCTTCCAGGTCGGCACTGCGCGCCAACTCCACATAGTGCCGGCCGCGCCGCTCGGTCGACGGGATCGACGTGGGGTCGAGCGAGTGCGCCCGGCGCTGCGCCTCGTCCGGATCGCCCAGATCAACGGCACACATCACCGCGTAGACCTCAACCAGTGGGCGAGAAACCCGGGTACGCAACCCGACGAAGTCGGCCGGCAATATCCGGTGCACCACCTCGCGGGCGATCTCCCAGTCCGACCAGGCCCCCTGATCTCCGGTACGGGCCCGGGTAAGCGCCATACAGAGGTGCAGGTCGGCAAGCATCTCGGCGCACTCGGTCGGGCCGTCCGCCACTCGGGTTTCGATAAGCGCCCGCGCCTCACCGAGGCGGGCCAGCGCCTCGTCACCGCGACCGACAGAGCGAAGCAGGTGAGCCGCGTACCAGCTCGCCTGGGCGATGGCGAGCGGATCGTCCGCGTCCAGGGCTGCGGTCATCCCCCGGTCGACGGTCAACCAGCACAACTCGCGGTCCCCGTGCCAGGCCAGGAACGCCTGGGCCAGGTGGTACACCTGGGCCAGCATGGCAAGCGACTGTCGGCGTTCCGTGCCGCTGTGCAGCCGAACCGCCCGCTGTGCGGCGTCCAGTAGACCCGGCAGGATGGCGCCGGCCTCGGATCGCTGGTGCCGGGACGTGTGCCAGGTCTGCCACGCCGAGTCGACTGCACCTCGGAGGTAGTCGGGCGAGGCTGGTTCGCCGGTGACGTTGACGTGCCAGGCGGTCAGGGCACGACGGACGTCCTCGACGCTGGGATGACCGGGTCGGACGTCGAGGGAGAGCGTGACGGCGGGCCCGAACAGGTCTCCGAGGTCGCGTACGCCGAGGTGCGGCGCGATCTGCTGGGCGGCCCGAAGAGTCAGTGAACGCTTGCCGTTCTCGATGAACTTGACGGTGGTTGGAGAGAGGCCGGCGAGGCCGGCAAGCCGTTCCCGGGAGAGACCCGCCGCGCGGCGAAGGCGCTCGACCCGCTTGCCGGGAGTGGGCTCGGTCTGGTCCGTCATGGCGCACCTCACCGCGTTGGGTACATCGTGTACCCAGACGGTACGCCTATCGATCCGTAACTGCTACGTGCTGAACTTGCTGGCATGAGCGAGCGACGGTCCGTGCTGTGTGTCGTGGTGTGTGCCGCGCCCCCGGCCCAACAGATCGGCGAGCTGGTCGATCTTCTTCTCGAAGACAACTGGACGGTATGCGTCGTTGCCACCCCGACGGCCGCGACCTGGATCGACACTGAGGCATTTACCAACCAGACTGGCTACCCAGTGCGATCGGCCTGGCGGCGGCCGGGCGCGCCGGGCGCGCTACCCGACGCGGAGGCGCTGCTGGTCGCGCCCGCCACCTTCAACACGATCAACAAGTGGGCGCTCGGGATCAGCGACAACTTCGCCCTGGGCGTCCTCAACGAGATGCTGGGGCTCCGGGCCCCCATCCTCGTCTCCCCGTACGCCAAGTCGGCGCTCACCACCCATCCCGCGTACCCGCACCACGTCCAGGTCCTCCAGAAGGCGGGGGTCCACTTCACCCCCACCGAGGCACCACGACCGTCGTCGCCGGACGCCCGTTTCCGCTGGCCCGAGTTGGTCGAAGACGTACGCCGGCTACGCCGATCAGGAGAGCTGACGCCCTGACGGTCTCCAGAAGGCGCGCATCCGCGACGACCAGGAGGTCGCTCGGGCAGATCGGGTATTGGCACGGTGTATCAACGAGGCACACCAGGCCCTGGACAGGGAGGTATAAAGGCCATGGGCGAGGTTGGCAGTTGGGCCGCTATGCGGGAGCGGCGCATGGCTGAACCGGGCGCCGAGCAGGCGTACGAGGCGACACGGCTGGCTTTCGAACTCGGCCGCGCCGTACACGAACCTGGAAAGCGCCAGTCGGAGCCAGAGGCAGCTGGCGAAAGAGTCCGGAAGAACGCAACCGGCGGCGGCCCGGTCCGAGGCCGACGGGACGTGAGACACGCCGACACGGGGGATTCCCGCCTGTGCTGGACGGGCTACTCTCGCCCGGGTGACGGAGTTGGCACCCGGGATCCACGAACGGTTGGTCACCAACGAGGTGGCGAGCCAGCTCGAACAGATCAAGGCCGACCTGGTCCAACGGGACAGGCTCGATCCGGCTGACGCCGACACCATCCTCACCCGGCACATCGCCGGCCTGGTGCGGCGGGCGTTGCGTGCGGCCGGCGGCAGCGACGACAACGAGCGGCTGTCCCGGCAGGTCGACATGGCCAACCGCATCGCCGAGAGCATCGCCGCACTCGAACCCCAGGCCGCCACCGACGACGACCAGGTGGCGAAGGCGCACCAGCAGCTTCTCACCGCGATCGCGAAGCCTCCGACGCCGCCGGCCACGCCGCACTTTCCCGCCCGTCCGGCCACCCCGCTGTCAACGGGCGCCCTGCTGGTCAACGGTCGGCACCAGCCGCGGATCGGCCACGAGGTCAACACCGAGATGGCCTCCGCGGACCGGGTCGACCTGCTCTGTGCCTTCATCACCTGGCAGGGCGTACGTATGCTCGAAACCTCGATCCGCGAGCTGATCGAGCGCGGTGGCGAACTCCGGGTGATCACCACGACCTACCTTGGCGCGACCGACCAACGCGCCGTCCACCAGCTCGCCAAGCTGGGCGCGAGCATCAAGATCTCGTACGAGACCAGGACCACCCGGCTGCACGCAAAGGCGTGGCTGTTCCACCGCGAGACCGGGGTGACCACCGCGTACGTCGGCTCGTCGAACCTGTCCCGGGCCGCCCTGGTCGACGGCCTGGAGTGGAACATCCGGGTCTCCGGCCTGGAGCAGCCGTACGTCATCGACACGTTTGAGACGACGTTCGCGGACTACTGGAATGACCCGGCCTTCGAGGAGTACGACCCGGCCCGGGACGCCGAGCGGTTGAAGGCGGCACTGCAGGGCGAGCGTCGGCAGCGGCTACCGCGCGGCGAGCGGCTGATCGACACCGTCGAGGCAAACGTCGAGATCGCCAACATCGACGTCCACCCGTACGGCTACCAGCGGCTCATCCTCGCTGACCTCGAAGCCGAGCGGCTGGTCCACGACCGGCACCGCAACCTGGTGGTGATGGCCACCGGCACCGGAAAGACCGTGGTCGCCGCCCTCGACTACCGGCACCTGCGGGCCGAGGGTCGGGCGAAAACGCTGCTCTTCGTCGCTCACCAGGAGCAGATCCTCCGGCAGAGCCGGTCGGTGTTCCGGCACGTGCTGCGCGACGGCACGTTCGGCGAACTCCTCGTCAACGGTGAGAAGCCGAGCGAATGGCGGTACGTCTTCGCCTCGGTCCAGTCCCTGCACCGGCTCGGCGACGAAGACCTGCCCCCGGACCGCTTCGACATGGTGATCGTGGACGAGTTCCACCACGCGGAGGCGCCGACCTACACCCGACTGCTGGCGCGGCTGCAACCACGTGAACTGCTCGGGCTGACCGCGACCCCGGACCGGGCCGACGGTCAGAACGTTCGGCACTGGTTCGACGGGCGTACCGCCGTCGAACTGCATCTCTGGGAGGCGTTGGAACGGCAGCTTCTCGCGCCGTTCCAGTACTTCGGCGTACACGACGATGTTGACCTGTCGAACCTGCGCTGGCGGCGGGGGCAGGGCTATGACCAGGGCGAACTCAGCAACCTCTACACCGGCAACGACGCGCGGGCCGCGAAGGTCCTCCAGGCCGTACGCGACAAGGTCGAGGTCGGCCAGATGCGGGCGCTCGGCTTCTGCGTCAGCGTCGCCCACGCGGAGTTCATGGCGACATCGTTCAGCCGGGCCGGCGTGCCCTCGGCTGCCGTCACCTCGAAAATCGACCCGGCCGACCGGCGCCGGCTGATCGACCAGTTCCGTGCCGGTGAGCTGCTGGTCCTCTTCACCGTCGACCTGTTCAACGAGGGTGTCGACCTGCCGATGGTCGACACGATCCTGCTGCTGCGGCCCACCGAGAGCGCGACCATCTTCCTCCAGCAGCTCGGTCGTGGCCTGCGCCTCGACAAGGGCAAGGCCTGCCTGACCGTACTCGACTTCATCGGCGGGCAGCACGCCAACTTCCGGTTCGACCTGCGGTGGCGGGCGCTGACCGGGGTGAGTCGCCGCGCCCTGACCGAGGCGCTCATCCAGGATTTCCCCCACCTGCCCAGCGGCTGCCACATCGAGCTGGACCGGGTGGCCAAGGACGTCGTACTGGCAAACCTTAGGTCGGCGCTGCCCAACTCGACCAACAACCTCACGAATGAACTGCGGGAACTCGGAGACGTCAGCCTCGGCACCTTCCTACGGGAAACCGGCGTCGAGTTGGCGGACCTGTACCGCCGCCGGACGATCGGTGGCTGGGCCGGCCTCCGCCACCGGGCCGGCCTGGGTCGGGGTGAGCCCGGCCCGGATGACGCCATCCTCGGCGCCGCGATCGGCCGGATGTTGCACCTGGACGACCCGGATCGGATCAACCTGCTCCGCCGGGTCGCTGCCGGGGAGCGCCCAGCTCCGGGCCGGCTGGCCAACCTGCTGCACGTCGCGCTCTGGGGCAACAAGATCCCACTCGACCGTACGGAGGAAGGGCTGCGCCGACTCTGGGAGCACCCGGACCGGTGCGCCGAGCTGGCAGAGCTGGCCGACGTGCTGCAGGAGCAGATCCATCGGGTCACCCACGGACCGGTCTCGTCAGCCGTGCCGCTACGGGTGCATGCCCGATACAGCCGGGACGAGGCGTTGGCCGGCTTTGGTGTGCCGAACCCGACCCAACTCCGTGAAGGGGTGAAGTGGGTCCAGCAGGAGCGGGCCGACCTTTTCTTCGTCACGCTGGTCAAGGCCGAACACCACTACTCGCCCACCACCATGTACGCCGACCGTGCCATCACCGAGCGGCTCTTCCAGTGGGAGTCACAGAGCACCACCTCGGCCGCCTCCCCGACCGGGCAGCGCTACATCCGGCACGCCGAGCAGGGCTCGACCGTGCACCTCTTCGTACGTGAAACCAAGGTCAAGGACGGCGACCTGGGCGTTCCGGCGTACCTGTACGCCGGCCCGATGACGTTCCGGTCCTACACCGGCGACCGTCCGATGCGGGTCATCTGGGAACTCGACCGTCCCCTCCCACCCGACGTGTACGCCGCCGCCCGCGCCATCGCCGCCTGAAGCCCGTCGATGATCTGAGCACGATGGACCTTATACGGTCTGGATAGGGGCCATAGTGCTCAGATCGTCAGCGCCGCAACCGCACGTGGCCGATCACAGCGGCTGGTGTGTCGCCCGGCGCGGAGGGATGGTGCCGTGGAAGTGGAGTTGGAGCCGTACCGGGTCGAGTTGACCGGCTACTGCTACCGGATGCTCGGCTCGCCGTTCGAGGCGGAGGACGCAGTCCAGGAGACCCTGGTCCGGGCCTGGCGGAACCGGGACCGGTACGACCCTGACCGCGCCCCACTCCGCGCCTGGCTCTACCGGATCGCCACCAACATCTGCCTGGACATGCTGCGCGGCGCCCAGCGTCGAGCCCGCGCGGTCGACCTCGGCCCGGCGGCCGGACCCGGGGCCGACCTCGGTCCACCACTGCCGGAGTCTGCCTGGCTGCAACCGGTCCCGGATGGTCGGGTGCTACGACTCGACGGCGACCCGGCGGAGGTGGCCGCCGAGCGCGAGACGATCCGGCTGGCGTTCGTCGCCGCGCTGCAGCACCTGCCGCCCCGGCAGCGGGCGGTGCTGATCCTGCGTGAGGTGCTCTGCTGGCAGGCCGACGAGGTGGCCGGACTCCTGGACACCACGGTCGCCTCGGTGAACAGCGCGCTGCAACGGGCCAGGGCGACCCTGCGGGCGACGCCGCCCGCCGAGCCGTACCGGCCGCTCGACGTCAAGCAGCGGCATCTGTTGGCTCGCTACTGCGACGCCTTCCAGCGGTACGACGTCGAGACCCTGGTGTCGCTGCTGCACGAGGATGCCACCACCTCGATGCCGCCGTTCGTCTGGTGGCGATGCGGCCGGGCCGAGATCCGCGAGATGCTGCGCGCGGCCGGCAATCCCTGTGCCGGTGCCCGGTTGGTGCCGACCGTCGCGAACGGCACACCCGCGTTCGGCCAGTACCGGCCGGCCGGCGACGGGACCGGCTACCGGCCGTTCGCGCTGGTTGTCGTCACCATCTCGGCCGGGCTGATCACCGAACTGACGACGTACCTCAACGCCGACCGGCTCTTCCCGGTCTTCGGCCTGCCGGCCGGCCTGTCCAGGGAGGCATGTCCAGCAGGGCCGCATGTTCAGGAGAGCCGCATGTCCAGGTTCGACGACATGACTGAGAGGCATGATTATGACTCCCAGTCATAACAGTCAACCACCAAACAACTTCCCGCACAGCGCCATCTCACCGATGAGTTTCCGGCCGCCGCCCCGTAGTAACCGGTGAACACCGTCTACGAGGGGAACGACAAGATGGCCGACTACCTGGACGTCAACGGCGTACACATGTGGTTCGACGAGCGGGGCGCGGGCGAACCGCTGGTACTGCTGCACGGTGGGCTCACCGACAGCCGCTGCTTCACCGGCAACCTGGACCGGCTCGCCGACCGGTTCCGGCTCCTGCTGCCGGAACGTCGGGGCCACGGCCACACCGCCGACGTACCGGGGCCGATCACGATCGAGCTGATGGCCCAGGACACCATCGGCTTCGTCGAGAAGACCGTCGGCGGGCCGGTCCGACTGGCCGGCTACAGCGCCGGCGCGGCGGTCGCGCTCCAGGTCGCCGTACGCCGCCCCGAACTGGTCGACCGCCTGGTGCTGGTCAGCGGCGCCTACCGCCCCGACGGCATGCTCTTCCGGCCGACCGCCGACAGCACGCCACCGGCCCCGCTGCTCGCCGCGTACGCCGAGGTGTCGCCTGACGGTGCGGACCACTTCCCGGTGGTCATCTCGAAGATCGCCCGGGCGGTTGACGAGGAACCCGGGCTGGAACCGGCCGACCTCGAGGCTGTCACCTGCCCCACCCTGGTGATGGCCGGCGACGACGACCTGGTGACGCTGGAACACACCGTGGCGTTGTACGAAGCGCTGCCGAACTCGCAGCTCGCGATCGTCCCAAACGCCTCCCACCTGCTGTTGCAGGAGAAGCCGGAGTTCTGCGCCGAGTTGGTCGCGGACTTCCTGAGCAACGATCACCCGCCCACCTGGATGCCGATCCGGCGCGCCGGATCAGCGCCCAGCGCCAGCTGAGCACTCCGCGGTGCCGGGCGCGCCGCCGTGGCCCGGCTACCGGACAGATCGAGGGATGACGCGGGCGCCCGAGGTGGGGCAGGATGATCCGGACCCTGGCCCGGCCCGCGCCCGTTGGCCAGGCAGGAACTTCCCGCGCACGGGAAGGATCCGCGCCGCCGAACCACACCGCCGGAGGCCCCTGATGCTCGACGACATGCGCGATCTCCGGGCCGCGGTGGCCGGATACCGTACGGCGGCGACCGCTGCCGGCCTCGCCTGGCCGGTGCCGGCGGAGTCGCCGGCCGGGCAGCCGCCCGAGCTGGTCTACCGGCTCTTCGGGGTGGACCGGGTGCCCGAGCAGCTGGCCTGGTTGACCTCCCAGGGAATGCACGAGCACCGGCTGCTGCCCAACGGCGGATGGGTCGAAGCCTGGCCGACCGGGGGTGAGCCGCTCGACCTGCTGAGCCTCTCGATCGGTACGCCTTTTCCCTGGCGACAGCAGATGCCGCTGTTCCACTTCGAGTACATCTTCTACACGTTTGTGCTCGCGGGTGAGCACGAGGGCGAGATCTGGCGCTACGAGCTTCCCCCCGACACCCTCGACCTGGCGGTTCGTGCCGCCCCCAGCGCGGCTGCGCTGTTCACCGAATGGACGAGGGGAATCGCCGCCGGGGTGGTCGCCCACGACCGGACGAACGGGTGGCTCCAGGTCGGTGGCGGCAGCGCGAGCGTCGGGAGGCTCCTGGAGCGGGACCTCGACCCGCTGGCCTTCCCGGTCTCCCTGGTGGACGAGCCGCTGGTAAGGATGCGGCAGCGTGAATGCGGGGTCGACATGGCCCGGGTCGAACTGGCCCACGGCGACGAGGGCTTCGACTGCTTCGAGGAGCTGTCCGACATCGTCCAGGCAACCCGCGCCTCGCTCGGCGTGTGACCGGTGCCGGCCCTCCCCTGCCGGCGCCGACCACACACGGCTGCCGGTCAGCCGGCGACGACCTGCCGGCCGTCCAGGTAGGACATCACCGCCTGGTTGGCCTCCCAGCCGTCCGGGAACTTCACCGGTACGTTCAGGTGCACCGGCTCGGTCGACGGGTGGGCGTCCAGCAGCTCGCTGATCCCCGCCCTCGCCACCACCACACAGGCGTGCCGGTGCCGGGACGCCAGCACACACAGCCGCCCCGCCTCCAGGTGGAATCCGGTCGCGTCCCGCCGTCCCGACAGCGGGTGCAGCACGATGGTGACGTCGTACTCCCGGCCCTGGAGGCGGTTGGCGGTGTCGACGGTGATCCCGGCACCGGCCATGCCGAGCCGGGCGCGGATCGCCGCGACCTGGTCGCGGTGCGCGGCCCCGATCGCGATCCGGTCCGCGGTCACCGGAGCCCCCTGCGGCGTACGCTCCGAGACCGCCACCGCGCCCCGTTCCAGTAGCCGCAATCCGAGTTTGGCGCAGGCCGCCGCCGCCTCCGAGTCGGTACGTAACGTGTGCCGGGCCGGCAGTTCGTAGAGTGCCCAGCCGGTCGCGGCGGCCAACTCCAGCGCCTCGTCCACCGGCCCGCCACCGAATCCGGCGGTGGTGAACGACAGTGACCGCTGCTCCGCCGTCGTCCCGGCGGAGAAGCCGGTGAACGGATAGAACGCCTCGGCCACCACCGGGGCCGCCGAGGCGGGCAGCCGCCACGACACCGGCAGCCGGTGCACCGGCAGGTCGGGATTGTGTCGCAGCAGCGCGGCCACCGCCGACTGCATCGGGTCCCAGGTCAGTCCGAGCCAGCGTTCGGTGTCCACTGTGGAGAACGGGTCGAGCTGGCCCGGGTCGCCGACGAAGAGGGCCCGGTCGAACCGGCTCGCCACCCGCAGCAGCGCGTCCGAGCGCATCTGGTACGCCTCGTCGACGATCGCCCACGGCCAGCGGCCCTCCGGAACCATCGCCCACTTCGCGGCCGTACCGATGATCACCGACGACGCACCGAGGTCGGCGACCTTGGCGGCGACCCGGACCGTCGAATAGTTCTGGATTCGCTCGCTCGCCGAGTAGTCGTTCGCCGACAGTCGCCCGATCGGCAGCTCCGGCTGCGCCTGGGCAAGCCGTTCGATCAGGTCATCGACCTGCTCGTTCGTCTGGGCGACCACGATCAGCGGCTCACCGGCCTGGGCCAGCTCGCCGGCTGCCTTCACCACCAGCGTCGATTTCCCGGCGCCGGGCGGCGAGTCGACCACCACGCCCCGGTGTTCCCCGTCGTGCAGGTCGGCGAGGACGGCGGCGACCGCCCGGTCGGCCCGTACTCCGGGCGGCTCCGCCGCACCCGGGTCGAGGCTGGCGCGCGGCGCCACCACTCCGAGATTCCGCGTACCGGGCAGCACCCAGCGCTGTGGCGGCGACGTTGTCATGCCCACTCCTCCCGGGCGTCGTCGGCGGTCGGCTCGACCGGCTCCTCGTACGCGGTCGGCGGGCCGCCGTGGGTCCACGGCGTCTGTTCCCGGTCCGGGAACTCGCCCGGCGGCATGAAGCCGTCGGAGAGTGTGGTGTAGCAGAGCCGGTTCCCGACCTCCGGCACGCTCCCCGGTGCCGGGGTCAACGCCCGGCCGAGGCCGCCGGTCAGCTCCAGCACCAGCTCGGTCCCCTCGGACCCGTCCGACGCCGGGTTGACGAAGACCACCCGGGCCTTCTGCTGCGGCCGGTCGGGGGAGAAGACCGCCGCCCCCGGGATGATCTGGACCGGGTCGCTGGTCCGGAGCATGATCCGGGGACGCAGTACCCGCCGTTTGCCGCTGTCGTCGATCCGGTTCGGGTCGGCCAGCACGACGGTGCCGACAAACGCCTCGCCGCTCAGCCGGTGGTCGGCCATCACCAGCGGATCGTCGTACGCCCGCTGGACCGCGTACGACTGCAGGGCCCGTTCCAGCCGGTGCAGCCGGGTCGCGGCGGTGACCGCCCCGTCCCGACGCGGCTGGGGGAAGCCGCCCTCCTCCAGGTACAGGATGAAGTTGGTGAACGCGTCCCGGTCCTCGGCCCAGCGCTGCTCCACCCGCCCGCCCGGCGGCAGCGCCCGGAGCAGGTCCAGCCCCTGCCACATCAGCCGCCAGGTCGGTTCGAGCTGCGACCGGAGCGCGTCGGCGAGCACGTCGGCGGCCCGGGTCCGGCGTACCGGGTCGTCGGCCGCCTCCTCGTAGTCGGCGATCGCCGGCGCGAGTACCTCGTTGTCGAAGGTCGGGTCGGTCAGCGGCCCGGCCGGCGGCCAGCTCACCGGATCCTCGGCCAGCGCCGCCGCCTCGGCCCCGGTCAGCCCGGGTGGCGGGTCGATCCAGCCGAGCAGCGCCGGCAGGTGGTTGTCCTCCAGCGGGGACTGTCCGGTCGCCCAGTGCGCGGTCAACGCCTCGGTGAGCCCGAGCAGCAGGCAGGAGCCGGGATGTTCGGCCCGGTCGGCGAGGAACGTCAGCCAGCGGCCGAGCACCGGCACCGACGGATGCACCGGATAGTCCCCGTCGGTACGCCGGAACCGGGTCGACCGGCCGAAGAGCCGGATGAACTGGATTCCGGTCGAGTTCGGCACCAGCAGCTGCGGCGCGTCGACGTACCGGTGCCGGACCTCCTTGCCCCGGTTGACCGCGACCGCCTCGGCGACTCCCCGGAAGCCTGTCAGGTAGGGCAGGACGATCCCGGCCAGTTCGGCGGCGAAGCCGAACCGCTGGTCACGGTTGCGGGGCTGCGGTACGAACAGCAGCCTCGGGCTGTCCCGGTCGGTGCCGACCAGCGCGGCGAGCGGGGCGTTCGCCTCACCGGCCATGGCCAGCGGGATCACCACCAGCGGCCGGGCGCCCAGGTGCAGGTGCCGGACGGTGGTGGTCCGCTGGGCGCGTCCGGCCGCGACCGCCTCGGCCCGGGCCAGCGCGGTCAACGTACTCATCCGGCCGGAGTCCCGATCCGCGCCGACGTGGTCATGCCGGCGCCCCGGCCAGGACCTCGGCGCGCAGCCGGGCGGCGGCCCGCAGCAGCGCGGCGGCCTCCGCCTGCTCCTCGGCCGGTTCCAGGGTCTCACCGGCCAGCCCGAGCACGGTTTCCACGTGTTCGATGCCGCCGAGCGCCTCCCGGGTCGACGGGCCGAGTGCCGCCGTGCAGCCGCGTGCCTCGTCCCGGCAGAAGTACGCCAGTTCACAGACGGCCAGGCAGTCCGGCGCGTACCGGGAGTCGACGGCCCGCAGCGCGTCGGCGACCGCCGCCGGCTCCCGGGTCGGGACCCCGGCCGCGTCCGGCGCCAGGTCGAAGCTGAGGTCCGCCGGCAGCGCGGCCAGCAGCTGGTCGACCTTTGTCATCCGGCTCAGCTGCCGGCGCAGCACGGCCATCTGCTTGCGTACGTCGATCAGCACCGCGGTCGGCTGGTTGGAGAAGTCCCGGGGGCAGACCAGGATCACGTCGTGCGAGACGATCTCCGGGTCGAATCCGGCGCTGGCCAGCAGTTCCCGCATCGCCAGCACGTAGACCGCCGACTGGATCGCCGCCGAGGAGACCTTTCCCGCGTCGGCCTGCCCGTCCACCACCGCGAACGACTTGATCTCGACGACGTGGAACCGGCCTCCCGCCTGGAAGGCGATCAGGTCCGGTTCGAGGTAGACCGGCTGCCCGGCGACGTCGATCCGGAGCAGCGGATGGTCGAAGAGGGTGCCGGCGTCGTCAGCCCCGGCGGCGGCCCGGGTCAGCAGGGCCCGGGAGCGGGCGTACCGGACCTCGGCGCTCTCCTTCTCCCGGCCGGTCACCGACTCCAGGTCGTCGTACGCCACCTCGGGAATCGGCAGTCCGAGCCGTTCCCGGAGCAGGGCCAGCAGTTCGGCGGCGCCGTTCGCCTTCACCTGCGCCTCGAACGCGTTGCCTCGGGCGATGGCGAACCCGGACTGGCCGAACCGGGCCGGGAAGTCGACGTACGCGGCCAGCCGCTGCTTGTCCACTCCCGCACAGTCGAGTACGGCCCGCCGGGCACAGCCGGGATTACGGGTGAGCGCGGCGATGGTCCGGGCGTTGTGCCGTTTCGGTGCCGTACCGCCCCGGATCGCGGCCAGCCGCTCGGTGGTGCCGACTCCGGTGCTGGTGATGCTGCTCGTCATGCCGTCCTCGTCTCCCTGACCCGGTCCAGCGTGTGGCCGAAGAGTTGCGCGACGTCGTCGAGGTGCCGGCGGGCCCGGTCGGCCGCCGCCGCCCGGTGGGCCCGGTCGGCCTCGGCGTGCACCTCACGCTCGTGCTCCGCAGCTTCGATGATCACCCTTGTGTCCACTGTGCCGGGTATCTGCCCGGCCGACGCGCCGGGGATGTTGGTCGCGAACCGCCACAGCAGCCGGGTCAGCTGGGGGTTCGGCTGTGGCATCCGGGCCGCCCGCTCGGCGATCCGGACCGCCGCGGTGAGGAAGTCGACCCGGGGACTGAGCGGGCCGACGATCCGCCGTTCCAGCGGCCAGGTGGAGACCCCGAAGAGGCCGCGCGCCGGCGTCAGGTGGTCGGCGGTCAGCGCCGCGCAGAGATAGTACGGCCGCGAGTGCCGGGCGGTCTCGTACGACCGTCGCTCGTCCCGGCGCAGGTGGGTGAGGCGGGCCGGGGCCAGGCCGTGCCCTCCGCCGTCGAGCCCTCCGCCGTCGAAGAACGCCTCGTGTACGTCGGCGATCAGTTTCGACGCGGCCGGTACGCAGAGCAGGGTCAACGCGTGGTGCACCTGTTCCCGGACCGGCAGCAGCGAGCCACCGGCGCCGGCCCGTCCGGCGCGCGTCGAAGCCGTTGCCCGGGCGGCCTGCGGCGAGCCGGTCGCCCGGGTGGACCGCGACGAGCCGGCGGCCCGGCCGGCCTGCCCGGGCACGGCGGCGGGACCGGCAGGCTCGGCGACCACGGACTCGGCGGTGTCGGCGAGGTCGGTGATGGCCTGCTCCCAGGCACGTTCGGCGGCCCGCAGTTCGGCCCGGAGCGCCCGGGTACGCGGATTGTCCCGAGCCACCACGGCACGACGTACCTCCGCCCGGAGGGCGTCGATCCGCCGTTCCAGCACCTCCACGGACTCCGCCATGAGGCGTGAGCGTACAAGTTCCAGTCTTTTCCAGCAAAGACCCCTATGTCCGCGTGTCGCACCCACGGAGTTATCCGATGTCCCGGATAGACGGCCTCGACTACCCTGCCGGGCCATGTGGAAAAAAGCTTCTGCCGTGCTGGTGGCGGCCCTGCTCGGTGCCGGCCTCGCCGGCTGCACCGCGGACGGTCCCCCGACCGAGCCGGCGGCCCCCATCTCGGTCTTCCTGACCGAGGACGTCACGGAGCAGCAGAAGCAGGCGATCGAGGCGCGGCTGCGGGCCGTACCGGGCGCGACGGAGGTCAGGTTCGAGTCCCGGGAGCAGGCGTACCAGCGGTTCAAGGAACTCTTCAAGGACCGGCCGGAGATGCTCGCCCAGGTCAACCCGGAGTCGCTGCCGGAGTCCCTGATGCTGACCGTGCGCGACCGGGCCGCGTTCGACCGGGCCGCAGCCAGCCCGCTCCGTACCGAACTGCTCGCCCTGCCAGGCGTGGACGACGTCGTTCTCCCCGGCAAGCCCGGTGACGGCGCGGTGAGCGAGTGTGTCGATGCGCTGCCACCGCTGCAGGGTGTCTCGCCGAACGAGATCTGGGTGGTCCTGACCGACGGTGCCGACGAGGCACAGCAGCAGGCCATCCTGGCGAGACTGGAAGCCTTCCCCGGCGTGACCGGGGTGGTACGGGAAACCCGCACGCAGGCCACCGACGGGCTCCGACAGCGGTACGGGCTGAACGCCGACGAACTCGCGGAACTGACGAAGCTCCGGCCTGACCTGCTCCAGTCGCGACTGCGGGTGACGCTGGCCGACGCCGCCGCCGTCACACAGGTCACCGGATCCGACCTCGACGACGACCTGTGCCGTACCCCGTGGGTCGAGCGGGTGCTCATCCCACCCCGATAGCTGGCGATCTGACCCGATCCTGCGCGACCGCCTGTCTTCGCGTCGTGGGACAGGCGGCGCTTCGACCGTTCTCGCCCACGTCAGTGGGTTGGTGTGACGACCTGCCGGACAAGTGCCTGCATCCGCGTCCGTTCCCCGGAGAGGTTCGAGACCTGCTTGAGGCCGGTTGCGTTCGGAGCACCGAAGAAGCGGAACAGCACCTGTCCCGCCTGTCGGCCGGTAACGCTGGTCGGCCAGTCCGACGCACGGAGCCCGGCGACGTAGGCCGCGTTGAGCAGCCGCCAGAGATCGACCGCATCCTTGTCGGCGAACCGCCCTCGATAGGCGAAGGCTTTGACGCATATTGCCGACGTCAGCTCCGGCAGCACCAGCCGGGTACGGAGATCGTCGCCAGCCGTGAGACGAACCCGGAGATCCACCGTGGTACCAGGGCGATGCAACGCCAACAGCAGTCCCGGCACCTCGTCGACGACCAGGTCGCCGTGACGCTGGTTGGGTACCAGGGCACCCCGATAGGAGGGCGCGAGCACGTCCACGACCAACTCGAGTGGTCCGTACCGGTCCGCTCGCTCACGTACGAACCGGTTCGCCGCGCCTCGGGTCAGATAGCCGCGCCCAGTCAGCGCCGTCGGCAGACGAGGATCAGCGATGACCGAAGGCAACGCGGCGAAGTCCGCGTCGGCCGTCTCCCGCATCGGCACCTGGTCCGCGACGCCGTAGGCGGCGACAAGCAGTGTCACCATGTGCCCGCCGACGATCCGGTAGTCGATCCCGAGTTCGGCGGCGATCTCGGACAGGTCGGCGAGGGTTCGGTAACCGGCATCCGCCGCCCTGCTGGTGGACGCGACCGAGAGGGAAATGGCGTCTGTCGGCTCCGGGTCCTTCACGCCGCGTCCTTTCGGTTGGCGAGCCGGCTGCGGCTACGCAACGCCTCCCACAGGCGGGTGACCGCCTCATCCGTATCCGGGCCTGGCACACGGCACATGTCCCAGAGGATCTGCATCGGATCAGCCAGCGGCAGCGAGCCGGCAGGGGGTCCCAGGTCGGTCACCGCAGGGGGCCACACACCCGGGTCTTCGGGGATGACGTACTCCAGCGTGGAGTCCTCCTGCAACGCGGGCACGAAGCCGGCGGCGGCCAGGTCGAGCCCCGCACGTGTGTAGACAATCGCCCGTCCCGGGTTACGCCACGGCGCTATGAAGTCAGCGGCCACGTCACCGGAGACCACAGCCGAGGGCCGGATGTGGGCAGAGTCGGGCCAGCCGGTGGCCGGGTCAGCGAGCTCGATCACCGCGCGCGCCTGGGACACCGGGGAGTCGAGGCCGTACCAGAAGGTACGCAGGCCGCCAGGGCCTGGGTACTCCGCCAGCCACCACCGGGTTGCCTCGTCGAAGTCCCGCACCCGCCAGCCGGCCGCGTCCCGTTCCACAAGCCCGTGGTCGGTCAGCATCCGGAGCGTCTGGGACACCCGCGGTTGGGAGATCCCCGCCAGCTCCGCCAACTGCCACTGAGTGCTGAACGGCCGCTCGACAAGTCGGCGTAGCAGGGCGAACGCACCCCAGGGCAGCCGACCCGGCCGACGCTGGCGGGCTCCGGGCCCACCCGAACGGCCCTTCTTCCCGTGGCCGAGTTCGACCCGGTACCCCGCGATGTGGATCACGCCGCGCACTTGGTGATCATCATCGACCAGCCAGGACCAGCCGGCCTCCTCCAGCAACGCCTGCACAGCAGCCGAAGCCGACGGAACGATCAGCAGCACCGGCTGAGTCCGCCATCCCGGAAACCGTCCGAGATCGCTGGGATTCAGCGGCACCGAGAAGGCCAAGACGGGAACCGTGCTCCGCCGCTCACCGTGGCGGAGTTCGACCTGGCTCGCGTCAACCGGCACAGCGGTGATCCCGGCTTCGATCAACGCGCGCCAGATGTTCGCCGATATAAGCATTATCCGTCCTCCTCAGATAATACTTATAACACGTGGCAGAGGCGGGTGGTGTCGACCAGGAGAAGGCCCCGGGAAGGCAGCGCCCGGAGGGAACTCAGGGACGGAAGTCCACGTCCCCGCGGCCCCACCGGCCAGGAATGTGACTCAGCCGCACCCGGCCGAGTTCACGGGGCACCTCGGGGTCCACCGCGAGTTCGTCGCCGGACGAGTTGAGCCCGAGCACGATCCGCAGTAACAGCAGCGGCGCCCCGGTCGACCACGCCTGCGGGCTGCAGGCGGTCGGGTACTCGACCGGAGCGGCGGACGTCTTCCGGTCGTACCCGGCGAACGCCTCCGGCAGCCGCCCGTCGAAGTGCGACGCCGCCTCGAAGATGCCGCGCGCGATCCGGGCCGCCTCCGCCCGGTACCCGTACCGGCGCAGACCCCAGGCGATGAACGAGTTGTCGAACGGCCACACCGTGCCGGTGTGGTAGCCGATCGGGTTGTACCGGGCGGAGTGCTCGGCCAGCGTCCGAATCCCCCAGCCGGAATGTAGACGCGGCCCCATCAGGTGCCCGACGACCGCGTCCGCCTTGTCCTCGTCGACGATGCCACTCCACAACAGGTGGCCGATGTTGGAGGAGAGCGCGTCGACCTGGTCGCCGTCCGGCCCCAACGCCAGGGCGTAGTAACCCTCGTCGGCGATCCAGAAGTCACGGTTGAACCGCCGCTTCAACTCCTCCGCCGACCGTTCCAGCTCGTCCGCGTACGCCGGGTCGTGCCAGACCTCGCGGGCCAGCCGGGCGGCCCGCAGTTTCGCGTCGTACGCGTACCCCTGCAGCTCGCAGGTTGCCCGGGGCAGGCCGGGCAGCCGCCCGTCCCGGTAGCAGATCGCGTTCGGGGAGTCCTTCCAGCACTGGTTCACCAGTCCGGTCCGCTCGTTGCGGGTCTGGTAGCTGAGGTAGCCGTTGCCGAGCAGGTCGCCGTACTCGTCGATCCAGGCCAGCGCGGCCCGGGTCTGCGGTTCCAGCAGTCGCACCAGGTCGCTGTCCCCGGTCCACGCCTCGTACTCGTCGAGCAGGATCACGAACAGCGGGGTGGAGTCCGCAGAGCCGAAGTACGGCGTGTGCGGCTGTTCGGCGAAGGCGGCGGTGGTGCCGTACCGGATCTCGTGCAGGATCTTCCCCGGCTCGGCGTCCCGGAAGTTGTCCAGCGCCACCGCCTGCGCCCGGGCCAGCACCCGCAGCGTCGAGGCTGCGAGATGCGGTGCGTAGGCAAGGGTCTGCAACGAGGTCAGGATGCTGTCCCGGCCGAAGACGCTCATGAACCACGGCAGACCGGCCGCCGGCACCCGGTACTCCGGGTCGTAGTCCGTCAACGCCGCCTGTCCGCTCAGCGGCCGGAACCGGAGCGCGGCCAGGTCGACCAGGCTCCGCTGGTAGGTGACCTCGAACTCGTCGTGGTCGCACTCCAGTCGGGGCATCTCGTCGAGCCACATCTGCAGTTCATGGACCAGCCTCGGGCGTTCCCGTCGGGCCTGACCCTGCAGTGTCGTCCGGATGTCGCGACCGTCCCACCCGACGGTCTCCACGTGCAGGTGGGTCGTCCACCTGCCGTCCGGCTCGACGTGCACCCGGAAGGTGAAGCCGTCCTCGTCGACCTCGACCGGACCGGTGGCCGAGATGACCGTGGAGCGGGCGTACATGTCGCGCCGGTAGTGGAAGGTGAGCCGGTCGGCGCCGATCTCGGTGGAGAAGTCGCCCACCTTCGGTTCGACGTTCTTCACCTCGAACAGGTCGGCGAAATCGCAGCCGGCCTCGACCCGGATCGTCAGATCGACCGGGTCGACGCCATGGTTCAGCACCGTCAGCCACTCGCACATGCTGCGGGTGATGTCGCGCTGCCGGACGATCGTCACCTCGGACTCCACGTAGAGCGTCGGCTCGCCGGGCACCAGGAAGAACGTCGCCTCGAAGTAGTGTGGCTGGTCCACCGACAGCACGGTGAGCGGTTCGCCGTCGATGGTGAGCTTCCAGGTGGACAGGTGGCGGATGTCGAGCGTGAACAGGCCGGTGGGGAACGACCGCGACGGTTCGATGTCGCCGTTGGCAGCGCTGACCAGGAACATGTTGCCGTCGAGGATGCGTACCGCGTCGGAGCTCATCGCCGGTGCCTCCGCACGAACTCCCGGGGATGGTCGGCGCCCGGCTCGCCGGCGACAAGATGCGGGATCAGCCAGAACTGGAGGAACTTGGCCGGTGTCCCGTACACCACCAGCCGCTCACCGGCCCAGGCCTGCACCAGCGTCATCCGACCGTTGATCATTTCGAGGAGGATCGGCCGGCCGACCCGGACGACCGTGTCGGCGGGATGTTGACCCGCCCGGACGTGGACCCGACCGTCGTCGAACGTGACGACCCAGTACTCGATGTCCCCGCCGTCGCGCTGCCGGTAGTCCCGGTCCTCGGTTATCTCGAATCGGATGCCGCCGGTGACCCCGCTGAGTCGGGGCTCGACGCCGCACCGGGCGACCCGGGCGAAGAACGCCGCGACGTCCTCGTCCGCATCGCGCCTGTCACTCACCCGTGCCCCCTTCCGTCCCGAAGGTCTGGTTCGCGACCACGGATCGGCTGCGTCCGCCGGCCCGGGTCGCGCCCGTCCGGTGGAGCAGATCGCGGTTACCCGGCGATGTGACCGGAAAACGGCGGCACGGAAGACCCGGCGGGAGGACCGGGTCAGCCGGCGGTGTGCGCGTCGACCGGGGCGGGCGTACCGGCGGCCAGGTGCTCGCGGGCGTACGCCAGCGCCGCCCGCAGGTCCTCCTCCCGGTCGGCGCGGCTGCGGGCCCGCCGGGTGGAGACCTCCAGGGCGACCGAGCCGGTGAAGCCGCGTCCGGCCAGCGAGGCGAGCAGTTCGCCGCAGGGCTGGGTGCCCCGGCCGGGCACCAGGTGCTCGTCCCGGCCCTCGCCGGTGCCGTCCCCCAGGTGTACGTGGGCCAGCCCGCCGCCCATCCGGTCGGCCATCGCCAACGCGTCGGTCTGTGCGGCGGCGCAGTGCGAGATGTCCAGGGTGTAGGCGTCGTAGCCGGTGTCGGTCGGGTCCCAGCCCGGCTGGTACGGCACGAACTTCCGACCCGCCATCCGGACCGGGTACATGTTCTCGACAGCGAACCGGATCCCGGTGTGCCCGGCCGCCAGCCGCTCCAGCCCGTCGACGAACGACCGGGCGTAGTCACGCTGCCAGCTGAACGGCGGGTGCACCACCACGGTCGGCGCCTCCAGGGTCTCGGCCAGGATCGCCGACCGACGCAGCCGCTCCCACGGGTCGGAACTCCAGACCCGCTGGGTGACCAGCAGGCAGGGCGAGTGCACCGACAGGACCGGCACGCCGTAGTGCTTCGCCAGCCCGCGCAGCGCCCCGGCGTCCTGGCTGACCGCGTCGGTCCAGACCATCACCTCGACGCCGTCGTAGCCGAGCGCCGCCGCCAGTTCGAAGGCGGCCGCGGTCGGCTCGGGGAAGACCGAGGAACTGGACAGCAGTACGCGGGTGGTCACGTCCTTCAGGGTAGCCCGCTCCGGCGCCCACCACCCGGGACGAGTCGTCGCATATCGCCCGGGAAGCCGCAGAACAGCAGCTCAGGCCGACATCGAGAAAGCTGCCCGACTACCCGGACGCCTCCAGCTGGTCCAGCCGGCGCAGGATGACCCCCTCACGCAACGCCCACGGGCAGATGTCCAGGCTCTGCACGCCGAGCCGGCGCATCACCGCCTCGGCCACGATCGCCCCGGCCAGCAGCTGGTGGGCCCGCCGGGCACTGACCCCCTCCAGTTCGGCGAGCCGGTTCGGCGACATGTGCCGGATGAAGCCGATCACCTGACGCAGCCCGGTCCGGGTCAGACTGCGCCGCGCCCAGAGCCCGGCCCCGGACGGTGCCGCCCCGGCCAGCCGGGCCAGGGTCCGGAAGGTCTTGCTGGTGGCGGCGACCCGGTCCCACTCGATTCCCACCATGTCGTCGACCACCGGGCCGAGCAGGCTCTCCACGTACTCCTCGAGTTTGGCGACCGCCTGGCTGGACGGGGTGTCGCCGCTGTCCGGCCCGAGCTCCAACCACTCCCGGGTCAGCCGGCCGGCACCGAGCGGCAGCGAGAGGGCGAACTCCGGGACCTCGTCGATCCCGGCCGCCATCTCCAGCGAGCCGCCGCCGATGTCCAGCACCAGCAGCCGCCCCGCCGACCAGCCGAACCACCGGCGTACGGCGAGGAAGGTCATCCGGGCCTCGTCGGCACCGGAGAGCACCTCCAGGCGTACGCCGGTCTCGTTGCGGACCCGGGCCAGCACCTCCGGCGCGTTCGTGGCGTCCCGGACCGCGGAGGTCGCGAAGGCCAGTACGTCGTCGGCGGTCAGCCGGACCGCCGACATCTTCGCCTCGTTCACCGCCGCCACCAGTGCGTCCGCTCCTTCTCTGCGCAACGAGCCGTCCCGGCCGATCTGTTCGGCGAGCCGGAGCACCGCCTTTTCCGAATGGGCCGGCCAGGGGTGGGCCCCCCGGTGGGCGTCGACCACCAACAGGTGCACCGTGTTGGAGCCGACATCGAGTACGCCGAGTCGCATGAGTTGCACCCTAGACGCAGGTCGGAACGCCGGTCGCGGGCGTACGCTGACCAGGTGGCAGCACGCAACCAGCTCCGGATCATCGTCGACGACCCCGCCGACCCGCGCAGCCGGGAGGTCCCGCTCGACTTTCCTCGGGAGTGGATCGAGTTTCCCGACCCGGCCGACCCGGAGCACCTGATCCGCGCCGACCTGACCTGGCTGCTGTCCCGCTGGACCTGCGTCTTCGGCCAGACCTGCCACGGCATCATCGCCGGTCGTGCCGCCGACGGCTGCTGCTCGCACGGCGCGTTCTTCACCGACGCCGACGACGAGAAGCGGGTCCGGGCGGCGGTGAAGCGGCTCACCCCGCAGACCTGGCAGCACTACCGGCGCGGTTTCAAGAACTACACCGAGATGGACTCGGTCGACGGCGAGTCGCCGGCCCGGCGTACCGCGACCCGGGCCGAGGACGCCCCGTGTGTGTTCCTCAACGACGCAGACTTCGCCGGTGGCGGCGGTTGCGCGCTGCACGCCCAGGCGCTGCGCGACGGCGTCCATCCGCTGGAGTACAAGCCGGACGTCTGCTGGCAGCTGCCGGTCCGTCGCGACCAGGACTGGGTGAAGCGTCCGGACGGGACGAAGGTGCTGGTCTCCACGCTCGGCGAGTTCGACCGGCGGGGCTGGGGCGCGGGCGGGCACGACCTCGACTGGTGGTGCACGTCGTCGCCGGAGGCACACGTCGGGACCGAGCCGATGTACGTCTCGTACGAGCCGGAGCTGACCGCACTGGTCGGCAAGGCGGCGTACGCCAAACTCGCGGAGATCTGCGGCGAACGGGCCCGGCGTGGCCTGGTCGCGACGCATCCGGCGACCGCGGAGGCCGACCCGGTGGTCGTGCACCGCGAGGAGGGCGGCCGGGAGCCGGCCAGCCCGAAGGCCGCCGCCGGTCGTCGCCGACCCGCCGCCCAGCGGACCGGCGCCGGCAACCACTGAACCTCGGCCCGCCGCCCACCCGACCGGCGCCGGCGACCACCGAATCTCGGCCCGCCGCCCAGCGGACCACACGGACCGCATGCCGCACGGCCCCGCCGGGGTGCGGCCGGCCTACGGCTCGAACTTGTAGCCGAGTCCGCGGACGGTGACGATGAACCTCGGCGCGGACGGCTCCGGCTCGACCTTCGACCGCAGCCGCTTCACGTGCACGTCCAGGGTCTTGGTGTCGCCGACGTAGTCGGCACCCCAGACCCGGTCGATCAGCTGCCCCCGGGTCAGTACCCGTCCGGCGTTGCGGAGCAGCAACTCCAGCAGCTCGAACTCCTTCAGCGGCAGCTGCACCGGGGCGCCGTCGACGGTCACCACGTGCCGCTCGATGTCCATCCGGACCGGGCCGGCGGCCAGGGTCGGAGTGCTGACCTCGACGGCCTCGTTGCCCCGCCGCCGCAGTACGGCCCGGACCCGGGCGACCAGCTCACGCGGCGAGTACGGCTTCGTGACGTAGTCGTCGGCGCCGATCTCCAGGCCGACCACCTTGTCGATCTCGCTGTCCCGGGCGGTGACCATGATGATCGGCACCTGGGAACGCTGGCGGAGCTGACGGCACACCTCGGTGCCGGACATCTCCGGCAACATCAGGTCGAGCAGCACGATGTCCGCGCCGGTGCGGTCGAACTCGGTCAACGCGTCGGTGCCGGTCGCCGCGGCCGAGACCTCGAATCCCTCCTTGCGCAGCAGGTAGGAGAGGGCGTCGGAAAACGACTCCTCATCCTCGACCACGAGTACGCGGGCCACGGACTTTCCTTTCTGATTCGCGCGTCGGACTATCCGACCGGATCGGTCTCGATCTCAACTGACGGGGCTGGCGGCAGGAAGGCGTCCGGCGGTCGGGCCGGCAGCCGCAGGGTGAACGTGGAGCCACCACCAAGAGTGCTGGACACCTCGACACGACCGCCATGGTTGGTCGCGATGTGTTTCACGATCGCCAGGCCGAGGCCGGTGCCGCCGGTCTGCCGCGACCGGGCCTGGTCGGCCCGGTAGAAACGTTCGAAGATCCGGCCCACGTCGTCGGGGGCGATGCCGATGCCCTGGTCGGTGACGGCGATCTCGATGTGCTCCTCGCTGCTGCGTACCGCGACGGTGACCTTCGTCCGCTCGCCGGAGTAGGCGATCGCGTTCTCCACCAGGTTGCTGACCGCGGTGGCGATCTGGCCGTCGCTGCCGTACACCGTCAGGTCCCGTTCGCCCTCGACGGCCACGGTGACCTCGCGGGCGTTCGCGGCGGTCCGGGTCCGGTCCAGCACCTCGGCGATCACCCAGTCCAGGGCGACCGGGTCGGGGTCGGGCAGCGGCTCGGCGCCCTGCAGCCGGGTCAGTTCCAGCAGCTCGTTGACGAGCTTGCCGAGCCGGGTCGACTCGTGCTGGATCCGCTCGGCGAACCGGCGGGCCGCCGCCATGTCCTCCGACGGGTCCAGTGTGCCGTTTCCGGTGGTCTGGTCGGTGGCGTCCAGCAGCGCCTCGGCGAGCAGCTGCAACGCCCCGATCGGGGTCTTCAGCTCGTGGCTGACGTTGGCCACGAAGTCCCGGCGTACCCGGGCGACCCGGTGTGACTCGGTGACGTCGGCGGCCTCGACGGCCACGTACCCGGAGCCGAGTCCCATCGCCCGCAGGTGCACGCCGAGCGGGTCCTGCATGCCCCCGTCGCGGCCCCGGGGCAGGTCGAGCTCCACCTCGCGGCGCACCCCGGTGCGGCGGACCTGGCCGGCCAGGGTACGGATGATCGGATGCGCGGCGACCGTACCCGGGGTGGCGCCGACCCGGAGCAGCCCCATCGCCCGGGCGGCCGGGTTGACCAGCACCGGGACGTCCTGGGCGTCCAGGACGACAACACCGACCCGGAGCGAGTCCAGGCTCTTGCGGCCGAGACCGGACAGCCCGCCGGCCTGTTCCTCGTTGCCGATCGCCGGCCTCCTGTTACGTGTGTCGCTCGCTGGGCCGACCTGTCGGGGAATGTCGGGCCGGGGCCTGGGTTGTCCGGTGTCGTACGATCGGCCCCGCCCGTTGAGTCGGTGCCGGAACGGGCCGAAGAACAGGCCAAGCCCGAGTCCTCCGACGACGCCCGCCACCACCCCCCAGTCCACGCGGCGATCGTAGGGTCATCGTTAACCTATCGACCAGGCAAAATTGGGCGAATCACGCGGCCATCCGCGAATGTTCACCGTCCGGCCGGGTGCCGTTCACCGAGGTTCACCTCGGAGCCGTCGCCTCGCCCTACCGTTGTCGGGACCCTCGTTCATCCGTACCGTCGCCGGGCCGGCCCACCGCCGACCCGGCCGGTGGTACGCCGGTCGCCTCCCGGCGAACTGACCAGCAGGACGTGATCATGCGCGACGAATTCCGGATCGACCTGAACATCGTGAGCCAACTCCTGGTGGACATGGCGGAGGCGGTGCAGGTGGCGATGCGTCAGGCCACCAAGGCGCTGCTCACCGCGGACCGGAAGGCCGCCGAAGGGGTGATCGACCGCGACGCGGAGATCGACTCCATCTTCCGGCAGGTCGAGGAGCGGGTCTGTGACCTGCTCGCCCGGCAGGCGCCGGTCGCCTCCGACCTGCGGGCCCTGATCACCGCCCTGCACGTCGCGGCCGACCTGGAGCGGATGGGCGACCTCGCCGACCACGTGGCGAAGACGGCGGTACGCCGGCACCCGTCCCCGGCCGTCCCGGCCGAGCTGCGCGGCGTCTTCACCGAGATGGCCAAGGCCGCGGACCGGATGGCCGGCAAGATCGCCGAGGTCCTCTCCAAGCCCGACGCCGACCTGGCCGCCGAACTGGAACAGGACGACGACGCCATGGACGAGCTGCACCGGCAGCTCTTCGCGATCGTCCTCGACGACGAGTGGCCGTACGGGGTGGAGACCGCGATCGACGCGACACTGCTCGGCCGCTTCTACGAGCGGTACGCCGACCACGCGGTGAACGCCGGCCAGCGGGTCGTCTACCTGGTCACCGGCGAGATGTGACGGTCGGGACGGGCCCCTTCCGACAGCGGAAGGGGCCCGTCCCGGCCTGTGTCCTGGGTTCAGCGTCCCTGGTTGGCGACCGCTGCGGCGGCCTCCCTGGCGGCCTCCGGGTCGAGGTACGCCCCGCCGGCGACCAGCGGACGCATCGACCGGTCGAGGTCGTAGCGCAGCGGGATGCCGGTCGGGATGTTCAGCTTGGCGATCGCCTCGTCGGAGATGTCGTCGAGGTGCTTGACCAGCGCCCGCAGCGAGTTGCCGTGCGCGGCGACCAGCACCGTACGAGCGGCCAGCAGGTCCGGCACGATCGAGTCGAACCAGTACGGCAGCATCCGGTCGACGACGTCCTTGAGGCACTCCGTCCGGGGCATCAGCTCGGGCGGGAGCAGGGCGTAGCGCGGGTCGCCGACCTGGGACCACTCGTCACCGTCGGCGATCGGCGGCGGCGGGGTGTCGTACGACCGGCGCCAGAGCATGAACTGCTCCTCGCCGTACTCGTCGAGGGTCTGCTTCTTGTTCTTGCCCTGCAGCGCGCCGTAGTGCCGCTCGTTGAGCCGCCAGGAGCGGCGGACCGCGATCCAGTGCCGGTCGGCGGCGTTGAGCGCCAGCTCGCCGGTGCGGATCGCCCGGCGCAGCACGCTCGTGTGCATCACGTCGGGCAGCAGGTTGTGTTCGCGCAGCAGTTCGCCGCCGCGCCGGGCCTCGGCCTCTCCCTTGGCGGTCAGGTCCACGTCGACCCAGCCGGTGAAGAGGTTCTTCGCGTTCCAGTCGCTTTCGCCGTGCCGGAGCAGCACCAACGTGCCCACCGCGGCGCCCTCGCCCGCCACCGGGGCGCCCTCCGGTCCAGTACTCGTGCTCCTACTCATGGGCATCATCCTGCCGGACCGGCCGGTGCGACATGCGGCGACCCTGGGTGACGACCGACACGTGGAAAACCGGGTGACCTGCGATGTCGCCTCCGGCTAGCTTCGTAAGGCGTTTGACAGCTAGTGGTCATTACAGAGGCACGGGGGCACGGGGTGCGGACGGTCCAGAACTGGTTCCGGGACACGACAGGCGGTTTACCGAGGACCTTCTGGTATCTCTGGGCCGGCACGCTGGTCAACCGACTCGGCGCCTTCGTCGTCATCTTCCTGGCCATCTACCTGACCGAGGTACGCGGCTTCTCCGAGTTCGAGGCGGGGATCGTGCTCGGCCTCTGGGGCGCCGGCGGCGCGGTCGGCACGCTGACCGGCGGCGTCCTCGCCGATCGCTGGGGGCGGCGGCCCACCCTGCTCACCGCCCACGTCGGCGCGGCCACCATGATGCTGGCCCTCGGCCTGGCCCGGCCGCTGTGGCTGGTCGCGCTCGGCGCGCTGCTGCTCGGCGTCTTCGCCGAGGGGGCCCGGCCGGCCTTCGGCGCGATGCTGGTCGACGTCGTACCGCAACAGGACCGGCTGCGCGCCTTCACCCTGAACTACTGGGCGATCAACCTGGGCTTCGCCTCCGCGGCGATCCTCGCCGGGCTGGCCGCCGAGGCGAGCTACCTGCTGCTCTTCGTGATCGACGCGACGACGACGCTGGCCACCGCCGCCATCATCTTCCTGAAGGTCGGCGAGACCCGGCGGCTGCGGGACGTCCGCCCCGGCGCCAACCAGCCGGACGGCGCCGCGCCGCACCGGGGTGGACTGCGGGTCGCCCTGACCGACCGGGTCTTCGTCGGCTTCGTGGCGGTGAACGTCCTGCTGGCGCTGATCTTCATGCAGCACATCTCGATGCTGCCGATCGCGATGGGACAGGACGGTCTGTCGCCCTCCACCTACGGCACGGTCATCGCGGTGAACGGGGTGCTGATCGTCGTCGGCCAGCTCTTCATCCCGCGACTGATCCGGGGACGTGGCCGGTCGAACGTGTTGGCGCTGGCCGCGGTGCTGGTCGGGCTCGGCTTCGGGTTGACCGCGTTCGCCGACGGGGCGTGGTTCTACGCGCTCACCGTGGTGATCTGGACCCTCGGCGAGATGTTGAACTCGCCGTCGAACTCGACGCTGATCGCCGAACTGTCGCCGTCCACCCTGCGCGGCCGCTACCAGGGGCTCTTTTCGCTCTCCTGGTCGCTGGCGGCCTTCGGGGCCCCGGTGGCCGGCGGGTTCGTCCGGCAGCAGTTCGGCAACTCGGCGCTCTGGTTCGGCTGCGCGGCGGTCGCCGCCGTGGCCGCCGTCGCCCACCTGGTCTCCGGCCCCGCCCGGGAGCGCCGGGCCCGCGACCTGCGGGTACTCGAGTCGGCGTACGTCGAGTCCGCCGCGCCGCGACCCTCCGGTGCGGACCGGACCCCGGCGGCCGCACCGGCCAACGCCTGAGCGATGGGAGCCAACCGACACTCCCAGCATTGACGGAGATTACGTAGTTACGTAATCTCCGATGTATGGAGTGGGAGGAACGGCTGGCGGAACTGGAGAGCCGGCTCACCGAGCGGATCGACGAATTGGCACGACAGCTCGCGGCCATCTCGGAGCGGCCGGACACGACCGGCACGGGCGGGCCGACCGGCTCCTCCCCCGACGCGACGAGGGGAGGTGGCGGGCGCGACCGCGCCGGCCACCGGCCGGACCAGGACTTCTGGGCCCTGGAAGGGTTGAAGAGCCAGCTCGCCGACCTCGGTGCCGACGACGGCGGGATCCTCTTCACCGGCACCGTCCGGCTCCCCACCCACGAGCGGTACGACTGGCAGTACGGCCTGCTCACCGGGACGGTTCTCGACGAGGTCGACTGGACCGAGGCGGCGGAGTCGTTCGCCGCGCTCGGCCATCCGGTCCGGATGCGACTGCTCCGCGAGATCCTCGGCGGTCGTCGTACGGTCACCGAACTCACCGAACTGGACGGGCTGGGCACCACCGGGCAGGCGTACCACCACCTGCGGCAACTGGCCGCCGCCGGCTGGCTGCACAGCCCGACCCGGGGCCGCTACGAGGTTCCGCCCGGCCGGGTGGTGCCGCTGCTCGTCGTCCTGGCCGCCGCCCGACCGTGACCCGACCGGCGCCCTGACCGACCCGCCGGCGTCGGCCCCCACCACCGGAAGGAGCTTTCACCGTGCCCAAGGTCCTGATGGTCCTACACCGGCTCTGCTGGCTGGCGTTCCTCGCGCTGCTGGCGGCGCAGTTCGTCGTCGACATCTCCTGGCTCTGGGGCTGGGTGCCGATCGGGCTCGCCATCATCCTGCGGTTCGTGACCGGTCGGCTGCTCACCCCGAGCGAGGCGGCCGGGCCGGCGCGACCGGTCGAGGTCCTCGCCCCGGTCGCCGGCCGCTGGTCGGCGTTGAACAGCCCGGCCGACAAGGTGCCCAGCCACGGCGTACGGGCCTACGGACAGGCGTACGCGATCGACGTGGTGGCGGAGCCGACCGAGGATTCCCGCCCCAGCTTCGGCTGGTGGCCGTTGATGCGCCGCAACCGCGACTTCCCGGCCTTCGACTCCCCGCTGTACGCCGTCGCCACCGTGGTCCGTGCGGTCGACCGCAACCGGGACCATCTCAGCCGCAACTCCTGGCCGGCACTGCTCTATCTGATCGTCGAGGCGTCCCTGCGGGACCTGGTCGGCCCGGGACAGGTCCTCGGCAACCATCTGGTCCTCGACCTCGGCGACGGCGTCTTCGCCGCGTACGCCCACCTACGGCGTGGATCACTGCTGGTCCGGGCCGGCGACCGGGTGGTGGCCGGACAGCCGGTGGCGCGCTGCGGCAACTCCGGGAACTCGACGGAGCCGCACGTGCACTTCCAACTGATGGACGCACCGGACCTGGACGTGGCCCGGGGAATTCCGTTCACCTGGCGGGAGATCGGTGTGCCCCGGAACACCGAGACCTTCACCGCCGGAACGCCGAAGCCGACCAAAATACTGAGGCCGACCCGGGTGTCGGGCAGCTGAACGGGACGGGGAAAACGAAAGGGGATTTTCAGATGGACCGGCGGCGGCGGGCGACGCTCACCCCCGTAAACGCCGCCCGCACACACCGCCGGTTACAGGTGGCGGCGCCGTCCCCCAACGGCCTCGTGCGCCACCCGTCCCCCAGCGTCGCCGCCCGGTGCACGAATCTGATCGATCCGCCGTTCCCCCGAACGATTCCGAGCGCGACGCGCGTAATAACGTTAGTTGTCGCCGGATCTGCCACACAACCCAGGACCGCTGTCTCGCCGGTCACATCGGGTGCAAGCAGCGTTTTTCCGACGTCGTAGGGGGCAACACCGAGCCTCGTGCCAGCATTCCCGGTCCTGTCCCCCACACACTCATCCGTCCTCGCGATCCGGTGATTCGGTACGGAAGAAGTTGCTCTGCCGACCATCGGACAACTGTTCCTGGTAGATGAAATTCAGGCGCCGAAGGTCAAACGTCTGGAACCACTCGTCCCAACTCACCGGCTTCAGTCCACCGCCTTCCCGCCATCCCGGGAAGTCAAACGTCAGCACGCCGATCCGACCCTCGCGTTCGGTGCCCTCGATGGTCGCCGGCCGTGCGTTCCGGGCCTCCGCCCAGCGTTGGATGACATCGTGTTCGCGGGTCACCAGGCTCCGTCCGGGCCGTTCCGGCTGATCCTGGGACGAGGTGATCGGCTGGGCGTACTTCAGGCTCTTCGACTGCCCCCCACCGGCCGCCCCGGTCCGCTTCGCGGTCGCCGCCGTACCCTTCTGGGCGCCCGCCGCCGACGTGCTCTTCCGCGCGCCGGTCGTCTTCCGGCCCGGCGCGGTGCCCGCCCCGGCGGCCTTCCGGACCGACGCGGTGGTCGTCTTCCGGGCGACGGCCGTGCTCTTCCGGGCGGCGGCCGTCGTCTTCCGGGCCGGCGCCTTCGTTGCCGTCGCTGACGCCTTCTTCGCCGGCGCCTTCTTCGCGGTCGCCTTCTTCGCGGTCGCCTTCTTCGCCGGAGCCCGCTTGGTGGTCGCCTTCTTCGCCGGCGCCTTCTTCGCCGTCGCCTTCTTCGCCGGAGCCCGCTTGGTGGTCGCCTTCTTCGCCGGCGCCTTCTTCGCCGTCGCCCGCTTCGCCGGCGCCGACACGGTCTTCCGGGCCCCCGTCCGCGTACTCGCCGCGGAGACCGCCTTACGGCCGGTCGTCCGCTTGCTCGCCGCGGAGACCGCCTTCTTCGTGGTCGCCTTCTTCGCCGGTGCCTTCTTGGCGGTCGTCTTCTTCGCCGGGGCCTTCTTGGCCGGCGCCTTCTTCGCGGTCGTCTTCCTGGCGGCGGTGCCACCCCGACCCTCCGCCCGCAACGTACGGACCAGGCTCTTCACCAGGTCCATCTTCCGCAGCGCGGAGATACCCGAGACACCCCGTTTCCGGAGCTGCCCCCGGATGTCCTCGACCTTCATCATGCTGATCTTGTTTTCGCTGATGTCGGCCGTGCTGCTGGTCCGGCGCTTCGACGCGGTCGCGGTCGCGCCGCGACCGGAACTGTTCCGCTGAGCCATGATCGCTCACGCTCCCTCTGACAGTCTGACCTCGGCAGGCGGCGCGGTCGTCGCTGTACCGCCGCAGAGCACCGGCACAGGCCGCCGATGCACCGCCGGGGCATACCCGTCAGGGGCGGTCCAAATCCGAGTTTTCCGGAGAGGATCGCTCGAAGAGGTGCGCGAAGGCCTGGAGGTTCGCCAACGACTCACCGCGCTTGACCCGCCACTCCCACTCCCGGCGGATCGCCGTACCGAACCCGATCTCCAACATGGTGTCGAACGACTCGTCGGCGTAGTTGAGCACCGCCCCGAACAGCCGGTCCAACTCCTCCTCGGTCACCCCGGCCAGGCCCAGCCGGCCGGTGAGATAGACGTCGCCGACCGCGTCGACCGAGAACGCGACCCCGTACATCCGGGCGTTGCGCTGGAGCAGCCAGGTCCAGAGTTCCTCGCGCCGCTCGTCGGGCTGGCGCATCACGAACGCCTCGATCCGCAGCGCGTAGTCGCCGACGATCAGGTTGCAGATCGTCTTGAGCTTGTGCCTGCCGGGCAGCGTGACCGCGTACGAGAACTCGCCCGTCGACTCGCAGTCCAACTCCCGGTCGGCACAGACCGCCTCGATCAGTCGCCCGATCTCCGCCCGTGACCTCATCGCACGCCCCTTCCGTCCGTTCCGGACCGGCGGACGGCCCGTACCCCGGCGGCGGCGTCCCGGCAGGCAGGCCGCCAGCGTCTCAGCAGGCCGCCAGCGGAGCGACCTGGGCACCGTCGGCCAACTCGGAGGCGAGCTGGGCTCGGTGCTCCGCCACCGCCCCACGGTAGACGGCGAGCAGCCCGGTCGCGGTACGCGCCCAGGAGAACGCCCGGGCGTGCAGCACCGCACCGTGCGCCAGTTCGGTACGCCGCCGCGGCGCCGCCAGCAACCCGGCGAGGACCCGGGCCCAGTCGGCCGGATCGTGGCCGTCGACAAGTACTCCGCTCACCCCGTCCCGGACGGCGGTGACCAGCCCGCCGACCGCGGCCGCCACGACCGGCGTACCGCAGGCCTGCGCCTCCAGGGCGACCAGGCCGAACGATTCGTTGTGTGACGGCACCGCGACCAGGTCGGCGGCCTGGTAGAGGGCCGGCAGGGCGTCACCGGTCTGCGGCGGCAGGAACCGTACCGCGTCGGCGATGCCGAGCCGGGCGGCCAGCTCGATCAGGGCGGTCGGCCGGTCCAACCCGCTGCCGCTCGGACCGCCGGCGATGACCACGGTGGCCGTGGCGGCGATCCGGGGGTCCCGGGCCCGCAGTTCGGCGAACGCGTGCAGCAGGACGTCCGGCGCCTTCAACGGCTGGATCCGCCCGACGAAGGCGATGATCGCGCCCTGCTCGGGCAGGCCCAGCCGCCGCCGGGCGGCGATCCGGGCCTCGCCGGCCAGACCCGAGTCGGGCGGCCGGAAGCGGTCCAGGTCGACACCGGGCTCCACCACCTCGACCCGGGCCGGGTCCGCGTCGTAGCGGGCGATCAGGTCGCGGGCCTCGACGGCGGTGTTCGCCACCAGCCGGTCCGCCTCGGCGACCACCTGCTCCTCGCCGATCACCCGGGCCTTCGGCTCGGGCCGGTCCCCGTCGGCCAGCCGGGCGTTCTTGACCTTGGCCAGGGTGTGCGCGGTGTGCACCAGCGGTACGCCCCAACGTTCCTTGGCCAGCCAGCCCACCTGACCGGAGAGCCAGTAGTGCGAGTGCACCAGGTCGAAGTAGCCCGGTGGCCGGGCCGCCTCGACCCGCAGCACGCCGGTGGTGAAGGCACAGAGCTGGCTCGGCAGCTCCTCCTTGGCCAGGCCTTCGAAGGGGCCGGAGATGACGTGTCGGACGTGCACCCCGGGCGCCATCTCGACCAGGGGTGGCAGGTCGCTGGAGGTGGCCCGGGTGAAGATCTCGACCTCGACGCCGGCCTCGGCCAGTCGCCGGGAGACCTCGACGATGTAGACGTTCATGCCACCGGCGTCACCGGTGCCGGGTTGGTGCAGCGGTGAGGTGTGCACGGAGAAGGTGGCGATTCGACGCGGGGTCGGCCACGGTTGGGTACCTCGCTGCCGGGCCACGCCGGTGTGCGCTTCCGCCACGTCCGCTCCTTCTGTCACGGTGTTACGCCGTCCCGCACGACCGGGGCACCTCAACAAGAACCACCCGACCGGGTGACATCTTCCCCATCCGATGACCCGCAATCCTCCGGACGTCCCGGATAGGTGACCGACCTCATTCGACCGCGACGGGTGGATCTCCTTAGATGCCCGACCGGCCCGCGGCGGCGTCGCCGCCCGCACCGCGATTCCCGCCGGATGCCCTTCCTGCGGATCCGCCCGACGGTCTGCCCCGGGCCGGGCGGCGACGGCGGCGACGGTCTGGGACAGAATGAGCCGATGACCTCTGTCGCGATCGTCACCGGTGCGTCCAGCGGAATCGGTGCGGCCACCGCCCGCCGGCTGGCCGCCGAGGGCTTCCACGTGCTCGCCGCCGCCCGCCGCGCCGACCGGCTCGACGCGTTGGTGAAGGAGATCGAGGCCGCCGGCGGGCAGGCCACCGCGCAGGTCTGTGACGTCACGTCCGACGGATCGGTGGCGGCGTTGGCCGCCGTCGCGGGCGAACTGCCCGGACCGGTCACCCTGCTGGTCAACAACGCCGGCGGTGCCCGCGGCCTGGACCCGGTCGAGTTGGGCTCGATCGCCGACTGGCAGTGGATGTACGACGTCAACGTGCTCGGCACGCTGCGGGTCACCCAGGCCCTGCTGCCACTGCTGGAGTCCTCCGGCGCCGGGACGGTCGTGGTGCTCAGTTCGACCGCCGGGCTGATCGTGTACGAGGGCGGCGGCGGCTACACCGCCGCCAAGCACGCCCAGACCGCGCTCGCCGAGACGCTGCGCCTCGAACTCTGCGGACGACCGGTCCGGGTGATCGAGATCGACCCGGGCATGGTGAAGACCGAGGAGTTCGGGCTGGTCCGGTTCGGTGGCGACGCCCAGCGGGCCGCCGCGGTCTACGCCGGGGTGGCCGAGCCGCTGGTCGCCGAGGACGTCGCGGACTGCGTCGCCTGGTGCGCCACCCGCCCCCACCACGTCAACGTGGACCGGCTGGTGGTCCGTCCGCTGGCCCAGGCCGCCCAGCACAAGGTGCACCGGGTCACGCCCGACGCCGGCAGGTGAGGCGTCGTGTCGCCGTCCCGGCCCGCCGGGGACCCGGCGACCGGACCGGCCGCGTCCCGCCCGGTCGGCGGTGCCGGCAGTCCCCGGCCGGTCGGCGGTACCGGCAGTCCCCGGCCGGTCGGCGGTACCGGCAGCTCCCGCCCGGTCGGCACGGTGACCCGGGGGACCACCAACCCGAACCGGTTGCGCCGGGTCGACAACTGGATCGCGGCGACCTGCGGCGACCTGCTCCGGGACGCGGCGGACCCGCTCGTCGTCGACCTCGGCTACGGGGCCAGCCCGGTCACCGTGGTCGAACTGCGCAACCGGCTCGCCACCGCGGTCCGGCCGGACGTCCGGGTGGTCGGACTGGAGATCGATCCGGTACGGGTGGCCGCCGCCGAACCCGCCGCCGACCCGCCGGGACTGACCTTCGGCCGGGGCGGCTTCGAGTTGGCCGGGCTGCGCCCGGTCCTGGTCCGGGCGTTCAACGTGCTGCGCCAGTACGCCGAACCGGAGGTCGTACCGGCCTGGCAGATCATGACCGGGGCGTTGCGACCCGGCGGGGTGCTGGTCGAGGGGACCTGCGACGAACTCGGTCGGATCGGCGGTTGGCTGCTCGTCGACGCGTCCGGGCCGCGCTCGTTGACGCTGGCCGCCCGGCTCGCCACCCTGGACAGCCCGGCCGTGCTCGCCGAACGGCTACCGAAGGCGTTGATCCACCACAACGTGCCCGGCACCCGGGTGTACGCGCTGATCCAGGCCCTCGAGGACGGGTGGCGGGCCGCTGCCCCGTACGCCACCTTCGGCCCCCGGCAACGGTGGCGGCGTACCATCGAGGCGACCCGCGCGGCCGGCTGGCCGGTGCTGGACCGACCCGCCCGGTGGCGGCTCGGCGAGGTCAGCGTCCCCTGGTCGGCGGTGGCCCCACCCGGTACGTCGTGGCCCTGACCGGCGCTCCGGCCCCCTGTCGACAGGTCAGCCCGGCACGTCGCGTCGTCGGGTCACCTCCCGCAGCGTGGTCGGGTCACACCGGAGCCGGCCGGGCGGGGGCGGTACCGACGGTCAGCCGGGCCCGGCGCACGGACAGATTGACCGCCAGTCCGCCGACGAGCAGCACGGGCGCCTCCAGCGGGCCACTGCGGCGCGGCGCGATGTCGAACCGCTCGCGGGCGTCCGCCCCGAGGACCGCCGGATCTCCGAGTCGGTCCAGCATCGCCCAGCGAGGAACCCTGGCCGGCGTCGATCCCTTGTCGACAACCCGGCAGGTGGAAAGCGTCAGAGGGCGCAGTTGACCAGGACCGGCTCCGGGTGCAGGGTGGCACCGAACCGGGCGTGCACCCCGTCGCGGATCTCCCGGGCCAGCGCCAGCAACGCCGCCGTCGACCCGTCACCCGGGTTGGTCAGGGCCAGGGTGTGCTTCGACGAGATCGCCACCCCGTCGGCTCCCCGGTAACCCTTCGGGAAGCCGGCCTTGTCGATCAGCCAGGCGGCGCTGACCTTCACCGTGTCGCCGCTGCCCGGCCAGGACGGCGGCTCGCCGAGGTCGGCGGCCCGGTCCCGCAGCGCCAGGTAGGCGGCCGAGTCGAGCACCGGGTTGGTGAAGAAGGAGCCGACCGAACGGGTGTCCGGGTCGGCCGGGTCGAGCACCATGCCCTTGCCGGCCCGCAGTGCGCGTACCGTCGCCCGGGCGTCGGCCAGCGGCACCCGGTCGCCGATCTCGGCTCCGAGCGCCCGGGCGAGTTCGGCGTACCGGACCGGGGCGGAGAGCGGCGAGCGGAGCAGCCGGAAGTCGACACTCAGCACGGTCCACCGGTCGTTGTGCTTGAAGACGCTGGCCCGGTACCCGAACCGGCACTCCTCCGGCGTCATCCGGACCACCTCCCCGGTGACCCGGTCGTACGCCTCGACTCCGGTCACCGTCTCGGCGACCTCCTGCCCGTACGCCCCGACGTTCTGGATCGGGGTGGCGCCGGCCGAGCCGGGGATGCCGGAGAGGCACTCCACCCCCGACCAGCCGGCCTCGACGGTGGCGGCGACCAGGTCGTCCCAGGGCTCGCCGGCCGCCACCCGGACCGTCACCGTCTCGTCGTCCGTGGCCACCACCTGGAAACCCCGGGTTCGGACCAGCAGCACGGTGCCGGGGAAGCCGTCGTCCGAGACCACCACGTTGCTGCCGCCGGCCAGCACCAGAATCGGCTCATGCCGCGATTCGGCGTCACGTAGACTCTGCACGATTTGCTCTGTTTGGGTGGCGGTGACCAGTTGTCGAGGCGCCCCGCCGAGCCGCAGAGTCGTATAACCGGCCAACCGTCCGGGGCCGGCGGAGTTCATGGCGCTTGTCAGTCGGGCATTAACGTCTGGCACACCATTCACCCTAGGCTGAGAGACAGCCCGGCCGGTGGCGGCCCGGTCTCACGGGAGGATCGTGATGAGCAGATTGCACGGCACGAAGGACTTCTGGCTCGGCGCGCTCCGCACCGAGGGGCCGACGTTCGAGGCCGCGATCACCGAAGCGTCGCCGGACCTGCGGGTGCCGTCCTGTCCCGACTGGACCGTCACCGATCTGATCCACCATCTCGGCTCGGTCTACCAGTGGGTTCGGGGTGTGGTCGGCCGGGGGAACACCGGGGTGCCGGACCGTCGTACCGTGCCCGAGGGGCTGCCGACCGGCCCGGCGGCGGTCGAATGGTGGCGGACCGAGTACGACCAGCTGATGGCCGTACTGGACCGGCTCGACCCGGAGGCTCCGGCATGGAACTGGGCGCCGCAGCCGAAGAAGGTCGGCTTCTGGCACCGCCGGATGGCCCACGAGACGGCGGTGCACCGCTGGGACGCCCAGATGGCGGTCGCGGCCGGCGAACCGCTGGAGGCCAAGCTCGCGGCGGACGGGATCAGCGAGGTGCTCGACACCTGGCTGCCGGCCGGCCGCCGCGCCTCCGAACAGGGCTGGCACGGCGTGGTGCAACTGGTCGCGGCCGACGCCGGCCAGGAGTGGTACCTGCGGCTGCGCGGCACCGGGGTCGCGCTGCTCGACACCGACACCATCCTCGACACCGACGACCACCACGCCCGGGCGCACCTCTCCGGTACGGCCAGCGACCTGCTGCTGGCGCTCTGGGGACGGGTCGGCTTCGACGCCCTCGACGTGGCCGGCGACGCCAGCCTGCTGGACGGCCTCCGGGTGCACTGACGCGGGGCAGCGACTCAGTCCGGCAGCCGTCCGTGTACCCGCAGGGCGGTCCGGTGGGTGGTGGCGTCGAAGAGCACCAGGCGGGCGGTGCCGACCGTGGCCGGACGGGCCGTGGTCGCCACCGCCTGACCGGTCGGCAGTCCCCGCCCGTACCGGGAGGCTCGCAGCGCCCGGCACTCGGCGAGGATCTCCGGACCGCCCCGCCGGTGGATCGCCCCGTCCACCCCGCCACCGCCGAGCAGTGACGAGTTCGCGGCGTTCACGATCGCGTCCACCCGCTCGCCGGTGATGTCGCCCTGGACCAGCTCGATCTCCATCAGACCCGACCGACCGTCATCGCCCGGGACCGACCGGCGCGGGGACCGGGCCGGAGGCCGGACTCTCGACCGGCTGCCCCAGGACACGCCGGGACAGCAGCGCGGCACCGGCCACCGCCGCCGGCATCAGCAGCACCGCGCCGAGCGGGATCAGGAAGCAGAGGAAAACCGCGACCCCGAAACCGAGCGCCAGCGGGCGGTGCGCCCGCAGCATCCGACGCCGGTCCCCCAACCGCATGCCCCGCCGGTAGAACGGCACACCGACCAGTTCCACGGCGAGGAACCAACCGCCGACCAACGCGGCGATCACCGGGACGACGAACTGCCCGACGACCGGGATGAAGCCGGCCAGAAATAGCGGAATGCCGACCAGCACCGACCGGAGGACCAGCCGCAGCGAGTCCGCCACACTCCGCCGCAACGACCGCCACCAGGAGACCTCGACCTCGTTCGGCACCCCGCCGTACCGGCCCTCCACCCGCTCCGAGATCGCCTCGTAGAACGGGTCGCCGATCACCAGGGTCACCGCGGTGAAGGTGAGCACTCCGAGCAGACCGCCGAGGCCGACCAGGGCGAGTCCGGCGACCAGCCGGAACCCGTCCTGCGTCCAGCCCGACCAGTCGTCGGCGAAGGGTGTGATCAGCTCGGCGAGATCGTCGGCGTAGTAGATCAGGGCGGCGAAGCCGGCGAGGTAGAGCGCGCCGGAGATCAGCCCGGGCACCATGCCGAGCAGGACCAGCCCGGGGTTGCGGACGTAGACGCCGAGGCCCCGGAAGAACAGGCCGACGCCGGCGCCGAACCCGGAGGCGAACGGGCGGACCCGGCCGGCCGCCGCCCGACCGATCGTGGGGGTGTGCACGACGGGAAGCGTAGTGGCCGCCGCGTCACCCGGCAGCCGGACAGGACTTTGCGGCGGGACGGCCCCTGCGGCAGGACGACAGGACGGCGCCGGCGCGCCGCCGAAGGGCGGCACGGCGTACCCGGAGCCGGGGTCGGACCGGGGCGGAGCCGGCGGGCAGGATGGGACGATGCGTGCCGCGCGGCTGATCTCCCTGGTCCTGCTCCTACAGAACCGGGAGTCGATGACCGCCGCCCAACTCGCCCACGAGCTGGAGGTCTCCGAACGGACCGTGCACCGGGACGTGCTGGCGCTGAACGCCGCCGGCATCCCGGTGTACGCCGACCGGGGTCGGGCCGGCGGATACCGACTGCTCGGCGGCTACCGGACCCGACTGACCGGCCTCAGCCGTGACGAGGCCGACGCGCTCTTCCTCTCCGGACTGCCCGGACCCGTCGGCGACATGGGACTGACCGAGGTGGTGGCGACCGCCCGGCTGAAGGTGCTGGCCGCGCTGCCCAGCGGACTACGTGACGCGTCGAACCGGGTGGAACAGCGTTTCCATCTCGACGTGCCGGGCTGGTTCCGGGAGGCGGATCCACCGCCCTGGCTCGCCGAACTCGCCGGTGCGGTGTGGCGGGATCGGACCGTCGAACTGCGCTACCAGCGCCGGGACCGGGTGGAGGTGACCCGGACCGCCGAGCCGTACGGGCTCGTCCTCAAGGGCGGGGCGTGGTATCTCGTCGCCCGGGTCGACAGCGGACACCGTACCTACCGGGTCGACCGGATCGTAGGCGTCAGCGTCGGCGGTGACGGAGCCGACTTCGACCGCGACGAGTCCTTCGACCTGGTCGGTTACTGGGCCGGGCAGGCCGAACGGTTCGTCCGGCACCTGCTGGCCGACGAGATCACCGTACGACTCAGCCCGGCCGGGCTGCACGCCCTCCGGTACGTCGCCGAGTCCCCCGCGGTACGGGAGGCGACCGCCAACGCCGGGGAGCCGGACGACGACGGTTGGGTGGTGACCCGGCTGCCCGTCGAGTCGGTCGACGTGGCGTACGGCCAACTGCTCAGCCTCGGCCCGGAGGCGGAGGTGCTGGCCCCGCCGGAACTGCGGGCCCGGCTCGCCGACGCCGCCCGCCGCCTCACCCGGCTCTACCGGGGGTGAGGAAGGGCCCTCCCCGTCGTTTGCGGTACCGGAAGGGCCCCTCCACCGCTCAGCGGTAGCCGGTGGCGTCGGCGGGCTTGCCCTGGCTCTCCACCTCTGCCATGTACCGCCAGGCGTCCGGGCGGCTGCCGTCGAGGTCGGTGAAGCCGTACACCTGGGCGAGTTGACCGCTGGAGAGCGACTGGCCGGACCAGCGGGCCCGGTCCGGATCGGCGGCCAGCGCGGCGACGGCCCGGCCGACGTACGCCGGGCTCTCCGAGATGACGAAGTGCGGCTCCTTCTCAGTCGCGTCCCGCCAGTTCTCCTCGGTGACGCCGAACTCGTCGAGCATCAACTCGGAACGCAGCCAGCCCGGGGTGAGCGCGACCGCCGTACCGCCGTGTTCGCGCAGTTCGTGTGACCAGATGTAAGCCAGCCGGTTCACCGCCGTCTTGGCCAGGTCGTAGAAGGCGGAGAGCCGGTAGTTGGTCTCGTTGTACTCCCGGGTGCCGTCGCCGACCTCCACCACCAGGCCGCCCGGGTTGCGGATCAGCAGCGGCAGCGCGTAGTGGCTGGTGATGAGGTGTGTGTCGATCGCCAGCCGGAGGGTGCGGAAGCCGTCGTCCAGGGACTGCTCCCAGATCGGCTTGTTCCAGCCGATCAGGTGGTCGGCGCCCCAGATGTCGTTCACCAGTACGTCGAGCCGGCCCTGCTCGCGGTCGATCCGTTCGACAAGCGCGTGGACCTGGTCACGCTCCAGGTGGTCGACCGGTACGGCGATCCCGACACCGCCGGCTTCGGTGACCAGTTCGGCGGTCTCCTCGATCGTCTCCGGCCGGCCCACCTCGGAACGTTTCTCCCGGGTGCTCCGGCCGGTGGCGTACACGGTGGCGCCGGCCGCGCCGAGTTGCACCGCGATCTGCCGGCCGGCGCCCCGGGTCGCCCCGGCGACCAGCGCCACCCTGCCCTTCAGGTCCTGTGTCGTCTCACTCATGGCACCGAGGTAACCAGCAAATCCCGACAACCGGTGTCCGGATTTCCGGCGGGGTCGCCGGATCAGGGGACGAGCCGGACCCGGACCCGTCGGTTGGCCCGGCCCTTGCTCTCCACCTTGACCACCTGGACCTTGCCGATCTGCGCGGTCGAGGCGACGTGCGTACCGCCGTCGGCCTGGACGTCGAGCCCGACGATGTCGACGATCCGGATCTCCTGCTCGTCCGCCGGGATCAGGTTCGACTGGGTACGGATGATGTCCGGCAGGGCCAGCGCCTCGTCCCGGGGCAGCACCCGGACCGCCACCGACCGGTCGGCGGCGACCTCGCTGTTGACCAGTTCCTCCAGCCGGGCCTTGAAGTCGGTCGGCACCTCGGGCAGGTTGAAGTCCATCCGGGCCTCGCCGGGTTCCATGTTGCCGCCGGTGACCAGCGCCCCGAAGTCGCGGAACACCACACCGCAGAGCACGTGCAGCCCGGAGTGGGTCCGCATCAGCAGGCTCCGCCGCTCGTCCTCCACCGCACCGGTGACCGCCGTGCCCACCGGCGGCACCGGATCCCCCTCGGCGGGAACCAGGTACAGCTCGTCACCCTTGCGGGTGCCGACGATCCGGGTCTGCACCCCCTGCCAGAGCAGTACCCCGTGGTCCGGCGGCTGGCCGCCGCCGCCCGGATAGAAGGCCGACCGGTCCAGCACGATCCCCTGCTCGGGGTCGACGTGCAGGACGGTGCACTCCCACTCCCGCAGGGTGGGGTCGACAAGGTCGAGACGGCTCGTACGGCCGTGCTGGTGAACACCCATGGGGCGCAGGCTACTCCGACCGTCCCGCCGATCCGGGGACGTCGGCTACGGGTTGAGGAATCCGGAGATCCGCTCCCGCAGGTCGGCGCGGTGCGACCAGAACAGCCCGGGTTTGTCGTACACGTGCAGGGTGGCCGCCGGCAGCGCGGCGGCGAGCTGTTCGGCGACCGCGACCGGGTGCAGGTCGTCGCCGGCACATCCGATCACCAGCGCCGGGGCCGTGACGGCGGCGAGGTCGGCCCGCTGCCGGACCGCGACCTGCTCGGGCAGGCCGGCCAGCCCGGCACCGAGCCCGTCCCGGGTCAGTTGGTCGACCCGCTGCCGCAGGTAGGCCCAGCCGACCGGGGTGTTGCGGACCGCCGGGGGCACCTCGGCGGAGACCGCCTCGGCGATCTCGGCGGCGTCGCCGGACCGGACCGCGGTGAGCAGTTCGGTGAGCCGCCGCCGGGCCGCGTCCGGTCGCGGTTCGTCGAGTACGGCGGGCAGCACGAACACCACCCGGCTGAACCGCTCCGGGCTCTCCCACAGCACCCGGCAGAGCGCACCCGCGCCGAGACTCACGCCGAGCGCCTGGGTCGCCCCGCCAAGGTCGGCTACGGCCCGCAGGTCACGGGCCAGGTCGGCGTAGCTCCACCGGCCCTCCGGCGCCTCGGAGCGGCCGTGTCCGCGGAACTGGAAGAAGATCCGGCGACCGGTGACCGCACTGCCCAGCGGTCGGGTGGTCGAGATGCCGGAGCCGAGGCCGTGCGCGAAGACGGTGACCGGGTCACCGGTGCCGGTGACCAGCCGCTCCAGCCGCACCCCGTGCGGGGTGGTGACGAGTTCGGTCTCCGGGTCGGGCAGGGCGGGCCGCCCGCTGCGCGGCGCGCTCGGCCCCGGGCCGTACGTCCGTGGTCCGCCGTCGGGCGGCGGTGGCCAGCGGAAATCCCTCACCAGAAGCCTTTGCCGTCGGTCAGGTCCCGCAGTCCGACCCGGACGTCGAGCAGGTAGATCAACGCCGCCGCGATCCCGACCAGGACGAACAGGCTGAACGCCCCGCGGGTCAGCAGGCTGAGGACCAGGCAGACGGCCAGGATGGCGATCCAGGCTCCCTTGGGGAGGGTGCCGATCGCGGGAAAGGCGTCCGAGCGCTGGGTGACGCAGTGCACCAGCGCGACACCCTGGATCACCAGGGCGAAGACGGTCAGCACCAGGTTGATGACGAAGATGACGTCGACGTAGAAGAGCGGCGCGGCGTGGGCCATGGCGTGAAGCTTATGCCGGGGACCCCGGGTACGTGCCACTTGCCGCACGTACCCGGGGTGAACGACACGGTTACTTGTCGGTGGCCGGTCGGGTCCGCTTCACGGCGGCCGGGCGGGTCGACTTCGTCGCCGTACGCTTCCTCGGCGCCGCCTTGGGGGTGGCGGTGGCGTCGGTGCCGGCCGGCCCCTCGGTCGCGGCGGGCATCGCTGGGGCCTCGGCCGGGGCCTTGATCTGCTCGAGCACCTCGGTCGGGGTGCTGGAGACGGCGGCCGGCGTCGTCGGGGCCTCGGTCACCGCCATGTCGGCGTTGACCGTGTCGGCGGCCTGGACCACGCCGGTGCCGACAACCCGCTCGCCGCGGGCGACGAGTTCGCCGTAGACGGCGACGGCGCGCTCCTGCGCGGCCTGGGCACCGGCGACCACGACCGCCGCGTTGCGCAGCGTCACCGCCCGCAGCTGGTCGAGGTCGAACTCCCGGTTGGTCGCCCGCTGCCGCAGTTCGGCGGTGGTGGTGACGGCCTTCTCCCGCAGCTCCGCGGTGGTGGTGGCCGCCTTCTCGCGGAGCTCGGCGGTGGCGGTCGCGGCCTTGTCCCGCAGTTCGGTGCGGGTGGTCTCGTCGCTGAGGCTGGTCACCACGGCCGGCAGCCGGCGCAGCTGCTGGTAGGCGAGGTCACCGACGCCGGCGACGGCGTAGAGCGGGGCCGGGATGCGACTGGTACGGGGCAGGGTGGTCATGACTACTTCTCCTCGTCAGGGGCCGAGGCGACCGGCGGGGCCGGCGGCGCGGCCTTCTTGACCGCCTTCTTGGCGATCTTCTTCAGGGGTGCGGCGGTGGTGGTCGGCGAAGCGGACACGGCCTCCGTCCCGGTCTCCCGGACGTGCGGTGGGGCGGCCGGGTCGGAGGTGACCGGTGGGGCGGCGGCGCCCGTTTCGGTCACCGCCACGGACTCGAGTACGGCATCCGTGGGGGATTCCCGCTCAGCGCCGGTCGGAACGGCACCCGGCGGAACGGTTTCCGGCCGGGTGTCTTCCGGCCAGGCGTGTCCCGGCCGGGTGTCTTCCGGTTCGGCGTGCCGAAGGTTCTCCCGCCGGAATGTCTCGTAGATCTGACTCAACGACTGCTTCTGCGGCATGGTCAGGTCGGGGTCGGCCGCGATGGCGGCCAACACGCCCTGACCTTCCCGGTCGTCGAGCAGGCCGGCGCGCAGGTACATCGCCGGGGTGGAGACCCGCAGGGCGCTCGCCAGCTGCTGGAGCACCTCGGCGCTCGGCTTGCGCAGTCCCCGCTCGATCTGGCTCAGGTACGGGTTGCTGACCCCGGCCTGCTCGGCCAGTTGCCGCAACGAGATCTTCGCGTTCCGGCGCAGGTCGCGGATGAACCCACCGATGTCGCGGGGAAGGTCCTTCGGGTTGGACATGACATCGACGGTAACCACGCCCGCTTGCAACTGCAAGCAGAATGCTAGCGAAAGTTAGCAGCGTCTCAGCGGTACCCGGTCACCACCGGGTGCGTACGGCGCCGACGAGTTCGCCGCCGCCGTGCAGCGGCAGTTCGGCGAGGCCGTCGAGGACCGGCCCGGTGACGCCGAGCCGGCGAAGGGCAGAGACCACCACCGGGCGGCGGGCCCGGGACGCCCCATCGTCGATCTTGAGGGCGACTGCTCCGCCACCGGGCAGCGCCGCCGCGACCACCCCCTCGGCGCCACTCTTCATCAACAGCCCGGGCACCCCGGTCATCAGCAGCGCGTCGTCGGCGCCGGTACCGGAGACCAGCAGCGGGTGGGCCCGCATCGCGTCGGCGACGGCCCGCTCCACCGAGCCCGGGTCGGCGGCGACCAGCCGCAGGAACGCCCGGGCCAGGCCGGTCAGCGAGATCGCCAGCACCGGTGCCCCACAGCCGTCGATCCCGACCGCCGCCACGCGCTCGCCGGTGAACTCCTCGACGACGGAGGTGATCCGCTGCTGCAGCGGGTGTTCCGGACGCCAGTACCCGTCGGTCGGCCAACCCGCGACCAGGCAGGTGAGCAGCATCCCGGCATGCTTGCCCGAGCAGTTCATCCGCAGCCGGGACGGCCCGCCGCCGGCCCGGAACACCTCGGCCTGGGCGTCGACCGCGAACGGCAGATCGGCCGGGCAGTGCAGGTCGTCCTCGGTCAGCCCGCCACTGCGCAGCAGCGCCTCGATCCGGCTGACGTGGAACTCCTCGCCGGAGTGGCTGGCGCAGACCACCGCCAGGTCCGCCGGGTCCGCCAGCCGCAGCCCGGACCGGACCATCGCGACCGCCTGCATCGGCTTGTTCGAAGACCGGGGAAAGATCGGCGACTCGACGTCACCGACCGCCGACACCACCGCGCCGGTCGGATCGAGGACCACCACGGAACCGTGGTGCACCGACTCCACGAAGCCCGACCTGACCGCCTCGACCAGCGGAACCCCACCCCGGTAACTGTCGCCCATGAAGCGGGACGGTACCGAGCGGTAAGGGGCCGACTTGCAGCGACCCCCTACTTCGCCGACCGGTCGAAGATCGGCTACCTGGCGATTCCGAGCAGGTCACGGGCCTGGGTCGGAGTCAGCGGCGGCCGCTGGGCGAGCTGCGCGGCAGCGACCGCCCGAGCCACCAGTTGCATGTTCGACTCGACCGGCCGCCCCTTGGCGTACGTGATGGTGTCCTCCATCCCGACCCGCAGGTGGCCACCGGCGGCGAGCGAGGCCAGCAGTACCGGCACCGTGCTGCGGCCGATGCCGGTGGCCGAGAACGTCGTCCCCGTCGGCAGGTCCCGCAGCGCCTGGAGACAGGCGACCAGCGCCTCCACACTGCCTGGCATCCCGCCGGGGACCCCCATCACGAAGTCGACGTGCACGTGCCCACCGGCGGGCAGACCGTACCGGTCGAGGAGGCGGCGCAGGGCGGCCAGGTGGCCGAGGTCGAAGATCTCGTACTCGGGCACGATGCCCCGCTCCTGCATCCGGGTGTGCAGGTCGACGATGAACTCCCAGCGGTTCAGGAACACGTCGTCACCGAAGTTGACCGTACCCATCGTGCAGGAGGCCATCTCCGGGCCGGCGTCGAGCACGGCCAGCCGGTCGGCCTCCGGGTCGGTCACCGCGCCGCCGGTGGAGAGCTGCACGATCAGGTCGGTGCCGTCGCGCAACGCCGCGACCGTCTCCCGTAGCCGGCCCGGGTCCAGGGTGGGCCGCGCCCGGTCGTCCCGGATGTGGACGTGGATCACGGCGGCGCCGAGCGCCTCACACTCCTTGGCGGTCAGCAGCAGCTCGTCGAGGGTCACCGGCAGCGCCGAAACCTCCGCCTTCGCCGACTCCGCGCCGGTCGGCGCGACCGTGATCAACGTTCCAGCCGTCATGCCGGCGATCCTAGTCTCGGCCGGTCCGGCAGGATACCTGTCGCAGAGGCGCCGGGCAGGCGCCGCGGCGGGAACGCCGGTCAGTCCGGGTCGATCGCGGCGGCCGTACCGTCGATCAGCAGCGCCGCATCGTCCGGGACCGAACGCTTCAGCACCGCGAGGGCGACCATGCCCAGCTCGTGGTGCCGGACGGCGGTGCCGACGAACCCGACCGTACGCCCCTCAGCCGTCACCGGCGTACCGACCGTCGGCAACTGGTCGGTGGTCACCCCGTCCAGGTGCAGCAGGACCAGCCGGCGCGGCGGACGACCGAGGTTGTGCACCCGGGCCACCGTCTCCTGGCCCCGGTAGCAGCCCTTTTCCAGGTGTACGGCCGGACCGACCAGCCCCACCTCGGCGGGAATCGTCCGGTGGTCGGTCTCGAAACCGACCCGGGGCAGCTTCGCCGCCACCCGCAGCGCCTCGTACGCCCACAGCCCGGCGAGCCCGATCCCGGCGGCGGTCAGCTCGTCGACCACCCGGGTCAGCTCCGGCCGGGGCACCAGCAGGTCGACGCCGAGCCGGACCCGGCGGGCCCAACCGCCGGCCGGGAGCGGACGGACGTCGTACACGACACTCGGGCGGGCCGGGACGGAGCCGGCGGCGAACTTCGGACCCGGCACCGGCAGCTCGTCGGGTTCGGCGAGCCCGGTGACCCCGAGCAGACCGGCCGCCTCGACCGCCCTCGGCCCGACCAGCGACAGCAGCGCCCAGTCGGCGGTGACGTCCCGCGGGTCGACCTGGCTGAAGAACCGCATCTTCTCCAGGTACGTCAGCAGGGCGCCGGTGTCCCCCGGCTCGGTGTCCAGCCAGACGGTGCCACCGTCCTCGGCGACCATCGCGTGCTGCTCGACGTGCCCGTGCGGGGAGAGGACCAGCAGTTCGCTTCCCTGCCCGGCGCGCAGCTGCGCCAGGTGCTGGCTGGTCAGGGTGTGCAGCCAGCTCGTCCGTTCCGCACCGGGTACCGCGATGATCCCCCGGTGCGACCGGTCGACCAGGCCGACGTCGGTGCCGAGCAGCCGCTGCTCCCGCATCGGGTCGCCGTAGTGCGCGGCCACCGGGCGCACCCCGGCCGCGGCATGCTCCGGTTCCGGCTGATCCCGGGTCTGCTCGTCGATCGCCTCGACAGCCACCGCGCCCGTAATGTCGATCATTCCCGCCGCTCTCCACACTCGGTCCGACCGCAGACGCCGAACAGCGCCACGTGCCCGATGTCGACCTGGAACCCCCGCTCCGCCGCGAGCTTCTCCGTGACGGGCTGGAACAGTTCCGGGTCGACCTCGTCCACCGACCCGCAGATCCGGCAGACCAGGTGCACGTGGGTGTTCTCACCCGCGGCGTGGTACGTCGGTGACCCGTGGGACAGATGCGTATGGGTAACCAGTCCGAGGCGTTCGAGTAATTCCAGGGTCCGGTAGATAGTGGTGATGTTCACGCCGGCGGCGACCTCACGGACCGCGGCGTGCACCTGCTCGGGAGTGGCGTGCCCGAGATCGAGCACCGCTTCGAGGATCAGCTGACGCTGCGCGGTCAACCGCAGACCACGGGAACGCAGCATCTCCGCCAGTGACGAATCCGACACCGTCAAAGCATAGTGCGGCCCGCCGCACATCGTCCCGCTCGCCCGCACCCGCCGATGGTCGATCCGGCCGTCGGCCGCCACACCGCCCGGCGGCGGCTACGCTCGACGCCGTGTCCGGGCGCCAGATCGTCGCCGTGCTGGGCCGGGGCGTGGTGCCGGCCGACGAGCCGGTACTCCGCGCCGACGACCGGGGCGCCCTGCACGGCGACGGCCTCTTCGAGACGATGCACGTCCGGCACGGCCGGCCCTGGTTGGCCGACGAACACCTGGCCCGGCTGGTCCGCTCGGCGGTCGCCCTCGACCTGCCGCTGCCGCCCGTCGAGGCCCTCCGGCACCTGCTCGGCACCGCCTGTGCCGACTGGCCGACCGACACCGAGGGTCTGCTGCGTCTGGTCTGCACCCGGGGCCCGGAGCGCGGCACCTCCGGCACGGTCTACGTCACGGTCTCCGAGGTGCCGGAGTCGGTCCGGCGGAGCCGGCGTACCGGGATCAGCGTGGCGACCCTGCCGCTCGGGGTCACCGCCGGCGCCCGTACCCACCGGCCGTGGCTGCTCGCCGGCCTCAAGACCACCTCGTACGCCCCGAACCAGGCCGCCCGCCGCTGGGCGGCGGCGAACGGCGTGGACGACGTGCTCTGGGTCTCCACCGACGGGTACGCGTTGGAGGGGCCGAGCGCCAACCTGGTCTGGCTGACCGGCGACACCCTCTGCACCGTCCCCGCCGACACCGGGATCCTGCCCGGCGTCACCGCCGGCTGGCTGCTCGACCGGGCCACCGCCCTGGGCTGGACGGCGGCCCGGCGCCGGATCTCCCCCACCGACCTGCACCGGACCGACGGGGTCTGGTTCACCTCGTCGGTCCGGGGCCTCGCCGAGGTACGCGCGCTGGACGGCGTACCGCTGCCCGCCTCCCGGCACACCGCCGCCCTCACCGCACTGCTCGGCTTCGCCGAGGTGTGAGGAAGGGGACGGTTCAGCCGCCGACCCGGATCAGCCGGGCGGAGAGGTGCGGCGAGAGCGGCTGACCCATCGCCGCCATGTCCTGGGCGTAGAGCAGAGCGCCCTCGACGATGCCGAACAGCCGGTGACCGGCGGTGACCTCCTTGGCGGTGGACGTACGGATCACCGCGTCGGTGACGATCTCCACCTGGGTTCCGGTGACCTTGCCCAGGTGCAGTTCCATCACCCCGGTCGGGGTGGTGAGCAGCACCTCCAGCTCACCGGTCGGTGTGCCGTCCTCCCGGAGCACCGCCCGCCACCAGCCGACCTCCCGCCCCGCCGGTCGGACCGGTCGGCTCTGCTCGTCCAGGATCCAGGCCCGCGACTCGTAGTAGAGGAACGGCCGCCCGTCGTGGGTGATCCGGATCTCCTGCGCGTAGTCGAAGTCCTCGATGGTGGGGAACCCGCCCCGGCCCCGCCCCCGCCACAACCCGACGTACGGCAGCAACGCGTTCAACGCCGGGTGCAGGGGCGGCCCGGTACGCAGGTCGTACGTCTCCTCGTACGGGTACGGGTCGACCGGCGGCGCGTTCAGCCACGGCGGCGGTGGCTGGATCGGATTGTCACTCACCAACGTGCTCTCACCAACGCCCTCTCGAAATGCGAACAGCTATGTACACCAGGTAACCGGTGAGCGCACCAAATCCCGCCACCAGCAGGCTGACGAACCCAATCTCGGTAACCATGACAGGGTGATCCTATGCTGGCGGCATGGCTCGTACCCTGGTCGTCAAGGCCACCGCCGGTTCGGACGCGCCGGAACGCTGTGCGCAGGCGTTCACCGTGGCCGCCACGGCGGTCGCGTCCGGCGTCGACGTGTCGCTCTGGCTGACCGGTGAGTCGAGCTGGTTCGCCCTGCCCGGCCGGGCCGACGAGTTCGAGCTGCCGCACTCCGCGCCGCTGGCCGAACTGCTGCACGTGATCCTCAGCAGCGGCCGGGTCACGGTCTGCACCCAGTGTGCCGCCCGCCGCGAGATCGGCGAGGGAGACGTCCTGCCCGGGGTACGGATCGCCGGTGCGGCCGTCTTCGTCGAGGAGATCATGGCCGACGGAGCCCAGGCGCTGGTCTACTGACGCCCGGACCGACCGCCGGTCTCAGCCGGAGCAGCCGCTGGTGACCGCCACCCGGGTCGTACCGTCGAGCGCCTCGACCACCACGTCGAGCCGGCCGACCCGGTAGGCGTACGACTCGGGGGTGTCGGTGACCACGACGGTGCCGGCGGGGCGGGGCAACAGCGCGCCGGGCGACTCGGCGGGCGCTCCCTGCCCGGTCGCCCGGGCCGTCCGGACGAACCCGCCGTCGGGGCAGCGGGCGGCGGTCAGCTCGACCGGGGTGGGGTCGGTCGCACCGATCGCCGCGAGCACCCGGACCGGCTCGTTGTCGGCGGGGTCGGGCGGCAACGGCGCCACCGCGTGACGCTGCTGCGGCCCGGCCGGCCGGCAGCCGGTGCGCACGGTCAGCCGGACCAGCCCCGGCGACACCAGGTCGCCGCTGACCGCGACGAACTCCCCGGCGTCGGCGTGCAGGGTGTGGTCGGTGCCGTCGGGGCTGTGCCAGACGCTGGGCCGGTATCCGGCGGGCAGCGACTGGGCGATCCGGTCGAGCAACCCGGGGCCGTCCGCCTCCGGGGTACGGAAGGCGACCGACGCGGTCAACGACTCGCCCCGGCGTAGCACGGTGAGCCGGCAGTCGGTGTCCAGCCGCTGCTGACCGAGTTCCACCACCGGGTCCGGGCCGGCGGCCGCGACGAGTTCGCCGACCGCCCGGTCCACGATCGGCCGGGCCTGGGTGAGGCTGCGCTGCTCACGTACGGTCGGCTCGTCGCGTAGTGCGGAGAAGGCGGTGGCGCCGAGCAGCAGCACGGCCCAGCCGGCGACCACGGCGTAGAGCGTCCGACGCCGACGCTGACGCCGACGGCGGTCGACCGGAGGCTCCGGTTGCGGCGTCGGCCAGACCGGGGCCGGGACGTCTGTGGTCACGCCGCCATGGTGGCACGCCGCGCCGGGAGCGACGGGGCCGCCACCACCCGCCACCGCCGACCCGGGCTACCGGCGCTCCGGCTCGCCCGGGGTCAGCCGGTAGCCGACCCCACGTACGGTCTGCACCTGCGGTCCCCCCTCGACGGCGCGCAGCTTGCGGCGGAGCCGTTTGACCGCCGAGTGCAGGATGGCGGTGTCGCCGAGGTACGCGCCGCCCCAGACCGAACCGAAGAGCCGCTCGTACGTCCAGACCCCGAGCGGCGTGCTGGCCAGCCGGGCGAGCAGTTCCCGCTCCAGCCGGGTGAGCGCGAGTGGCTCGCCGCGCCAGGTGACCAGGTGCCCGCCGGGGTCGACGGAGAGGTCGCCGAGGCTCACCGGTCCCGGTGCTGATTCTGTCCCGTTGCCCATCATCGGAAAGAGCATTGCCCGCAACTCGGACAGATCGGAGCAGATCACCACGGTTCCGAAGTCGTCCAGTCGCCGCACCACCCGTTCCCGCACCGCGACATCCGTCGATACGCATACGACCAGTGGGACTTCTCCGTTCGCCACCGTTCTCCTCCCCGCCGCCAAGTCGACTCAAGCCAAACCGGTTTGGCCGGACGAGTCAACAGCGACGGCAACCGATGCGAGGCAGTTATCTGTTCGCTGACCGAAATACGCCCTGTTACTGCCTAGATACTGCTCTACCTCGAGCATTGATCACTACCCCGGGGAGCAAGAGCATTACTCCAAGCCGATGTGGGGGGCGCTGTGCGTGAACGAACGTCGGACCCACGGGTGCCCGCGGCACCGGACATCCCGGAGCGCAGTGGTTGGCCACCGAGCGGATCGGCGGCCGGGAAGTGGGAGGTAGCATGCCGCATCGACCAGGCCGCAGCAAGGCTGGGCGGCTCAGATCATGGCGCGCGGTCGCCCTCGGCGTCGCCGTCGTCCTCGGCATCACCGGGCAACCCGCCCTCGCCGGCGCCGCCGGCCCGGAAGCCTCGGTGAGCGGCGAACTGCTCGCCGAACTCTCCACCAAGGGCAGCACCACCTTCACCGTCTACCTGCGGGAAAGGGCCAAACTCAGCGACGCGGCCACACTGGCCGACGACACCGCCCGAGCCACCGAGGTCTACCGCCAACTCACCGGCACCGCCGAACGCAGCCAGCGGGATCTCCGCGACGAACTCGACAAGCGCGGGGCGAAGTACACGTCGTACTGGATCGCCAACGCGGTGCGGGTCGAGGGTGACCGGAGCCTGGTCGACAGCATCGCCGCCCGCGACGACGTGTCGAGCATCGAGCCGAGCCGCAGCTATGAACTGATCAAACCGGTCGAGATGCGGTCCGGCACCGACAACACCACCAACGCCGTCGAATGGAACGTCAGCAACATCGAAGCCCCCCGGGTCTGGTCCGAGTTCGGCACCCGGGGCGAGGGCATCGTGGTCGCCAACATCGACAGTGGCGTCCAGTTCGACCACCCGGCGCTGGTCGGCTCCTACCGGGGCAACAACGGTGGGACCTTCGACCACAACTACAACTGGTTCGACCCGGCCGAGGTCTGCGCCAACAACACGCCGTGCGACAACAACGGCCACGGTACGCACACCATGGGCACCATGGTCGGCGACGACGGCGCCGCCAACCAGGTCGGGGTCGCCCCCGGCGCCACCTGGATCGCGGCCAAGGGCTGCGAGACCAACAACTGCTCCGACGCCTCGCTGCTCGCCGCCGGCCAGTGGGTGCTGGCGCCGACCGACCTGAACGGGCAGAACCCCCGCCCCGACCTGCACGCCGACGTGGTCAACAACTCGTGGGGCGGCGGCCGCGGCGACGAGTGGTACGAGCAGACCATCAACTCCTGGCGGGCCGCCGGCATCTTCCCCACCTTCTCCGCCGGCAACGACGGGCCGGGCTGCAACACCACCGAGAACCCCGGCGACTACCCGAACGCGTACGGGGTCGGGTCGTACGACATCAACAACAACGTCTCCGACTTCTCCGGCCGGGGCACGTCGAGCATTGACGGCGCGGTCAAGCCGAACATCGCCGCACCGGGCAGCAGTGTCCGGTCCAGCCTGCCCGGCAACGGCTACGGCACCGGCAGCGGCACGTCGATGGCGGCACCACACGTCTCCGCCACCGTCGCCCTGGTCTGGTCGGTCTCCCCGGCGATGAAGGGCAACGTCGACGCCACCGAGCAACTCCTCGACGACACCGCCACCGACGTCAACGCGCTCACCTGCGGTGGCACCGTCGACTTCAACAACGTCTTCGGCGAGGGCCGGCTCAACGCGTACCAGGCGGTCAACGCCGCACCGCGCGGCGACGGCGGCCGGATCAGCGGTGTGGTCACCGCGGCCGGCAGCGGCACACCGGTCGCCGGCGCCACGGTCGGCACCGGCACCCTCAACGTGGTGACCGGCCCCGACGGCCGCTACTCGCTGGTCGTACCGGTCGGCGAGCACGTGGTGACGGCCAGCGCGTACGGCTACGCGACCGCCACCGCGACGGTGACCGTCGACAGCGGTGACATCGTCACGCAGAACTTCACGCTCACCGCCGCACCGACGGTGACCATCGCAGGCAGGGTCGTCGACGGCTCCGGCCACGGCTGGCCGCTGTACGCGAAGATCGAGGTGGCCGGTCGACCCGGCGGTCCGGTCTTCACCAACCCGGCCACCGGGGCCTACTCGTTCACCGTCCCGGCCAACGCCACCTACCGGCTCAACACCACGGTCGTCTACCCCGGCTACCAGCCGGTGGCCACCGACGTCCAGGTCGGTACGGGCAGCCGGACCGTCAACATCTCCGCCAGGGTGGCGCCGGCCTGCACCGCCGCCGGCTACCTGCCGGGGATCAGCGACCCGGTGCTGTCGCAGAGCTTCGACGGCACCACCGCGCCGGACGGCTGGTCGGTGGTGAACCGCACCACCAGCGGCGGTTGGACCTTCACCGACACCCGGGCGCGGGGCAACCTGACCGGCGGCAGCGGCAACTTCGCGATCATCGACAGTGACGCGCTGGGCAGCGGAAACACCCAGGACACCGACCTGGTCACGCCGACTCTGGACCTCTCCGGGACCGGCGCGCCGCTGCTGAGGTTCAACAGCGACTGGCGGGCGGTCGGGGTCAGCGACACCGCCGACGTCGACGTCTCCACCGACGGCGGCACCACCTGGACCAACGTCTGGCACCAGACGGTCAGCCGGCGTGGCCCCCGGGTCGAGGAGATCCCGCTCGACGCGGCGGCCGGCGCGGCCGAGGTGCGGGTCCGGTTCCGGTTCAAGGGCACCTTCGCCTGGTGGTGGCAGGTGGACAACGTCCAGGTGGTCAACCGGCTCTGCACCCCGAAGCCCGGCGGCCTGGTGGTCGGCTTCACCACCGACTCCAACACCGGCGCGGCGGTCAACGGGGTGACGGTGACCAGCGACGCCGCCCCGACCGACAAGGGGGTCTCGGCGCCGACGCCGGACGACCCGAACATCCCGGACGGCTTCTACTGGCTCTTCTCCAGCCTCAGCGGACAGCAGTCCTTCACCGCCAGCCTGCCGCCGTTCCGGGCGTTCACCAAGAACGTGACGGTGGACGCCGACAGCACCAAGCGGGCCGACTTCGCGCTCAAGGCCGCCCGGCTGACGCTGGACCGGAGCGAGATCGAGATGCACCAGCCGTACGGCAGCACCCGCACCGTCAAGGTGACGGTCACCAACACCGGCAACGCGCCGGCAACGGTGGAGCTGCTGGAACGGTCGGGCGGCTTCGACCTGCTCTCGGCCAGGGGCGCGGAACTCGTCGAGTACAAGATGAAGGGGATCAGCAAGGCGGCCACCGGCATCGCGTACGGCGCCCCGACGAACTCGGCCGCGGCGGCTCCGCTGGTCGACGACGCCTGGACCCGGGTCGCGAACGCCCCGGCGGCGGTCTTCGACAACTCGACGGTGACCCTGAACGGCCGGGTCTACTCGGTCGGCGGCGGCAGCGGCACCGGCAACGAGCGCAAGACCTGGGTGTACGACCCGTCGGCCGACACCTGGAGTGCCCTGCCGGACCTGCCCACCGCCCGGTCGAAGCCGGCGCTCGGCGCGATCAACGGCAAGATCTACGCCGTCGGTGGCTGGGGTGCCGGGTCGACGCCGGTGGCCACGGTCGACGTCTTCGACCCGGCGACCAACACCTGGAGCACCCTGCCCGGTGTCACCAACCCGGTGCCCCGGGCGGCGACCGCGGCGGCGGTCTCCGGCGGCAAGCTCTACGTGGTCGGTGGCTGTGGTGACAGCGCCTGCGGTACGGACACCGCCGACGTCGTGGTCTTCGACCCGTCGACCAACCAGTTCAGTCAGGCGGCCGACTACCCACAGGGGGTCTCCTGGATGTCCTGCGGCGGCATCGGCGGCAGGGTCTACTGCGCCGGCGGTGTCGGCACGGTCGAGTTCGACAACGGGTACGTCCTGGACCCGGCGGCCAACACCTGGTCGCCGTTGCCGGACATGCCGATCGACCTGTGGGGTTCGCAGTACGCCGCCGCCGGCAACATGCTGGTCCTGGCCGGTGGGGCGACCGCGAACTCGTCCACGCTGACCAACCGGACCATCGCGTACGACCCGACGGCCGGGGCCTGGGTGAACCTGCCGAACGCGCAGTTCGCCCGCTACCGGGGCGGCGGCGTCTGCGGCGCGTACAAGGTCGGTGGTTCGCCGAGCTCGTTCGTCGGGTCGGCGGAGACCGAGCGCCTCGGCGGTCTGGAGTCCTGTGTGGAGGCGGGTGACGCCTCCTGGCTCAGCACGTCGCCGAGCAGCTTCACGCTGGCGGCGGGCGCGTCGAAGGTCGTCTCGGTGGTCCTGACCGCGACGGCCGAGGCCGGGGTGGCCCAGCCCGGCACCTACGACGCCGAGCTGGCGTTGGTCGCGAACACGCCGTACCCGGTCGGCTCGGTGGACGTGGAGATGAACGTCTCCCCGCCGGCGAGCTGGGGCAAGATCCAGGGTTCGGTGATCGGCCTGACCTGCGGTGGCGCCGAGGTGCCGCTGGCGGCAACGGTACGGGTGAACCTGGTCAGCGATCCGGCCACCGGCTACACCCTCACCGCCGACAACGGCCGGTACGCCTGGTGGCTGCCGAAGGGCCGGTACGACGTGATCGTCGCCAAGGACGGCTGGGTGCCGCAGGTGAAGCGGCAGCAGGTCCAGGCCGGCCTGGTCAGCACGCTCGATTACGTCCTCGCCCCGGTGGCTGCCTGCCCGGAACGCCTCGGCGGGATCTGAGCCGCTGACCGGCGGGGATCTGAGCCGGTAACACCCGCTCGTCGGTGCCCGTCGCCCCACCCGGGGCGGCGGGCACCGCCGTGTGCGGCGCCGGAGTCCTCGCTGCGGGCACCGCCGTGTGCGGCGCCGGGATCCGTTTGTCGATCATCGCCGCCACGGCCCGGCGAGTTCCTAGGATGGGAGCGGCGTGGCCGTACCGGTCGGGCCGGTCGCCGCGCCGACCGACAACCGTCCGAGCGAGGAGAGAAGATGGCGAAGCGTCCTCCGGTACCTCCGTTCACCCGGGAGACCGCGATCCAGAAGGTCCGGCTGGCCGAGGACGCCTGGAACTCGCGGGACCCGGAGAAGGTGGCGCTGGCCTACACCCCGGACACCCGCTGGCGAAACCGGTCCGAGTTCGTCAACGGGCGGGACGAGGTTGTCGGATTCCTCCGCCGGAAGTGGGCGCGGGAGCTGGAGTACCGGCTGATCAAGGAACTGTGGGCGGTCGAGGGTAACCACATCGCGGTCCGGTTCGCGTACGAGTGCCACGACGGCTCCGGGAACTGGTTCCGCTCGTACGGGAACGAGAACTGGGAGTTCGACGACGACGGCCTGATGCGGGTCCGGTTGGCCAGCATCAACGACCTGCCGATCCAGGAGTCGGAGCGGAAGTACCACTGGCCGCTCGGGCGTCGCCCGGACGACCACCCCGGGCTGAGCGACCTCGGCCTCTGAATCCTGAGCACCCGTCACCGGCGGGTCACCGGTGAGCGGCCCGGTGCAGTTCCAGGAGCCGGTCCCGCAGCTCGGGCCGGACGGCGAGGGGCCGCACCGCGGTCGCCATCAGGCCCCGAACGGCGTCCGGACCGGCGGCCCGGGCGGTCTCCAGCTGCTCGGGGGCGACCGCCTCGACGAGTTCCCGCATGATCCCGGTGAGCGGCTGTCCGCCGAGTACGGCGAGTTCGGCCCGTTCCGGCCCGGTGAGCCGGTGGTTGAGTCGGGCGAGCCGGGCGGCGAGGGTGGCGACCTCGTCCGGGGTGACGCTGAGCCGCGCCGCCCTGCCGATCAACTCGGGCAGCGGCAGCTGCCGTTCGGTGCACCGGTGCAGCGGGACCGCCTCGGCCAGCGCCGCGTCGGTGACCCCGACCGCGTCGACGACCACGAACCGGTCCTTGACCGGCGCGTCCCCGGTGATCGCCCGGAATTCTGCCGGTGGAACGGTCCGGGCGGCGCGCCCGGTCAGCCGGGCGAGGTGGCCGGCGTTGCGAACCGGCCGGAGCAGGACGACGCACTCCAGCGCCGGTACGTCGATCCCGGTGGCGATCAGGTCGTCGGTGACGGCGATCCGGGGGTACGGAGTGTCCCGGAAGGCTCGGAGCAGCTCGTCCGGGTCGCCCGCCGACCACCGTGTCCCGTACGTGATCGCCACCGCGAACGGCTCCCCGGCGGCGGCGATACCGCTGGCGGCGCTGGTGGCGGCGCGGTCGCCAGCGGCGGTGGTGGCCCGGTCGCCGGTACCGGCGGTGGTGGCGAAGACGTCGCGGACCAGGGTCACGACCTCCTCGGCGTGCCCGGCGTCCCGGGCCAGGATCAGCGTCTTCGGCACCTGGGTCCGCCCCGGGAAGATCTCGCTGGGCAGCCGGTCCCGGAACGTCTCCAGCACGAGCCGCAACTGCTCCGGCGCCGCCGGCACCACGCGGCCGGGCTGACCGCCGACGTACCCGAAGTCGTCCTCGACCTCGTGGTGACGTTCGGCCCGGGTGTGCTGCTCCCACCTCGGCACCACCGGGCCGGCCTCGACCGACCCGCCCGGCACACCGTCGGGGACCCTGATCCGGTACGTGTCGAAGTCGAGCCCGACCCCGTCGGCGACCGCCTCCTGCCCGGTGTACTCCGCGACCAGGTTCTGTTGGAAGAAGCCGAAGCTCTGCTGGACCGGCGCGGTGGTCAGTCCGACGACGACCGCGTCGAAGTACTCGAGCACCCCTCGCCACTGGCCGTAGACCGCGCGGTCGCAGTCGTCGACCACGATCACGTCGAACGTCTCCGGGGGCAGGTTCGGGTGGTAGCCGACCTCGACCGGGGTGTCCGACTCGTAGCTGTCGTACGCCTCGTCGTCGTGGTCGGCGTCGGGCAGTTCCCGGCCGGCCAGTGCGGCGTACAGGCGCTGGACGGTCGAGATGACCACCCGGGCGGAGCCGAGCATGGTGGCACCGGAGAGCCGGTCGACGGGGTAGGACTCGGAAAAGCTCGGTCCGTCGTCCGGGCTGCGGTATCCGGCGTACCGGGCGAGGGCCTGCCGGCCGAGGTTGTTCCGGTCGACCAGGTGGAGCACCCGGTGGGCGCCGGCGTACCGGAGCAGTCGGTAGCTGGCGGCGACGGCGACACGCGTCTTGCCGGTCCCGGCCGCCAGGTGGATCAGCGACCGTGGCCGGTCCTCGGCCAGCGACCGTTCGAGGGCCTCCAGCGCGGCGTGCTGCGCTGGCCACAGCCCGTACGCGGGTAGCGGCGGCAGCTGGCGGAGCCGGGCCCGCAGGGTCGGAGCCCGCGGATCGTCGTCCGCCGCGCGCATCCACCGCGCGAGCGTCGCGGGCCGATGGACGGAGAACACCTCCCGGGTACGCGGAAACGGGTCGAGTCCGTTGACGGAGGCCGTCCCGGTGCCGGTGGCCAGGTATCCGAAGGGCAGCGGTTGACCGGGCCGCCACACGGTCGGCCGTTGTGCGGCGGTGAGTCCCGGCCGGTACCCGCCCGGCCGGAGGACGTTCCCGGTGGCTTCCGGCGCCGTCTCGACGACCCCGACGAGTCGGCCGTCGACGTGCAGCAGATAGTCGGTCGGCCCGGTGGTCCCGTCGGTCCGGCGTACGGCGACGCCGAGCGCGGCGGCGAGGTTGCTCCGGTTCTCCGACTGCACCACCCAGCCGGCCGCCGCGAGGTGGCGATCGAGTTCGTCCCGCAGCCGCGGTCCGGCGAGCGGCTCGCGGGACGTCCGCCGGAGTTGGTTGACCAACTCCTCCCGCCGGTCGGTGGGGATCCGCTCCGGCGGACGACGGTCGAACTCCTGCCGGGCGGCCTCGATCGCCGGCCGCAGACTCTCGAACAGCCCGGCGGCCGGGCTGCCCGGGCGCCGGTCGGCGGCTGTCCTGTCCGGACCCGGCTCGGTGGCCGGGGGTGGGCTCGGTGGGACGAAGCTGACCGGGGTCCGGTCCCCGGTCGTCGCCCGGTGCCACCAGCTGCCGAGGGTGAAGCAGGCGCGCAGACAGTCGAGCGCGGCCCCCGGTTCGTCCGGCCCGTCCGGCGGCTCGTGGGTCAACTGTCCGATGCCCCGCAGCTGTTCGAAGGCGGCGAGGATGTGCGGTACCAGCACACCGCTCGCGACCAGTGCCCGTATCCGGTGGTGAAAGCTGCCGCTGCGCGGCCGGGAGTTGGTGCGGCGTACCAGGTCCTGGGCGAGGATTTCACCAAAGGCACGGGCGGCGGTCATTGACCTGACTGGATCACGATAGACCAGCGACTCCGCGCCCGCGCCGTAGCAGAGCAGCAGTGGCTGCGCCGCCAGGAAGCCGAAGTTGCCGGACCGTTCCGCCAACCGGCGTACCTGTCGGAGATCCACGACGACGCACACTCCACTGACCAGACGGAGATCAACAAAAGCCAGGTGGGACGGGTGGTCGGGCCGGTGTCCGGTGGGCGCCGACGCCGTACCTCCGTCGGCGCAGGACGACAATGGACGAGAATGTACCGCGATCGGGGCGAGGTTTCCACCGGACGCCGTCCGATCCGCCGGCGACATTCGACAACGGGCCGGCGCCATTGTGTCTCCGCGCAGGGTCCGGTCGCCGTTTCCCTCATCATCGCAGCGCCGGCCGGAAACGATTTGCCGGAAACTCGGAGAACAGGGTGACGGCCGAGCTTTCCGGGGCCGTACCCGATTGACGACCCCGTCGGTGGGACGGATACCCGACATTGTCGGCGACCGACATCGCATGCGGTGCCACCGGCGGAAACCCTGGCGCCCGAGGCGGCGGGCGAGCCAGCGAGAGCAGGACCGAACACGCCGACGAACAGGGAAATCCGGGCAGACGGCAGCGATCGGACATTGCGCCGTCAACACCCTTCGGATGTCGTGACCCTGGCCACAATGACGATTGGCGACGTTCAGCAGAAATAACGCGTCACAGGGAGCAGGTAACCTGCACGTCGTGCCGGAGATGTTACCACTTCTTGTTACCGATCGGTATATTTTTGCGGAGCTTCTCGGCCAGGGCGGCATGGGTCGAGTGTGGAAAGCCCGCGACAAGATGCTGCAGCGGGACGTCGCCATCAAGGAAATCGTTCCGCCGCCCGGGCTGACCGAGGAGGCCCGGCAGGAATTGCGGGTACGGTCACTCCGGGAGGCGCGGGCGATCGCGCGACTCGACCACGTCAACGCCGTCCGGGTCTTCGACGTCCTGCTCGGCGGCGGAGGCGACCCGTGGATCGTCATGGAGTACGTCCCGTCCCGCTCGCTGGACGAGCAACTCGCCACCGACGGCCCCATCCCGCCGGCCCGGGCCGCCGAGATCGGCCTCGGGGTGCTCGGCGCGCTCCGAGCCGCCCACCGGGCCGGGATCATGCACCGCGACGTCAAACCGGCCAACATCCTGCTCGGCACCGACGGCCGGATCGTGCTCACCGACTTCGGCCTGGCCACCGCCACCGAGGACACCAACCTCACCCTCACCGGCATCGTGCTCGGCTCACCCGCGTACGTCTCACCGGAGCGGGCGATGACCGGCACGGTGGGGCCGGAGGGAGACCTCTGGTCACTCGGCGCCACCCTCTTCGCTGCGGTCGAGGGTCAGTCGCCGTACGCCCGGCCGTCGAGTCTGATGAGCCTCACCGCGCTCGCCACCGAACCGCCGCCGGTGGCGCGGCACGCCGGCCCGCTGGCGCCCGTGCTGGCGGGCCTGCTCCGCAAGGACCCGGCCGAGCGGATGGACGCCGACACCGTCGAGAAGCTGCTCCGCCAGGTGGCCTCCGGTGCCGTACCGGCAGTGGCGACCGCCCCCGGCACCCTGGCGTTGACCGCGGCGACCGTCGAGGTGCCGACCACGCTGCCGACCACGACCCGGCCCACCGGGGCGACGTCCACCGACGGCGCCGCCCGGGTCGAGCTGCGGTACGTCGACCCGCCGCTGCCCACCACCCGGTACCCCACCCCACCGGCCGGTACGCCGTACCCCGGAAGTGCCGGTACGTCGCGCCCGGCCCCCGCCTCCGAACCGACGCCTGCCGGGTCGGCGGCGACGGGCTTGGCGGCGACGGGACCGACGCCAGCCGGACCGGCCGGCGGGACGGGGCGCGAGGTGCCCTCCCGGCGGCTGCGCCCCGCCTGGCTGGTCGGTGCGGTGACCGTCCTGCTGCTGGTACTCGGCATCGGGATCGGCATCCCACTGGCCACCCGGCAGCCGGAGGACGACGCCGGTCTCTGGGCGGAGTCACCGAGCGGCGCTCCGGAACCCGCACCGACCGATCCCCCCGGCGCCGGGCCGAACGGCGGAGCACCGGCCCAGCTGAGCTGGTCCACCTACCGGGATGCCAGCGGATTCAGCCTGCCCGCACCGAAGGAGTGGCAGATCGTCCGGCGCAACGGCCGGGTCGAGTTCCGGGAACCGGACGGAGACCGGGTACTCGTGGTCAGCCGGACGAACACCCCTCGTACGGACCCGGTGGCCGAGGTGACCGCGCAGGAGAAGACGCTGCCGTCCGACGGCACGTACCGGGACTACCGACGGATCCGGATCGTCGCGGTGAACTACCAGCTGAGCGCCGCCGACTGGGAGTGGCAGCACACCAACGGCAGCGACCAGGTGGTGCACGTACGTCAGCGCACCTTCGTCACCGGGAAACAACAGGGCTACACCATCGTCTGGTCGACCCCCGAGTCCTCCTGGTCCACCAGCGAGGGCGCGTTCCGGAAGGTCGTCGACGGCTTCCGGCCGGCGGCGGGAGTCGACGGCGGTCCGGGTGACAGCAGCGCCCCGCCGACGACCGCGCCGGCGGACCCGCCGCCGGTGAAGCCGAGCAACTCGCCCCGGGTCTCCGGCTACCAGCTCGTCGGCGTGGCGAGCAACCGGTGCCTGGACGTCGCCAACCCCGACTCGGTCGACCCGGTCTGGCTGCGGCTGTGGGACTGCGGCGACGGTCGGGCCCGGAACCAACGCTGGACCTTCCAGTCCGACGGCAGCATCCGGCTCGGCGGCCGGTGCATGGACGTCCTCGCCGCGTCGGCCAGCAACGGGGCGACGATCCAGCTCACCACCTGCAACAACACCCCGGCCCAGAAGTTCACCCTGAACAGCCAGCGCCAGCTCGTCAACGCGCACAGCGGGATGTGCCTCGACGCGCTGGACGAGGGCTCCGCGAACGGCACTCCGATCCAGCAGTGGACCTGCAACAACGGTGCGTTGCACCAGAAGTGGACCCGCCGCTGACGCACGCTCCCGCCCCGGCGGTGCCGCCGGTAGGTCTCAGCTCTCGGCGCCAACCAGCCACTCCAGCACCGCCGGGGTGGCGTCGAAGTGGCCGGCGTGCCCGACGTCGGGTCGGGTCCGCAGCTGGGCGCCGGGGATCCGGGCCGCCAGCCAACGGCCGTGGCTGACCGGCACCGCCGCGTCGAGTTCGCCGTGCCACAGTCGTACCGGTCGGCTGATCGTCGCCGGGTCGAAGCCCCACGGCAGGCCGAACAAGGCGAGTATGTCGCCCGCCCAGCCGGCGGGCCCCGGCCGTACCGCCTCGGCGAACGCGGCCCGGAGCATCGCGCCGATCTCCGGGCGGGCGAGGATCGCCTGGTCGGTCGGGGGCAGCAGGGCGAGCGGATCCACCGCACCGGTGGTCGCGGCGAGGTGTTTCTCCACCGCCTCGGCGCCCTGCAGCGCCGCCTCGGCACTGGCCCGGTTGCCGTCCATCATTCCGTCCGTCCACTCCAGACCCTCGGCGTCCCGGGGTGCGAGGCTGGCCAGCACGGCGGCCCGGACCACCCGGTCGCCGTGTCGGGCGGTGAACGCCAGCGCGTGCGGCCCGCCGCCGGAGACCCCGAAGAGCGGAAAACGGTCCAATGCCAGCGCGTCGGCGATGGTCGCGATGTCGTCGGCCGCGTCCACCACCCGACGTCCCGGCTGTGGTGTGGAACAGCCGAAACCCGGCCGGTCGTACGTGATCAGCCGGATCCCGAGCCCGCTGAAGAGCCGGTCGTCGGGGTGGCGGGCGAGCCGGCTCATCGGGCTGCCACAGACGTAGAGGACCGGAGTGCCGTCCGGGTCGCCGTACTCCTCGACCGCCAGCATCCGACCGTCCGCGTTGATCACCGTTCGCATGGTCCCAGCGTGCCGGGCACGGTGACCGGAACCTAGACGCTGTCAGCGAACATTCGGGCCGGCCGCTTCGGACCAGGGCCTCGGCGGTGGTGAGGAACCGCCGGCCGTGCTCCGGTGCACCGAGCCGCAGCAGGTACAGAGCCGCCCAGTAGCGAAGCTGGTGCGGCTGTCGTCACTCCGGCGACGATTTCCGCACCAGCTTCGCGGCGATCCGGCGCGCCGGTCAGCCGGGCCAGCCGGCGGCGTACCTGCGCGACCACCTCGTCCGGGCGCTCCCTGACGAGCCAGGCGGGAAAGCGCAGGATCCGGTCGCCGCCGATCCAGACCTCGTTCTGTCGTCGCATGTCGGCCCACTGCTGGCGTACGTCAAGATGCTGGCCACCGTCGATCTCGACGTGCACCCCCCACTGTTCGTAGTACACGTCCAGGTAACGGACTCGCCCGGACGAGTCCCGGCGCCGGTGCTGCCTACTGGGCTCGGGCAGTCCCGCCCGCCGGGCGGCCCGGAAGTAGCGCAGTTCCGCCAACGACTCCGACCCGCCCCGGGCGTCGTCGGCGCTGGCCAGGATCAGGGCACGTCGGCGCAGGGTGGGGCGGTGTTGTGCGACCCGGTGTACGTCGTCGGCGCCGACCAGCCGTTGCTGGAAGCCGGCGGCGATGATCGCCCGGGCGGTGTTGTCGCTGCCGGCCCAGGCGGCGGCGTCGACCAGCGACCGGGCGTTTGTGGTGTACGGCGGCAACCCGTTCCGGTTCACCTCGTCTCCGGACAGGTGGGCGCTGTCGGCCGGAACCGGGCGTTCGGCCCGACGTCGGGGTATCGCGGAGAAGGACACGGGCGCCGATCATGGCCGGCGATCGGCGCGTCGGCTGTCGTCGATCCGTCACCGCCCACTTCCCGACACCGCACCCGGATCCGCCCGCAGAGTTGGTGCGCAGATCGTCGTGCCGACGACGACCGCCGCACCCGCTCCCCGGCGATCCGGCGATCCGGCGCCGCCCAGCCGGTGATCCGCAGTCAGCCGGGCCAGACCGGGGCGCCGTCGACGAACGGCCAGGTGATCCGTTCCGCCCGCAGCTCCTCGACCAGCTCCCGGACGTACGCCAGCTCGGCCGCCACAACAGTGCGCCGGTACTCGGACTCGACCGCGAACAGCCTGGGCAGGAAGTCGGCGACCTGGGCGATCTCCGAATCGAGAACAGTCAACTGCTCCTCCAGCCGCGCGACGCGGGTGGTCAGCGCGGCGACCGCGTCCGCCGGGCTGAGGTTCGGCAGGAACGACAGCGCGGCGGGGAACTCCGGGTACTCCGCCGCCGGGGTCGACAGCATGGCGCGCAACCACTCGGTCAGCGTCGCCCGGCCGGCGTCGGTGATCCGGTACATCGTGCGCTCGGGCCGGTTGTCGGCGCGTTCGGTCGATCCGATCTCCGCGAGGCCGTCCCGGACCAGGCGCTGGATGGTCTGGTAGACGCTGTTGCGCTGGCTCACGTTGACCACGTCGTCCTTACGACGTTCCTTGATCAGCTGCTGCATCCGGTACGCGTGCATCGGCTCCTCGACGAGCATCGAGAGCAGGGCAAGGGCGAGGACCGAGCGGCGCGGCGTGGACACCCGTCGAGCCTAACGTTGACACAATCATGGCCATAAAATGTATAGTCATTCTATGACTACAACACTGTCGGCGCCCTCCACCGACACCCCCCGCCCCGCTGACCCGACAGCCCGACGACTCGCCCTCGGCGCCGTACTCGGCCCGGTCCTGTTCACCCTCAGCTGGCTGATCCTCGGTTTCGTCAGCACCGGCTACACCCTGTTCGACCACCGGTTCACCGACTACTCGCCGATCAGTCAGCCGATCAGCGGTCTCGGCATGGGCGCCACCGCGCCGTACATGAACACGGCCTTCGTCGTCACCGGCCTGATGCTGGTCGCCGGCCTCGTCGGCGTCTTCCGCGCCACCACCACCGCCGGGCGGTTGGCTCCGCACCGCGCCGCCTTCGTGCTGCTCGCCTGCAGCGGGGTGGGTCAGGCGGTCTGCGGGGTCTTCGACCTCGAAGCGGTCATGCCGCACACGCTGGGCTTTGTCCTGGCGCTCGGCGCCCCGATCGTCGGTTTCCTGCTCGCCGGCCTCCACCTGCGCCGCGTCCCCGGCTGGCGCCGGTTCGGCAGCCGGCTACTGCTCGGCAGCCCACTCACCCTGGTACTGCTCGTCGGCTTCTTCCTGGTCTTCCAGCCCACCGCCGACGGCGCCGAACACGGCATTGCCGGACTCGTCCAGCGCGCCGGCATCCTGGAGGTCCACGCATGGTTCGTCGCGATGGGTTGGCTGGCGTACCGACGCCGGTGACAGCGACACCGAACCGCCGACCGCTCAATCACCGCGATCGTGCCGCGCGACATGTCGTACGTCACACGAATCAGCCGAACGACGCCACCTCTCACCCGATTCGACATTACCCTGGTCATCGATCGAGGTCGATGCTATGAATTGGTTGGTCGCCGGGAGACCAGCCAGGGCAGCGCCACCTCCACCGTTCAGGGCATCGACGTCATTTGGGGAGAACAGTACATGGACGAACATCAGGACGGCTGGCTGCGAGCCCGGTGGCGGCGTCCGGCGAGAGCCGCCCTCGGCGCGGCGACGACGGTCACCGGAATCGTCGTACTCGCGATCGGGCTCACCGCCGGCCCGGCCGCCGCCGGCGCCAGGCCCGCCGAGGGGGACGCAGCGAAGGCCCCATCTGCCGTCGCTGCCGCCGAGCCCAGTGTCAGTGTCGCCGCCGGTTACGCACACACCTGTGCGATCCGCTCCGACGGATCACTCTGGTGCTGGGGCAGCAACTTCTACGGCCAGGTCGGCGACGGCACCACCACGAACCGGACCACCCCGGTCCAGGTCGGCACCGCGACCACCTGGGCGGCGATCGACGCCGGCACCAGTTACACGTGCGGGGTGCAGACCAACGGCACGTTGTGGTGCTGGGGCAGCAACCGCCGGAGCCAGGTCGGCGACGGCACCACCACGAACCGGACCACCCCGGTCCAGGTCGGCACCGCGACCACCTGGGCGAGGGTCAGCGCCGGCGACAGTCACGCCTGCGGCATCCGGGTCGACGGTACCCTCTGGTGCTGGGGCTACAACCGCAACGGACAGCTGGGGGTCGGCACCTCCGTCTCCACCGCCCGGACCCCGGTCCAGGTCGGCACCGCGACCACCTGGGCGAACGTCACGACCGGCTTCGTACACACCTGTGCCACCCGCACCGACGGCACCCTCTGGTGCTGGGGTGACAGCTCGAACGGTCAGCTCGGTCTCGGCATCCTGAGCTACCGGACAACACCGTCGCAGGTCGGCACCCTGACGTCGTGGGCGGGCGTGACCGCCGGGTACGCCCACACCTGCGCCACCCGCACCAACGGCACGCTGTGGTGCTGGGGCGAGAACGGGTACGGGCAGGTGGGGGTCACCGGCGGCGTCCAGACCTCACCGGTCCAGGTCGGCAGCACCACCACCTGGACCAGGGTCAACTCCAGTCAGGACTCGTCGTGCGCGCTGCGCACCGACGGCAGCCTCTGGTGCTGGGGCAACAACACCGCCGGACAGCTCGGCGACGGCACCACCACCCACCGGTACGCCCCCACCCGGGCCGGTACGGCCACCACATGGAACGTCGGCTTTGTCGTCAGCCACCACACCTGCGGGCTCCGCACCGACGGCAGCCTCTGGTGCTGGGGCAACAACACCGCCGGACAGCTCGGCGACGGCACGACCACCCAGCGGTCGGCGCCGGCTCAGGTGACTTTGTAGAGCCGACCACCACCCGCACCGGTTTCTGACGCCATGCCGTCGACCTGCGCCGCTGACAGTTTTCGCGGCGGCCAGGTCGACGGCATGACCATGCACGACCCCCGACCGGAGATCATCACGAATCGTGAGATGGCGGACGTGGCACCGGCCGGAGAATCGCGCGGTGCCCCCTGCGGCCGATCACGACGGTGGGGTCTGGTTCAGGTCGCCAACGACCGGAGGGTCTTGTCCAGCGTGCTGAAGACGACGTCCGAACCGCCGTCCCAGTCGGGTGTCGGATCGGGCTGACCCGGCGCCGGCGCCCAGAGCCACCAGAGGTTCTGCCAGCGATCGAGCATCCTGCCGAGCGTCGACTCGCCGTAGAACGGCGTCGGCTCGGTGACGGTGGTGGCACCGTGGGCGTTGGCCCGCCGCAGCACCGTCGCCACGTCGCGGACCCACACCTGGAGCAGACCGGGCCGCGCCGGCCAGCCGTCGAGCCGGTCGGCGACCATCAGGTCGACGCTGCCGAGGCGCAGTTGGGCATGGATCAGCTTGCCGTCGGGCATCGGAGTCCTCGCCTCGGCGGTCTCCGGGACGTCGAAGACCTCGGAGACGAAGCTGACGAGGCCAGCCGCGTCGTCCACGATCACGAACGGGTTGAGCGCGGCGCCGGCCCCCGGCACCGCCCCCTGCGGGAGCAGCATTTCACTGTTCATGCCGGAGAGCCTCACACCGCTTCCGGTCAGATCCTGACCGCTGCCGTCAGCTCTTCGCGCCTGGATCCCCAGCAACCCGACAGCCAGCCAGATCTTAAGAAAATTAAAGCCTACTCGTTGACACCTTGAAAAACTCAAAGTACAAATGAATCACGGTCGTGGTGACGAGCGAGGGAGGCCGAGGGTGGACTGGCAGGAGCTGACGGAACTGACGCGTGGGCAGCCGTTCGTGGTCGAGCGGGTCCGCCTCGCCGGCAGTGGCGTCGCGATCGAGGGCCAGTTCGAGCCGCCGCAGTTGGCCCAGCTCAGCGTCGACGACCAGGTTTTTGTCGCCTCGTTCGTCCGCGCACACGGCTCGATCAAGGAGATGGAGCGGATCTTCGGGGTGAGCTACCCGACGATCAAGTCCCGGCTGAACCGGATCGCCGAGCAGCTCGACTTCGTCGACACCGACCCGGCGCCCACCGGCGCCGACGTGGTCGACCGCCTGCGGCGGGGCGAGCTCAGCGTCCAGGAGGCACTGGCCGAGTTGGAGAGGTCGCGATGATGCCGCAGCTGGTGACGTACCGCCAACGTCGCCGCAACGGCCGCTGGCTGCGACTGTACGTCCCGGTCCTGCCGGTGGCTCTGGTGCTCTCGCCGCTGCTGCTGCTCGTCGTGTTGGCCGGACTGGTCGCCTGCCTCGTCTTCCGGGTCAGCCCGGTGGGCGCGCTGCGCGGCACCGGGCGCCTGCTGTGCGCGCTGCCCGGTACCCGGTTCGAGATGGAGTACGGCCGTACCGCCGTGCTGGTAAGCGTCAGATGACTCAGAGGGGGAGTAGAGAGATGAACGAGCAGCGTCGCCAGATCCTGCAGATGCTCGCCGAAGGAAAGATCACCGCGGACGAGGCCGAACGGCTGATCGACGCCCTCGCCCGGCAGCAGCCCGAGGCGTCACCGGGAAGCACCTCCACCCCGAAGTCCCGCCCGAAGTACCTGCGGGTGGTGGTCAGCTCGGAGGACGACTTCAGCGGCGACGGGGCGGGCCGGATCAACATCCGCGTCCCGCTGCAGCTGCTGCGCGCCGGTGTCCGACTCACCAGCCTCGTCCCTCCGCAGGCACTCACCCAGGTCAACGCGCAGCTGCACAAGTCCGGGGTGCCGATCGACCTCACCCAGCTCAAGCCGCAGCACCTCGATGACCTCATCGAGCACCTCGACGACGTCATCGTCGACGTCGACCAGGCCGAGGCCAAGGTGCAGGTCTTCTGCGAGTGACACCGCATCAAGGTCACCCGGATCCGGCCAGGGCGGCGCCACGCCGCACGCGAGAGATCGGGCCAACAGATCGCCGCGTGATCCGAGAGGGACATCGACCGCCACACCAATCCGTGTGGCGGTCGATGCTCGGATAGTCCGGAGAGAGCAGCGGCTCCTGGTGGAGGACCGCGAACACGGCTCCGGTGCGGTACCGCGATCGGCGCCGACCGTCGTCGATCGTCAGGAAGGGACGGCGTGGTGGGCCAGGTGCGGGTCGGAGGCGGCAGGCGCCGGGTCAGCGCGGACCGCGTCCCACCACACCAGATTGGCGGCAACCTGCGCTACCGGCTCGATGATTTCCCAAGCCTCGACAATCAGCCCGCCGTCGAGGCGACAGATGTCGACGACGGCGATTTCCGGTCCCGTCTCCGGGAGCCACCGCCGCGAGTGCACCACGACATGGTCACCGTCGGCCAGGATCTGGTGAATTTCGACCTGCATTCGGGCGAGCGGCACCAGCGCGGCGCCGACGGCGGCGAGCCACTCCGTCTTGGTCGACGTGGTCGACCCGGGTCGGTGGTGGACGAAGTCTTCGCTCAGGAACGGCGCAACCGCATCGGCATTCCTCGTCTCGATCAGTCCCGCCAGCGCGCGTTGGACGATCGCCATGTTCTCGGTGGTCATGGACAGAGTGTTTCCGTGCCGGCCGGCGTTGTCGATGAAATCGGATTTCATGGCAATCGGCTGCACGGTGCGTACGCTCCGTCTCATGTACACGGTCGGAGAACTGTTGCGACAGTGGCGACACCGCCGAGGAATCAGCCAACTGGACCTTGCGATCGCTGCCGACGTCTCGGCTCGTCACGTCAGCCTGGTCGAGACCGGCAAGACCAGACCGAGCGCCGACATGATCCTCCGACTCGCGGACCAGCTCCACGTGCCGTTGCGCGACCGCAACCGGCTCCTGCTCGCCGCGGGCTTCGCACCCCGGTACGCCGAGCGTCCGCTCGACGACCACGCACTGTCGGCCGCCCACGACGCGGTCCGGCGGGTGCTTCGCGCGCACGAACCGTATCCCGCGCTGGTCTTCGACCGCCGGTGGAACATCGTAATGACCAACCGCGCGGTCGACCCGTTCTTTGCACAGGTGCACCCCGACCTGTTGCGTCCACCGGTCAACCTCGTACGCCTGGGCCTGGACCCGCGCGGGTTCGCTCCGATGGTCGTCAACCTGGCCGACGTGCGTGCGGTGTTCCGCGCCCGGATCAACCGCCAGCTCGCCACGGCTTCCGACCCGGAGCTCACCGCACTCTACGAGGAACTGCTGGCGCCCGAACCAGAGGACATGGCAGGCCAGCGGATCGACGGCGATGTGCTGATCTCGATGATCCTGCGCGTCTCCGGACGAGAGCTGCGGCTCTTCTCCACCATCACCACGTTCGGCACCCCGATGGACATCACCCTGGACGAGGTCGCCATCGAGTCGTACTACCCGGCAGACGCGGAAACTGCCGCCTACTTCACCAACCCGGAACCAGAGACAGACGAATCCACTCGCAGGTGATCGTCCTGGTCACTGCTTGCGAAACACGCCGGGTCCCGGTTTCCTCCGGGCGTCTGGCCCCGCCGAAGGGCCCACGCGAAGATGTCACACCGCAGGAGCCAGCTCGGGGACGGCACCACCACCCCACGATCGACCCCGGCACAGCTGACCCTTCCGGGCTGACGACGACCCCCGATCTCCGATGTCATACCGTCGACCTGTCCCGCTGATACCCGGGGCGCCAGGTCGACGGCATGACCACGTACGTCCTCGGTCAGACGCGTTCGCCTTCTGCTGTCCTGAAGGTGCGGAAACCTCGCCGGTGATAGTTGGGCAGGGCGTGGGGGTGGTCCAACGACGACGTGTGCAGCCAGATCCTCTCCACCGTGGGAGTCAGGTCCCAGGCCCGCTGGATCCCGAGAGTCAACGCGTACCCGCCCAGGCGCCGACCGACGAACTCCGGCACCAGCCCGAAGGTCTCGATCTCCACCTCGTCGCCAGGGTGGAGATCGTAGAGAACCAGGCCCGCGGGCTCACCGTCGAACGACAACAGCCAGAACATCCGGTGCGGGTATCCGGCGAACCAGGCGGTCCACTCCTCTCCCGTCCGGCTCGCGGACTTCCAGCCGTACGGCGCACCGATCCTGACCTGCAACTGGACGACCAACGGTGAGTCCCGGTCCAGGGGTTCCAGCGCCAGGCCAGGTACCGGGTCGGCCGGGGTGAACTGGTCGCGGGCGGTCATCTCCAGATACGTCACGATCTCCTTCACCCACCGGAGACTAGTGAGGGCCTGCCGGGTGAGCCCCGTGGAGACGACGGGAGAGCCCGCCCCTCTGGTGGACCGATGGCAGGGGTCAAGCAGTTCCAGGTCACGTTCGACTGCGCAGAACCTGAGCGCGTCGCCCGCTTCTGGTGTGAGGCGTTGGGGTACGTCGTACCGCCGCCACCGGAGGGTTTCGCCACCTGGGGCGATTACGACCGCACGTTGCCGCCCGAGCGTCAGGGTTCCGCGTTCGCCTGCGTCGACCCCACCGGTGTGGGCCCACGGCTGTACTTCCAGCGCGTGCCCGAAGGCAAGGTCGTCAAGAATCGGCTGCATCTTGACGTGCGGGTCGGCACCGGGCTCGTGGGTGAGGAGCGCCTGGCCGCACTTGAGGCCGCATGCGCACGACTGGTCCCGCTCGGCGCGGTACGCGGAAAACTACTGCTCGCCGACGAGGAGAACGAGTCGTGCCTGCTGATGCAGGACGTCGAGGGCAACGAGTTCTGCCTCGCCTAGGTATACCTAGGCGACCCACGCACTCTGCTAAAGCCCGCTGACCAGCGAAGATAGGTAGACGCTTCCGATGTGACAGCGCCCTTGTCAACCGATGATTGATCCATCAGCGGTGACAAGGAGACAAACCATGATGAACTACCCGGACACGATGCTGGTTCTGGCAAACGAGCGTCGCCGTTCGCTGATCGCCGAGGCCGACCGGGAGCGCCTGCTCACCAGCGCGCGCCGGGCCCGCCGCGCACGTAACACGCTGGCCGTCCGCGGGCAGCCCACCAGTACCCTGGCGTCGTGCGAACCATCCGCGGCGGTGCCAGCCCAGTGATGATCGGGCGGGAGAGCGAGCTGCGCCGGTTGGCGCAGCTCGCTTCGGCACGTGACCCGGCGGTCGCGATCATCGCGGGCGAGCCGGGCATCGGAAAGACCCGGCTGGTACACGAGCTCCTGACAACCGTGCCGGCGGAGACCGTGGTGCTGGTCGGTCAAGCGGAACCCAGCTCGCTGTCCCGGCCGTACGAGATGCTCCTGGACGCCATCGACGGCCGTCCGGAGGTCGACGAGGAGCAGTTTGCGGCGCTCGCGGACCCGCAGCGCAGCCCGGTCGAGCGCCTGCACACCGGCCTCGCCATCCTGGCGGACCTGATCGGCGACTCCCCTGCGGTCATCGTCTTCGAGGACCTGCACTGGGCCGACTCGGAGAGCGCGGCGCTGTTCGAGCGGATCGCCGACCAGCGCGGGCCACGGCTACTCATCGGAACGTACCGGCCGGGCGAGGTGACCCGCCGCCAACCGGTGGCCGGCCTGCTGGCCCGGATGGAACGCCGGCACACCGTCACCCACGTACGCCTGGATCGGCTCACCCCCTCGCAGACCGCGGCGTTGCTGGCGGCGGCCACCGGCGCTCCGGCGCCGCTGCGCGCCGTCACGGCGCTGCACCACCGCACCGGCGGCAACCCGTTCTTCCTGGAGGAGTTGCTCCGCGCGCTGCCCGGATACGACGTGGAGGCGCTGGTCGAGCAACCGCTGCCGTGGAGCCTCGCCGACGTGCTACGCCGCCAGGTCGACGACCTCGATCCGGTCAGCCACCGCATCGTCGAGGCGGCCACCGTGCTCGGCCACCGCATCCCGTTCGACCTGCTCGCCGAGGTAACCGCTGTGGGCGAGGACGAGCTCATCGCCGTGCTGCGGGACCTGGTCACCCGGGGCGTCCTCGTCGAGTCCGGCGATGACGAGTTCGCGTTCCGGCACGCGCTGGTGCGCGAGGCGATCGCCGACCAGATGCTCGGCCGGCAGCGCCGCCGGCTGCACGAGACGGCGCTCGACGTACTCCTGCGCGGCGGCGCCTCCGACCCCGCCATGGTGGCGCACCACGCCCGCGGCGCCGGCCGGTACGACGACATGATCGCCGCGGCCCGCCGCGGCACCGCGCTCTACCTCTCCATCGGCTCCGCCTACCAGGCCCTGCAACTGGCGGAGACGGGCCTCGACGAGGTGCCCGACGACACCGACCTGCTCGCCTCCGCAGCCCGGGCGGCGTGGCTGGCCGGACTGCTCGACGACGCGCTGCGGTACGGCCTGCGCTGGCGTGACCTCGCCGACAGCACGACCGACCGGGCCGAGTCGCTGTACCTCCTGGTCCGCATCGCGTGGGAGTCCCACGAGACCGACAGGATGCGCGCCCTGACGCACGACATCGGGACCCTGATCGCGCAGCTCCCGCCCGGCGCCGACCAGGCGCGGGCGATGACCGCGATCGCCCAGTCGGCGTACCTGCGCGACGATCTCAACGCCGCGCTGCTCTGGTCCGACCGCGCGCTGGCGCTGGCGGACGAATTCGACCTGCCGGCCATCCGCCTGGCCGCGCTGATCGAGAAGGGCTCGACGCTCACCGAGCGCCCGCAGACCGCCGCCGAGGGCTGCAAGATCCTGTCCGCTCTCGTTGACGAGGCCGAAGAGGCGGGCGAGTGGGTGCTGGCCGCCCGCGCCCTCAACACCCTGGTGCACGGTGCGCCACCGACGTCGCCGGCCGAGCACGCGGCGACACTGGAACGGATGCGGGTCGACGCTGAGCGAGCCGGCTTCGAGTCACTCGCGGTGGCCACGTACTTCAAGGGCCGAGCCCGGCTCGCGTTGCGGGCCGGCGACCTGTGCGCCGCGATCGCGGCGCTGGAGGAGGGGCGCGAACAGGACCGCAACTACCGGCGCCCGGGCCGCTGGGCCGACTCCCACGGGGTCTTCCTCGCCGGGCTCTACCTGGAGGCCGGCGAGCTGGACCAGGTCGCACAGCTCGTCACCGACCTGGCGGCGCTACCCCACAACCCGCCGGCCATGATTCCCGGACTCGCGTTCCACCTCGCCTGCCGTCGCGGCGACCTCCCGCGCGCCGAGGCGAGCCTGGAAGCACTCATCACGGCCCTGCCCGAGCAGACGTGGCGCAGCGGTGAACAGGCCCACGACCTGATCTCCGCCGCGCTGTATCTCGGCCTGCCGGCGCACCGGCTCGACCAGCTGGCCACCGCGCTCCTCGACCCCGACCTGTGGGACGCCTACCGGACACTCGTCGACGCCCAGCTCGCGGAGGCGCGCGGCCAGCACGCCGAGGCGCTGGCCGGCTACCTGTCCATCGCCGAGGCCCACGTCCTGGAGCCGGCGACCCGCGGCACCGTACGCGTCGGCGCCGCCCGTTGTCTGCTCTCCGACGACCGGCGCGAGGAGGCCACCGCGCAGGTGGAGGCGGCCGCCCCCCTGCTGGCCGCATGGCGTGGCTGGCGGGTGGTCCAGCTCGCCCAGGCCCGCGCTCAGCTGGGCATGGCGCCGGTCGACGCGGCACCCACCGTCACCGGTCCGACCGCCCTCACCCCCCGCGAGCGGGAAGTGGCGGTATTGATCAGCGACGGGTTGACCAACACCGAGCTGGCCCGGCGCCTCTACATCTCACCGAAGACCGCAGCCGTCCACGTCTCGAACATACTACGGAAGCTGGGCGTCTCGTCCCGGACCGAGGTGGGCGACCTCGTCGGGCGGCACTGACCACCCTCGCCGCCGCCGGGGACCGCGCCGGCCGGACGAGGAGCGGTTGTCTCCGCCTCCCACCGGCGCATGCCGTCAGCGGGGAGGCCTGGCAACATGACCGGGCCCTCACTGCCAGGCGCTCACCCCTACCTCGACCGGGGATGCCGCCTACCGCGTCTCGGCCGCCTCCGGTCCGTCGTCAACGGTGGTCGGCCGGTTCGCCAGGGCGTCGCCTCGCCGCGCACACCATTGCCGGCGGCCGGGTGGGGTTGATCATCGCGACCGGTCGGAACGACACCGTCCTGGTGCAGGTCGACTACGACGACCGTGTCGACTGGGTCGCCGTGCGGGTCCACCGGTCCTGAGGCGCGGACGAGTCATCCGGGCCAGCCGGCAGCGAGCAGAGCTCGGCGTACCTGCGCGATCACCTCGTCCGGGCGTTCCCTCACGAGCCAGGCTGGAAAGCGCAGGACCCTGTCGCCGCCGATCCACACCTCGTTCTGTCGCCGCATGTCGGCCCACTGCTGGCGTACGTCGAGATGCTGGCCGCCGTCGATTTCGACATGCACTCCGAACTGCTCGTAGTAGACGTCGAGGTAACGGAGTCGCCCGGAGGCGTCCCGCCGTCGGTGCTGCCGGCTCGGCTCGGGCAGTCCCGCCCGCCGGGCGGCCCGGAGGTAGCGAAGCTCCGACAGCGACTCCGAACCACCCCGGGCGTCGTTGGCGGTGGCCAGGATGAGCGCCCGACGCCGCAGGCTGGGCATCTTGTACGCCACCCGATGCACGTCGTCGACGCCGACCAACCGCTGCTGGAAACCGGCGGCGATGATCGCCCGAGCGGTGTCGTCACTGCCGGCCCAGGCAGCGGCGTCGACCAGCGACCGCGCGTTGGTGGTGTACGGCGGCAGCCCGTTCCGGTTGACGTCGTCGTTGGAAAGGGTGGTGGTGCGGTGCACGACCACCCAAGGTGGTGGGGTTGCGCTGGACAGCCCGACGGGCCGGAGCAGGTGGACACCTTCGCTGCGGAACCCCGTCAACCCGCATCTGATCGCCGCCGTCATCCCGGCGAGAAACGACTGCGGACCGCCGGCGAGGACAGCGATCCACAGTTTTTGTTCACCAGTGACCGGCCCGTTGTGGGCGACGTACACGCTCCGATGCACCTTCTGCCAGCGCCCCGTACGTACCCGGTGCCGCAGCGCCGACTCGCCCACGAGTCGACACGCCTGATTGCGGGTGAGTACGCCCTCCTGCCGGAAGAGCAGCCAGGTCAGTTCGTCGGCGTTGTCGGCCGGGGGAGGCCGTTCCGCTCGGCGACGCGGTACGGAGAAGGACACAGCCGTCGATCTTGACCGAGCGTCGCCCCGACAACTGCCGCAAATGCGTCACATGCGGCTTCGCGACACCCGTCGCCCGACCAAGATCTCAGATCTTGAACAGAAACCGTCGCGCCAACGACGGTTTCTGTTCAAAGGTTCGGATCTTGCCCCGGCTTCCGCAGCCACGTTGCCGGATCCGTCACGAAGACACCCTTACCCTGCCGCCGATCGATGACGCCAAGCGCCTCGAGTCGAACGTTGACGAGGTTGATCGTGGACGCGCTGACGTGGTATCGCTGACACAGCTCGGCGATCGACGGAAGTCGGTCACCCGGCCGGTACGTCCCAGACTCGACGTCCGCCAGGATCGCGTCCGAGATCTGGAAGTAGCTGGCGAGAACAGGCATGGCTCGTAAAGTTAGCGGCCCGATCTGACAAGATCGTCAGAAGCAGCAGTCGCCCGGCAAGCACCGGCGGTGCTGTCCGAATGAAGATCACGCGTGACGAACGCCAGCAAGCAGGGCGGGTGCCCCTCGCCTTACTTGCCCGAGTGGTCTGCCACGTACGTGCCCCGACCTGGCTGACCGATGATCAGGTCCCGGTCATGCAGCAGCGAGAGCGCCCGGTAGACCGTCCCGGTGCTCGTGTCGTAGATGTCAGCCAACTCACTCGTTGACGGCAGCTTGGTCCCGGGCGCCATCTCCCCACTTCTGATCTTCTCGCTGATCTCGTTGACGATCCGTCGGAACGTCGGCTCCTGTGTGGGCATGGGGTGTCTCCAGTTGGTTCGGCACCCTGATCATGCCTGACCTACTGGAGTAACTGCAATAACTACAGCGGGAATCTCCTTCTATCCATAGACCTACTATAGTTGCTGTAGTAGGTTGCTCCTTGTCGCTCTCCAGTTGGTTCGGCAATCCGGCTGAAGGCGGCATGGTCGGGGCGGGGCGTACACCCGAAACGCACCGTCCCGGCCGCCCGTAGGCAGCTCTGTGGTCGTACTGCCGCCCGGCTGCGCTCGCAGGGCGGGTGGTCCGGCCGGTGTCCCCTACCACCGGCCGGACCACCTCTCCCACCTCGTCGGAAGGTGCTCACCCATGCGCAGACTGCTCAGACTCTTCCGGTCCAGCCCGCCACCACCGCCCCGCACGCTGCCGTCGAATGCACCCGCCAGCTACTACTGGTCGGCGAGCCGCCGACCGATCAGCGAATCGCAGGTACGTCACCGGCAGTTCAACCTCGCCCGGCGCGGACTCGACCCGACCGAGGTACGCGGCTTCCTGCACCAGGTCGCCAACGAGTTGCTGGCGCTGCGCGGCGAGTTGGCGCGTACCCAGGAGGAGAACGTCCGGATCAAGAACGCGCTGCGCGACTGGCAGTCCCGCTACCGATCGCAGGTGTCCGCGTGAGGCGGTACGTCATCCACCTCACCGTGAGCAGCCGAAACCTCGACTCGGCGCAGTTGCTGGCGCGCACCCTCACCCGGTCGCTGCACTTCCTGCCCGAGCTGTCGCCCGGCGAGACAACCGTTTCCACGGAGGACGAGCAGGCCACCCAGCACCAGGTCTTCTGCGACCGGCGGCTCGACGGCGGCCGGCGCTGCCCGTTGAAGGCCGGCCACCTCGGCGACTGCTTCCGGACCAGCCGACCCGGCGGCCCCGGACCCGACGACGACCTCCCTGACCACCGGGCGGGCGGCGATGACACCTGAGCCGAACATCGTCGCCAGGCCGTGCCGGGAGTGTCACGGGTACGGCCGGCGCCGGGCCCAGCTCGTCCTGACCGTCGGCAACTTCGACACCGGTGCGGTCGCCTCGGCGAGTGTCGTACCCGGATCGGTGCCGCCGGCGGTCACCCCGGACGGCACCGGCTGGCGGATCGCGCTCGGGCCGGTCCTGGCCGACCTGGCCGCCCGGGTCGACGCGGCACCGCCGACCCTGCGTGAGGTCTTCACCCCGGAACGGCCACCCGACCCGGACGGCGAACTCACCATCCCGCTGCCGTACGACTGGCGGCCGGACCTGCCCGTCGAGCACCGGCACCGGATCGAGGCGGCGGCACTGGTGAACCGGTCGTACGCGCCATGGCTGGTTGTCCTCGGGCACTACGCCGCCCTACCCGGCGACGTCCCGACGCTGGCCGGCCTCGTCCGGCTCGTCAACGGCCTCGGCCTGGCGGTCCAGGTCACCGTCGCCGACCACCGGCACAACGCGAATGATCCCCGGCTCGCACTCGGAACCCGCTGGCAGGTCGAGATCGTCGACCCCGAGGCGGCGCTCGGCCCCGCCGATCCACCGCCGTGGCGGACCCTGCCCGAGGCGATCGGCCACTGCCTGCGTGGTTTCGGGCCGGCGCTGCTGGCGACCGTACCCGTCGATCCGGACCGACCGTTACGGGTGCCGCAGCAGGCGGTCCCGCCCGCCGGGACGCCCGACCCGGCCGACCACCTGTGGCGACTTGCCGCCCGGTACCCCGGCGAACCGGTCATCGCACGGTTCGAACCCCGCCGCGACCGGCGGCCCCGACCCTGAATCGCCTATCCCGGCAGGCCCTGCCAGGAAAGTTTCGGCGTCCCGTGCAGCGTCGTCTGGTAGTCGACCGCCGACGTCTCCATCCCCCACTTCGGCATCCCGACCGGCAGGTCCTGCCGGTCGACCAGCACCTCGACGACCGTCGGCCGCTCAGGCGTCCCGCGCAGTCGATCGAGTACGCCGGCCAGCTCGCCCTCCGTACTGACCAGGTGCGAGTCGATCGCCACCTCCCGGTGGAACATCGCCGGCAGCTCGGCGTACCGCCAGTTGTCGATGTCGTTGTACGGCTGGTGCGGCCCGTCGACCGACCGCTCGACCGTGTAACCGGCGTTGTTGATGACGAAGATGACCGGACACTGGCCGAGGGCCATCATCCGGCTGATCTCCTGCACGGTCAGTTGCAGCGACCCGTCCCCGGTGACCAGGACGACCCGCCGGTCCGGGGCCGCCATCGCCGCCCCGAACGCGGCCGGGGTGGCGTACCCGATCGCCCCCCACAACGGTGCCTGTACGCAGACCGCGTTGCGGGGCAGCCGGATCGAGGCGATCCCGAAGGTCGGCGTACCCGTCTCCGGGAGGACGATGTCGCCCTCCCGCAGGATCGTCGCCAGCGCCGGCCAGAGTCGGGCCTGGGTGATCGGCCGGTTGCTGGCCGGGTCGAGTCGGGCGTCCGGGCCGCGCGCCGGGTCGGTGACGGTCGGCCAGTCGACCGAGCGGGTCGGCGCGATGGTGTGCAGCCGGGCCAGCGCGGCGTCCGGGGCAACCGGCTCAAAAAGCTGCCCACCCACCGAACAGCTGTGCCGCCCGATCGTGATGATTTTCGCCGGGTCGAGGTCGGCGGTGAACAGCCCGTCCCAGTCGAAGAACTTCGTCCCGACACAGACCAGTACGTCCGCGCCCTCGATCACCTGTCGGATCGGCTCGGGACTGTCGCCGCCGTTGTAGATGCCGACGTAGTTCGGGCTGGTCTCGTCGAGCAGACCCCGGCCGAGGCTCTGGGTGGCGGCCGGCCAGTGCCGTTCGGTGAGGAAGCTGGCGATCTCGGCACCGAGGCCGTACCGCAGCGGCAGGTTCCCGACCAGCAGGGCCGGGCAGACCGCCCCGGCCAACAGCCGCTGCGCGGCGTTCTCGAAGGCGTCGAGCTGGTCTGGCGTACCCGTCGATGCCGGCCGGGCGAACCGCCCGGCCGGCATCGCCACCGGCTGGTGGGCGACGTCGCCCGGCAGCCGGAGATAGACGGGCCGCCGCTGTGTCCAGCACTCGCCCAGCACCCGGTCGATCTCGGCGGCGGCGTTGTTTGCGGTCAGCGTCGCCTGGGCGACGGTCACCTCCCGGGCGACCCGCACCCAGCGGTCGAAGTCGCCGTCGCCGAGCGAGTGGTGCATCGCCGCCCGGCGCGCCATGATTTCCGTCGTCGGCCCGCCGACGATCGAGACGATCGGCACCGACTCCGCCATCGCCCCCGCCAGCCCGTTCACCACCGACAGCTCACCGGGCCCGAACGTGGTCACCATCGCGGCGATCCCGGCCAGCCGGGCGTAGCCGTCCGCCGTGTACGCGGCGTTGACCTCGTTGCAGCTGCCGACCCAGTCGATCCCGTCGTACGCCTCGATCTGGTCGAGGAACTCCATGGTGTAGTCGCCGGGCAGCCCGAAGACGTGCCGTACGCCGAGATCGGCCAGTCTGCTGAGCAGCAGTTCACCCACGGTTGTGGCCGCTGGAGAACTTTTCGACATGACCGCCCCCGTCACCGTTTCACACCGGTTCCCGTCTGCGCTTCCCTCGTGCTGCGAACGGTCGGTGATTCCCGGCTGGGCCGTCGGCACACCTGCCCGACGGCTGCGAACGGTCACCTGGCGGGGTCCATACCACTCCTTCCGGGGGAGCGGTAGTGGCGGAGGGTCACCGGCCCTCCGTTCGGGGCGGTCCAGTCCGCCGTGCTCGTGCCGGTGTGCCGCCAACCGGCCCGCTCGTAGACGGCAACCGCGGAAGAGTTCTCCTCGTCGACAACCTCGAGCGTCAGGTCGTACCCCTGGACGGTGGCCCACTCCTCGGCCTGTCGCAGCAGACGGCTCGCCAACGACTGCCGCCGGGCGGCCGGGACGACAAAGAGCCGGCTGACCTCGGCGGTCGGCCGGGCGGACGGATCGCGGTCGTGGCCTGGACCGGTGGGCGCCTGCACGGCCAGATGGCCAACCACGCCGGAACCGACCGCCTCGGCCACCCAGGCGTGCAGCGTCCCGGGGGGAGACAGCCATTCGCGCGGGTCGGCGGGCCAGTTCAGCGGATACCGGTCGGCGAGGTGTACGGCGGCGAGCGCTTCGACACACCGGTCGAGATCGGCACTCCGCCGATCCCGGATGGTCACGTCAGTCATCCGTCCCATGATCCACGTTGCCGCCGGACCTGCCCCCGGAATCCCGCACCGTGTTCAGGACCGGCGGGCGACCCGCTTGACCGCCGCCTGGACCGCGCGCCTCGGCACCGGGCCGAGGTTGTCGACCACGTCGACCAGGACGGCGAGCTGTTCGAGGGCGGCGAACGCCTGGCCTGCGCCGTCGGCGTCGACGCCCTCGTAGAGTTCGAGCCCGACGAAGGCGGCGGAGAGCGCCCGGGCCAGCCCGCCGACGTCGGCGATCTCGGCGAACGGCGAACCGGCGAGCACCCGCCGCAGCACCGACTCGATCTCGTCGGTCCAGAGTTGGAGCGCGGCGGCGGTCGGCGCGGCGAGCCGCTCGTCCCGCTGCGCGCCGGCGAGGAGCTGGGCCAGGACCGAGACGTGCCCGAGGCCCTTCTCCTCATCGTGCAGGTCCCGGCCGACGTCGAGCAGTTCCCGCAGTGTCGCCACCTCGGCGAACCGGTCGGCGTAGTGCCGTACCCGGGCGGCGGTGCTGGTCGTGCAGGCGGCGGCGAGCAGGTCGTCGACGGTGCCGAAGTGGTAGAAGACGAGTGCCTGGTTGACGCCGGCGGCGGCGGCGATGGTCCGGGCGGAGACGCCGGCGATGCCGTGTTCACTGATCGCGGCGAGCGCCCCGTCGAGCAGTCGCTGTTTGGTGTCGGACATCCCTCTCCTCGCCGGCCGGCCGTTCCGCGCACGACGCCTCGCCCGCCGGTTGTCGTGCCGGGACGGTATCGCCGGGCGGGCGGGCCGGGTGCGGCGGTGCGATCATCGCATCGGTGACCAGCTGGGCCAGCCAGGCCACTCCCGGCAGTCGCAGCGACCAGCCCAGGTACGCCCACCCCAGGGTGACATGGTCGAGTGCGTGGGCGACGGCGGCCACCCCCCGTTCCGAGTGACCGTCGCCGCCCACGTACCGGGCCCGCCAGAGCACCTCGGGGTGTTCGGCGGCGGGTCTGATCACCAGCCGGTACGGCCGCCGGCGGCGGAGAAAGCCGGCGACCGCCCGGCACGTCCCGCAGCCCGCGTCGAGCCAGAGCACCGCCGCCGAGGCCGGGGAGTTCGACGGGTACGGCCGCCAGCGCGGCCACCAGTCGCGGACCTGACCCCGGTACGTCCGCCAGGCCGGGCCGTACCGCTGGTCGAGGTACCGCCGCTCGTGTGGACCGGCCACCGCGATCCCGAACGCGACGGTGGCCAGTGCCGTCACGGCGAGCCAGCCGCTGCCGGTGGCCGCCGCGATCAGCAGCAGCAGGCCGATGGTGCTGACCTGCATCGGGTTCGCCAGATAGGCGTACGGGCCGGTGGTGACCAGCCGTCGCGGCGGATCCCACGGGTACGGCGTACCGGCGCCGCGTACCGCGAACTCCCGGACCGCCGCCAGCGCCGGTACGGCGACCAGCAGGCCGAGTTGGGCGAGGAGAAAGAGCCGCTCCGGCGGCAGACCGGTGAGCCGTGCCCAGGAGCCGTTGCCGTACTCGAAGACGGCGGTCGGCACCAGCCACAGGGTCAGCGCGGCGAAGACGAGCAGTTGCAGCAGGACCCGGGCGGTGAGGTGTCGGCGGTCGGCGCTCCACCGGCCGAGCAGTTGGGCGGGCAGCGCCACCAGCAGCAGGCCGACCGCTTCGCCGACCAGCCAGTCCGGGGCGAGCCGGAGCAGTGGCGCCAGCTCCGGCATCGCCACCGCGTCGAGCCAGAGCAGCAGGCCGAGGGCGGCCGGCACCGGCACCACCCGACGCAGCAGCACCGGCACGGGTCCCCACAGCACCGCCCAGCCGAGCCACAGGTCGACCGGCATGCCCCGGAAGGTGCCGTCGACCGGGGCGAAGGTGTACCAGCCGGTGAGCCGGGACAGCTCGTGCAGGACGGCGATCCCGACCGCCGCCGCGATGCCGGCGAGCAGGGCGGCCAGCCGGACGTCCCGCCGCCGGTCCGGCGCGGCGTGACCGTGCTGGCCCGGCGCGGCGTGACCGTGCTGGCCGAAGCGAGCCGCGGCGAGCAGCAGTGCCAGCGGGGCCAGCAGGCAGAGGTAGCGGATGGTGGTCACGCCAGGGCCAGCATGTCGAGCAGGTGGCCGGCGCCCTCGTGCATCAGGGCGTCCTGCACGGGGCCGAAGTACCAGGAGGGGTCGAGGCCGCGCTGGTAGGCGGCGGTGACCCGGACCTCGGTCTGTCCATTGTCGACAGGGCGCCAGCTCAACTCGGCGTGCTGCCAGGTCACCCAGCGGTGGGTGATCGAGGTGTCCTCGACGAACCGGAAGCCGATCCGGCCCGGCTCGGCCCGGTCGACCTCGGCGACCAGGTGCCCGCCGGGCCCGTGTGAACTGCCGTGGTAGGCGAAGACCCACCGGTCGCCGACGGCCAGCCCGTCGCCGGTGACCTGCTTCGGCAGCGGTACGCCGAGCAGGCGCAGTGGGATGGACCGTACCGGGACGGGTCGCGGGCCAGCGGCGATCCGGGCGGCGAGCTGGTCGGCAGGGAGCGCGATCTGGCGGACGACCTGCACCGACTGCTCGGGGTCGAGGCGCAGGCCGTCGGTGGTCCCCTCGACTCCGCCGGCGAGCAGCAGCGGCAGCACCGCGACCGCGTAGTAGGGCCGGTTGACCTCCCGCCACCAGTGGATCAGCCCGGTGGTGGCGTGGACGACCCCGTACACCAGTGGCGCGGCGAGAATCACGCAGACCGCGCCCTCCTGCAGCGCCACCGAGGCGAGCAGCAGGCAGACGGTGGTGAACAGGAAGGCCCGGCCGTGGACGGTACGGGCCGGCGTCATCGCCAGGGCCGCCGCCAGCAGCACCGGCAGTCCGACAAACAGCAGGGCGCTGTCGGAGCGTCCGGAACGGACGGCGAGGGTGAAGACGACAACACCGAAGAGTCCGATGAGTGCGCTGACGATCCAGTTGGCGATTCGTGGCCGTGGTGGCTCCTCCGGTTCCGACATCTGGCTGCTCCCTCCGCTGTGGCTCCGCCGGTTGCGATTTGAGCGATCGCTCAAGAGTCAGCATAGGAGAGTTTGAGCGGACGCTCAAACGCCTTCGACCCGTCCTGCCGGTGCACCGACACCCGCAGCGGGTCCCGGCCACCGACCAGCACCCGGTTGCCCAGGTCGACCGGGGCAGACTGAACCCGGCTCGCGCCTTCGTCAGCGAAACCTGGTGGTAGAACGTGACCAGCCACTTCCCCGGCGGGTAGCGCCTGGCCGGACGGCATCCTTCCTGACACACGAAAGGCCCCGCCCGGTCGTGGGTACGACCGGGCGGGGCCTGCGGTGACGACGGAAAGGGGTCAGCCGACGGTGACGGTCACCTCGTTGACGCCCCGGTCGGCGGTGACCGACGTGTCACCGTTGCCGTGCCGGGAGAGCGCCCGCAGCGTCCAGCTGCCGGGTGCGGCGAAGAACCGGAACTGGCCGGCCGGCGACGTGACCACCTCGGCGGTGAACTCGCCGGTCGAGTCGAGCAGCCGGACGTACGCCCCGGGGACGGCCTCGCCGGACTCGGCGTTGACCACCCCGGTGATCACGGTTTCCTTCTCCAGGTCCAGGCTGGCCGGAAGCGGGGCCGCCTGGTCGGGCGCCGCGCAGCCGGCGGCGATGGGTGTGGTCATGACGCTCACGCCTCCCCCGGCTCGTCGCCGAGCGCCACCGGGACGCCGACCAGCGAGCCGTACTCGGTCCAGGAACCGTCGTAGTTCTTGACGTTCTGGTGGCCGAGCAGCTCCTTGAGCACGAACCAGGTGTGCGAGGAACGCTCGCCGATCCGGCAGTAGGCGATGGTGTCCTTGCTGCCGTCCAGCCCGGCCTCGCCGTAGATCTTCGCCAGCTCGTCGTCGGACTTGAAGGTGCCGTCCTCGTTCGCCGCCTTCGACCACGGCACGCTGATCGCGGTCGGGATGTGCCCGGCCCGCTGCGCCTGCTCCTGCGGCAGGTGCGCCGGGGCGAGCAGCCGGCCCGCGTACTCGTCGGGGGAACGCACGTCGACCAGGTTCTTGCTGCCGATCGCGGCGACCGCCTCGTCGCGGAAGGCGCGGATGGAGAGATCCGGCTCCTGCGCGACGTACTGCGTGGCGGGGCGGGTCACCGCGTCGGTGACGAGCGGACGGGCGTCCAGCTCCCACTTCTTGCGGCCACCGTCGAGCAGCCGGACGTCGCCGTGCCCGTAGAGCTTGAAGTACCAGTACGCGTACGCCGCGAACCAGTTGTTGTTGCCGCCGTACAGGATGACGGTGTCGTCGTTGCTGATGCCCCGTCCGGAGAGCAGCGCCTCGAACTGGGACTTGTTGACGAAGTCCCGACGCACCGGATCCTGCAGGTCGGTCTTCCAGTCAAGCTTGATCGCTCCGGCGATGTGGCCACCGTCGTACGCGGTGGTGTCCTCGTCGACCTCGACGAACACCACGCCGGGGGTGTCGAGGTTCTTCTCGGCCCAGTCGGCCGAGACGAGTGCGGTGTCGCGACTCATCAGATCACTCCTTGGTGAGGATGGTGTTGGTGAGCCTGCGCGTGCGGGTCGATCGATGCCTGTTCGTCGCATGCCACGCGCGGGACCCATAGTCAGGTGTGGATCACGGGTACGTGCGACGGCGCCGCTGCCGGGCGTGGGAAGAACTCAGAGGGTACGCAGAGAGAGCAGCCCCGCCGTCAGATGACGGGGCGACACAGGCAGGTGGCCACGCGGCACAGGTCGACCGCGCGCCGTTTGGTGAGGAGCGTCCCCATGGTGTCGCAGCTTACCAGTGCGATGGTCCGGTTACTAAGGGCCGACCACGATCCGGGATCGACGGGTCGGCCCGCGACGGCGTCCCACGGCGGGCTCAGCGTACGTCGTTGAGGGCGACGCCCCGGGCCGTACCGCTGATCGCCAGGCCGGTCGAACGGGGGTTGATCCCGGTCACCTCGACCGGGAACGGCAGCGAGGGCAGCGGTACCCGGACCGAGAGCTGCTCGGCGAACCCGTTGACGAAGGTCCGGACCAGCGGGGTGTTCGGCAGGTCCGGCGAGGTCAGCCCGGAGAAGCTGATCAGGATGTCGTCGCCCTCCGGGGTCAGCTTGGCGTTGCCGCGTACGGTGATCCGCCGGTTGAGCACCGGGACCTGTACCGGCGCGGTGACGACCAGTTGGCCGTCCTCCTCCTGCAGTTGCACACCCGGCTCGTCGATCAGGGCGACGACGCTGTCGTACGAGACGGTGAACGTGCCCCGGACGGTGTCGGCGGTGATGTCACCCTGGCCGGAGCGGAGCGTGTCCAGCGCGGCGTGGACGCCCTGGGCGTCCACCGTGGCCTCCGGCACCAGCACCGTGGTCGACTTCTCCGCCACCGGGGTCCGTACGTCGCGCAGTACGATCCGGACCGAGTCGTAGCGGCCGTCGACCACCTGGGTGAGGAACGGGAAGCCGCCCACCGTCACCTCGGGCCCGGCGGACGTGACGTCCCGTTGGGTCAGTTCCCGGTTGACCTGGTCGGCGACGAGGCGCTCGGCGACGCCGACCGCGACCCGGTCGGCGACCACCACCAACACACCCAGCACGAGAAGCAGAACGACCAGCACGACAAGTGCCCGCCGGCCCCGACGTCGACGCGGCCGTTCCTGGTACGTCTCGTCCTCCGCCGGATAGGTCTCCGCCACGCCGCCTCCCCTGACTCCCGGTCGTGGACCATATCTACCCGACCCGACGGATCGCCAACCGTGGGGCCGGTCCGCCACCCGTCCTAGAGGAAGAAGACGGTCATCGCGTACGCGGCCGGGGCGGCCAGGGCGAAGCCGCCGAGCGGGCCCTGCATGTGCCGGGCCACCCACATCGTCGGCGGCTCGCCGGCCATCTGCCGCCCGGCCTCGGCGTACCCGACTCCCAGGTCGGCCAGGACCGCGGCGGCCGCCGCGATCAGCCCCACCACGGCTCCGCTGGTCGGGGTGAAGCCGACGAGATAACTGCCGAGCACGGCCGCGGCGAGGGTGCCGGCCATCGCACCGGCCACCACGCCGGCCGCGCCCCGCGGCACCTGCGGGGCGAGCCGGGGCCACGGCAGCACCGCGTCGGTGAGGCGGGCGACCGCCAGTCCGACCGCGGTCGCGGTCAGACAGACGTAGATCGCCTGGGTGCCGACCGGAATCCGGCTGAGCACCACGAGGGTGGCGAACGAGACCACGCCGACGACGATGAACAGGGTCGCGCCGAGCGACTCGGTGACGCGTACCCGGTCCTCACGGCGGACGAGCTGGCCGAGCACCCCGACGGCGAAGCCGGCCGCGGCGACGTACCCGAGCGGGCCGATCGCGGCGACCTGCGGCAGGACGGCGGCGGCGTCGGCGGCGCCGGCCACCAGGACCGAGGCGCCGGCCACCACCGGCAGCGCCGGTGGCCGCATCGCCATCGTCCAGGAGAGCACGAAGAGCAGCTGCACCCCGAGGACCACCACCGCGAACGGGATCCGGGCCCCGGGCCCGGCGGTGTACGCGCCGAAGATCAGACCGAGGCCGAGCAGCCCGGCGAAGCCGGCGATCGCCACCGACAGCAGACGCCGTACCGGGACCGGCGGCATCTCCTCCTCGTCGTCCTCGGCGGCCGGGTCGGCGGCGACGTCGAAGCGCGTCGCGCCCTCCGGACGGTTCCCCGGGCCGCCGCGACCAGCCGGTTCGGGCCGATCCGGGGTCTCGGGCCGGCGAGGGCCGTCGAACTGACCCGGGCGGGCGTCGAACTGACCCGGGCGGGCGTCGGGCTGGCCTGGGCCGTCGAAGGGACGTGGACCGTCGTACGGGCCGCGGGCCGGGTCGGGACCGGCGGGGTGGCCGCGGGGGTCCGGTGCGCGGCGCGGTCCGCCCGGACCGGGGCGGCCGTCCGCCCACGAATCCCGACCTGTCTCCGGTGGCGTCGAGGGGTGCACGCCCCGATCGTGCCAGACGGCGCGGGCGACGCGCCGGTGCCGCCGCCCCCGATGTGGAAACTCGTGATCGTATGGCCGATCCCACAAGTGTTCAGACAAACGTGTGAGAGCGTCCGACGGAAGTTCCGATAAGCTCAGGGCTTACCTGCCCGTCAGTGAAGCCGGGACGACCCCCAGTCTTCAGCGGATCCCGGTCACCGCCGGCACACCGCTGGCCACACCGCGCGGCGCCGGTCCGGTGCCGCCGGGACGGAGGTGATGTGTGGAGATCCTGCTGCTGGTGACCGCGCGCGCAGGCGAACCGTCCGTTGTACTGCCGGCGCTTGACCTGCTGCCCCACTCGGTGCGTACCGCCCCTCGCGACGTCCGCACCCTGGTCTCCGGGCCGAGCCCGGACGCCGTACTCGTCGACGCCCGCTCGGAACTGAGCGAGGCCCGGGCCACCTGTCGGATGCTGCACGCCACCGGGCTCGGCGTGCCGCTGGTCGCCGTGGTGACCGAGGCCGGGCTGATCGCCCTGAACGCGGACTGGGGTGTCGACGACGTGATCCTGGCCAGCGCCGGGCCGGCCGAGGTCGAGGCCCGGCTGCGGCTCGCGGTCGGCCGACTCAACAACGCGACCGCGGCGGCCGGTGGGCTGATCCGGGCCGGCGAGCTGACCATCGACCCGGACACCTACGCCGCGAAGCTCAAGGGCCGGCCGCTCGACCTGACGTACAAGGAGTTCGAGCTGCTCAAGTTCCTCGCCCAGCACCCGGGTCGGGTCTTCACCCGGGACCAACTGCTGCGTGAGGTCTGGGGCTACGACTACTTCGGCGGCACCCGTACGGTCGACGTGCACGTACGACGGTTGCGGGCCAAGCTCGGTTCGGAGTACGAGTCGATGATCGGCACGGTCCGACAGGTCGGCTACAAGTTCGTCACCCCGCCGTCCCGACCGCTGCCCGAGTCGGAGGGCCTGCCGCTGCCCGTCTGAGGCGCCACGGCGCTCTTCGGCGCCGGCGACGAGAATCCGCGAGAAGGCCACCCCGCGCGGGCCGGGTGGCCTTATCGCTTTTATCCCCGAAGGTGAACCCGAGAAAGCGCACCTATTCGGGTATTTCGCTCGTAGCCTGAACCGGTGGATCCGAGGGCAGGGGCGACACCGGTGATGATCGTGGCGGTCGACTGATGGGCAGTCTGTCGAGAAGCCGGATGTTCGTGATCGCGGCGCTGATCACCGCCGCGATCCTGGGCGGCGCCTACACCCTCGGCCACACCCTCGGCCGGGCCGGGACCCCAGGCGACCACGGCGGGTTCGGTGGCCCCGGGCAGGTCGACGCCGGTTCGGCGTACCCGGCCGACGACGGGTCGGCGCCGTCCCCGGACCACGCGCCGGACCCCGGCACCGACGGTCGTGCCGACCGGGACGCCGGGACGCCGCCGAGCGCGTCCGCCCCGGCGCCGTCGCCGTCCGCGTCCGACGCCGCCGACGGGTACGCCGACGAGGACCTCGGCACGGCCCAGCCGGAGGAGGCACAACTGCCGCCCGAGCCGGCCGGCCCGTACGGCGCCCGGCTGACCACCGGAGGCCCGGCCGTGGCGCTCACCTTCGACGACGGTCCCGACCCCCGGTACACCCCGCAGACCCTCGCCGTCCTGCGCGAGTTCCACGTCCGGGCCACCTTCTGCCTGGTCGGCGAGAACGCCCTGGCGTACCCGGGGCTGGTCCGGGCGATCGTCGCCGACGGCCACACGCTCTGCAACCACTCCTGGGACCACGACGTCGCGCTCGGCAGCCGGTCGGCGGCTCTCATCCTGGCCGACCTGACCCGGACCAACAACGCCATCCGGGCGGCGGTACCGCAGGCTCGGATCGCGTACTACCGCCAGCCGGGCGGCAACTGGAGCCCAGCGGTGGTGGCGGTGGCCCGACAGCTCGGCATGACGTCGCTGCACTGGACGGTGGATCCGCGCGACTGGACGCTGCCCGGCGCCGGGAACATCGCCTCGATGGTCACCGCCAACGCCTTCCCCGGCGCCGTCGTCCTGCTGCACGACGCCGGCGGCAACCGGCAGGGCACGGTCAACGCCCTGTACCCGATCCTGATCAGCCTGAGCCGCCGGTTTGTCATCGCCCCGCTGCCGACCGGCCCGGCGGTACCGCAGCCGCCGACCGGGACAGCCCCGGCGGCGCCGCCCGGATCACCGTCGGACGCGGAGCAGTCGTCGCAAGCCCAGTCACCGCCGGGCTGACCCGGACCGCTACCGCCGACCGGAGGGTCTACGGTGTGGAGGTGAGCGAAGGAGCGGCGACGGAGCGGCGGACCGTCCGCCTCGACGTACTCGCTCCGGAGGATGTCGAGGCGGTGCTCCGGCTCGCCGAAGCGGCCGGTGCCGCCGACGGGGCGGCTCCGCTCGACGAGCACGTGACGCTCCGGTTACGGCATCCCGGCGCGACGGGCGTCAGCCATCTGCTCATCCGGGACTCCGCCGGCGCAGCGGTCGGCTACGCGTACCTGGAGAACGTCCCGGACGGAACCGGTGAGCTCTCCGCCGGGCTGGTCGTCCACCCGGCCCACCGCCGGCAGGGACTGGGCCGGGCCCTCGTCGAGGCAGCCCGGGAGACCGCCGTCGCCACCGGCGACCGGCTGCTGGTCTGGGCGCACGGTGACCACCCGTCCGCCGCCGCACTCGCGCTCGACCTGGGTTTCGGCCGGGACCGGGTGCTCTGGCAGCTCCGCCGGTCGCTGCGGGAGCCGCTGTCCGGGCCGCCGCTGCCGGCCGGGGTGGCGCTGCGCGCGTTCCGACCCGGCGAGGACGACGAGGCCTGGTTGCGGGTCAACCGTCGGGCCTTCGCCGACCACCCCGAGCAGGGCCGGTGGACCGCCGCCGACCTGCGGCTCCGACTGGACGAGCCGTGGTTCGACCCGAGCGGCTTCCTGCTCGCGGTGGAGGAGAGCACCGGGCGGGTGCTCGGATTCCACTGGACCAAGGTGCACCGCCGGGACACCTCCGGTGGTGCCGGCCCGACCGAACCGATCGGCGAGGTGTACGTCCTCGGCGTCGACCCGGACACCCACGGCCTCGGGCTGGGCAAGGCACTCACCCTGGCCGGCCTGCACCACCTGCGCGACACCGGCCTGCGCCGGGTGATGCTCTACGTCGACGAGTCGAACGCCGGGGCGGTCGCCCTCTACATCCGGCTCGGTTTCGCCACCTGGGTACGCCACGTCCAGTACCGCTGGCAGCCCGGTTCCCCGACCGACTGACCCCGTCGGGCAAGCGACGAAGCGGCCCAATGGTCACGTTCGGCAGCAGCAGCCCCACGGTTCACGGAACGGACATCCCACCCTCAGGATCCGGTCACCCAGCCGGTCACCCCTGTTCACCCCACGTTCACTTGTGACCGGCGAGCCGGCTACCTGGCACTTCTAACTTTCCCTACTAGCTGGCCATCAGCCGGCTCCCGGGAAGGGTCCCGGGTATGTCTCGCTCTTCAAGGTGAAGGGAACCTTTCAGGTGAAGCTCCAGCGGCACGGCACCATTGCCTGCCTCGCTCTGGCCACGGCACTGGCAGTCAGCGCGTGCGGCTCGGACAATAACGAGCCCACCGGAGCGTCGGGCTCCGCGTCCGCCAGCGCCGACTGCGCCACCGGCACGATCAACGCGCAGGGTTCGTCGGCGCAGAAGAACGCGATCGCCGAGTGGACCAAGGCATACCAGCAGAAGTGCACCGGCGCGACCATCAACTACGAAGCGAGCGGCTCCGGCGCGGGCATCCAGGCCTTCATCGCCGGCACCGCCGACTTCGCCGGCTCGGACTCGGCCCTCAAGCCGGAGGAGCAGCCGAACGCGGACGCCAAGTGCCCCGGTGGCGCGGCGATCCACCTGCCGATGGTGATCGGCCCGGTCGCGGTGGCGTACAACGTCAGCGGCGTGGACAACCTGCAGCTCAAGCCGACCACGCTCGCGCAGATCTTCGCCGGCAAGATCACCAAGTGGGACGACGCCGCGATCAAGGCCGACAACCCGGGTGCGACCCTGCCGTCGACCGCGATCCAGACCGTCCACCGCTCGGACGAGTCGGGCACCACCGACAACTTCACCGACTTCCTCGGCAAGACCGCCGCGGCCGACTGGACCTTCGGCAAGGCCAAGGCGTGGAAGGCCCCGGGCGGCACCGGCGCCAAGGGATCGGACGGGGTGGCCAGCGCTGTCAAGACGGCCGACGGCAGCATCGGCTACATGGAGTGGTCGTTCGCCGAGAACGGCGGCCTGAAGATGGCCAAGATCGGTAACGGGGCCGGCGAGTTCGCCGAGCTCACCGCCGAGGCGGCCGGCAAGACCATCGCCGGCGCCCAGGTGACCGGCCAGGGCAACGACCTGAAGATGTCGATCGACTACAACACCAAGGAGGCCGGGGCCTACCCGATCGTCCTGGTGACCTACGAGATCGTCTGCAGCAAGGGCCTCGCCGCCGACAAGCTGGCACTGGTCAAGGGCTTCCTCGGCCACGCCGCCAGCACCGAGGGGCAGGCCGAGCTGACCGCGGTGGGCTACGCCCCGCTGCCGGAGACGGTCCGCGCCAAGGTCGAGACCGCCGTCAAGGCCCTCGCCTGAACCACGGACGGGTCATCCCTCCGCAACGCCTGAACAACTGATCATCCTCATAACTTCGTCAACGGAGCGAGCGAGCAGATGGGCGACACCCCAGACCGCTCGGCCAACGCCGGCACCGGCGGACCACGCGTGACCACCAGTCACGCCCGGTCCGCCGGTGCCGCGCTGTCGGTCGACGTACCAGTGACACCCCTGGACCGCACTCCGGACGGAGTCGGCGGTCAGGGCGGGAACGCCGGGCTGGGCGGCAGCGCCCAGGGCGGCGGCGGAGCGCTGCCCCGGCGCCGCGCCTTCGGCGCGGAGCGGATCTTCCAGAGTCTCACCATGTCGGCCGGTGCGGTGGTGCTGCTCATCATCGTGGCGATCGCGATCTTCCTGGTCGCCAAGGCCGTGCCGGCACTGAACGCCAACACCGAGAACTTCTTCACCTTCGAGGGCTGGTTCCCGAACGAGTCCCAGCCCCGGTTCGGGATCGGTGCGCTGGCCTTCGGCACCGTACTCACCTCGTTCCTGGCACTGCTGCTGGCCGTGCCGGTCGCGCTCGGCATCGCGCTCTACCTGTCGCACTACGCCCCCCGCCGGGTCGGCACCACGCTCGGCTTCCTGATCGACCTGCTCGCCGCGGTGCCGAGTGTGGTCTTCGGCCTCTGGGGCCGGGACTACTTCTACGGCCCCGTCCGGGACCTGTCGGTCTGGCTGAACAAGTACTTCAGCTGGATCCCGATCTTCGGTGGCGACGGCCCGTTCGGTAAGTCGATCCTGCTCGGCTCGCTGGTTCTGGCGATCATGGTGCTGCCGATCATCACCTCGCTCTCCCGCGAGGTGTTCCTGCAGACCCCGACCGCCAACGAGGAGGCCGCACTCGCCCTCGGCGCCACCAAGTGGGAGATGATCCGGACTGCGGTACTGCCGTACGGCCGGCCCGGCGTCATCGGCGCCACCATGCTCGGCCTGGGCCGGGCGCTCGGCGAGACCATCGCCCTGGCGATGACCCTCGGCATCGTCTCGAAGATCTCGTTCAACATCATCGAGAGCGGCGGCAACACCGTCGCCGCCAACATCGCGAACGCGTTCGGCGAGGCCAACGATGTCGGCCGGGGCGCGCTGATCGCCTCCGGCCTGGTGCTCTTCTCCATCACCCTGATCGTCAACATGACCGCGCGGGCCATCATCTACCGGCGCCGGGAGTTCACGGAGTCCGCAGCATGACCACTCTGAGTGCACCTCCGGTCGCGCCGGGGCAGAGCCCCCAACTACGGTCCCGCCGGCTGCCGCTGGCGGCGTCCATCGGTATCGCGGTGGCGGCGGTGGCCGTCGCCGCCGGACTCGTGTACGGCACCAACATCGGCGGCACCGCCCTGGTGGTCGCCCTCGCCGTCCTCTTCTACCTGGTCGGCCTCTTCGCGGCGAGCAACGCCGTGGAGGGCCGGCGGCAGGCGCGCAACCGGATCTGGAGCGCGCTGATCCACTCCGCGTTCGTGCTCGCCCTGCTGCCGCTGGTCTCGGTGGTCTGGACCCTGGTCGACAAGGGTATGGACCGGCTCGACGGCAACTTCTTCGGCACCTCGATGAACAACATCGCGGCCCGGGACCCGAACGGCGGCGCCTACCACGCCATCATCGGCACCCTGGAGCAGGTCGGCATCGCCACCCTGATCACGGTGCCGCTCGGCATCGCCTGCGCCATCTACATCGTCGAATACGGCCGGGGGCGCTTCGCCCAGACCATCCGGTTCTTCGTCGACGTGATGACCGGCATCCCGTCCATCGTCGCCGGCCTCTTCGTGCTGGCGTTCTGGATCCTGATCGTCTCGCCGTACTTCAACAACGGCCGGCCCGGCTACTCCGGCTTCGCCGCCTCGCTGGCGCTGAGCGTGCTGATGCTGCCGACCATCATCCGTTCCACCGAGGAGATGCTCCGGCTCGTGCCGGCGCCGCTGCGCGAGGGGTCGTACGCGCTCGGCGTCCCGAAGTGGAAGACGATCCTGCGGATCGTCCTGCCGACCGCGCTGCCCGGCATCGTCACCGGCGTGATGCTGGCCGTCGCCCGGGCCGCCGGTGAGACCGCTCCGGTGCTGCTGGTGGCCGGCGGCGGCGCGGCGATCAACTTCAACCCGTTCCAGAACAACCAGTCGTCGCTGGCGCTCTACGTCTACCAGCAGGCCGGAGAGGCGTCACGGTACGCCCCGGCCCGTGCCTGGGCGGCGGCGCTGACCCTTGTCGCCCTCGTGCTCGTCCTGACGATCGCGGCGAAACTGCTGGCCCGCCGTAACCGGTTCGGCCGCTGACCGGAGGAGGAGAAAATCATCATGGCGAAGCGCATCGCAGCGACAAACGTCACCGCCTACTACGGTGGTTTCAAGGCGATCGAGAACATCAACCTCACCGTCGAGCCGAAGACCGTCACCGCGCTGATCGGCCCCTCCGGCTGCGGCAAGTCGACCTTCCTGCGGTCCATCAACCGGATGCACGAGGTGCTGCCGGGGGCCCGGGTCGACGGCCGGCTCACCATCGACGACCAGGACATCTACGAGCGGGACGTGGACGTCACCGCGGTCCGCCGGATGATCGGCATGGTCTTCCAGCGGCCGAACCCGTTCCCGACCATGTCGATCTTCGAGAACGTGGTCGCCGGGCTGCGGCTCAACGGCGTACGCAAGAAGTCGATCCTGGAGGAGGCGGCCGAGCGGGCACTGCGTTCGGCGAACCTCTGGGACGAGGTCAAGGACCGGCTCGGCAAGCCCGGCGCGGGCCTGTCCGGCGGTCAGCAGCAGCGGCTCTGCATCGCCCGGACGATCGCCGTCGAACCGCAGGTCGTGCTGATGGACGAGCCCTGCTCGGCGCTGGACCCGATCTCCACGCTGGCGATCGAGGACCTGATGTTCAAGCTGAAGGACCGCTACACGATCATCATCGTGACCCACAACATGCAGCAGGCGGCCCGGGTCTCCGACCGGACCGCGTTCTTCTCGATCGAGCGGACCGGTGACCCGGGCCGACTCATCGAGTACGACGACACCCAGAAGATCTTCAGCAACCCCAGCGAGAAGAAGACCGAGGACTACATCACCGGCCGCTTCGGCTGAGCTGTCCGGAGGGGTCCTTCCTGCCACCGGGGCGACAGCCGTGGTGAGGAAGGGCCCCTTCCTCGCACCACCCAGATCAGCGAGGGTCAGCGCCGCTCGCTGGACGGGCACCGCACCGTGCTGTCGGCCCAGACCATCCGCAGCTTCCGCGGCGTGCCGTCGAGCCGGCTGGCATCGCCGCCGGGCGGCTCCACCGTGGCCGTCTCCACGCAGATCGCGCCCCGCGCGGCATAGAACGCCTGCGCCCCGGTGTTCTGCCGCAACACCCAGAGGTACATTCCGGCGCCGACCGCCCGGTCGGTCACCGCTTCGGCGGCGCGGGTCAGCAGCCGGGTGCCGACGCCGGTGCGGTGTCGATCGGGTACGACGTGCAGGTTGTCGACCAGACTCCCCCACCGGGTGTCGTGGTCGAACACGACGTGCAGGAAACCCACCAGCCGCTCCCCGTGCTCGGCGAGCAGCGTCCGGGTACCGTCCGGCGCGGTCAGGCGGCTGCGCCACACCGCCCGACGGTCGGCTTCGACGTCGCCGTCCAGGTAGGAGTCGGCGTACGCGCCCCGGTAGTGGCGGCGCCAACTGTCGGCGTGCAACCCGGCGATCCGCTCGGCATCGTCCACTGTGGCGAGACGGATCGGCGGCGCCGTCATGGGCGAACTCCGATCCGCGGGTTACGTCCAGCCGGGAACCCGGCCCTGCGGTGTCTGACGATGATTGGCACGCGCCCCCCGTTCGACGGCTTGCCCGACACCTCGTGCCGGGCCCGGTCCTCACCCGGAGCACCCCGCCCGCGAACGGAGGGTTGCCGGCCAGCAAGCCGGGGCTTCGCGCTGGCACTCATGACCTGTGTCGGGCACGGTAGCACGGGGAGGGCGCCGGCAACGTCCACCGGAACGGTCCGTCCAGGCGGCTCAGTCGAGCACGAAGTGGGCGCCGCCGTCAGGGTCGGGCTCCAGCCGGGGCATCATCGGCCGGGCCGGGTCCCGCCGTGCCGCGACGGTCGGCAGCGCGGCCAGGTCGGCGCAGCCGGCGATCTCGGTCAGCGTCACCCGGGTCGGCGGCAGCATGGTCAGCTCCCCGGCGGTGGCCCGGGCCGCCGCGTCGGCCGGTGACAGCCACAGCGTCCGGTCGGCCTCGCCGGAGACGTCCCGGGTGCGCTGCCCCTCCGGCAGCAGGGCGAGGAAGAAGTACGTGTCGAAGCGCCGCGCCTCGAATTCCGGGGTGATCCACCGGCTCCACGGCAGCAGCAGATCGGAGCGGAGGGTGAGCCGGCAGTCCCGGAGCAGTTCGGCGAAGCTGGTCCGACCGTCGACCAGCGCCTGCCGGCAGCGTTCCCACTCGTCGCCGCTGACGTCGCCGAGCACCTCGTCCGGGTGCGGGCCGGCGAGCAGCACCCCGGCCTCCTCGAAGACCTCCCGGGCCGCCGCGCAGACCAGCGCCTGTGCCTCGGCCGGCGGCAGCCCGAGCCGCTCGCCCCACTGTTCCGGGCCGGGGCCGGCCCAGTCGAGCCGCGCCGACGAGTCGGCCGGGTCGACGCTGCCGCCGGGAAAGGCGTACATGCCGCCGAAGGTCATGGTGGCGGCCCGGCGGATCAGGTACACCTCGAAGCCGGCACCGCCGGACGGGGCTGGCCGCAGCAGCGGTACGGTCGCCGCCCGGCGGGCCGGCGCCGGCGGCCGTCCCTCGGCGTGGAACCGCCGGGCCCGCTCGGCGAAGGACGGCCCGGCGGGGAAGGTCAGCTCCCCGGAGCTGTGGTTCGGCATGCTGCGAGGGTAGTGCCCGAGCGACCGAGCCCACGATCTTGCCCGGCCGCTACGGTGCCGCTGACCGGCTCGGTTACCGTCCCTGCCATGACACGTTGGGGCATCCTCGCCACCGGCAACATCGCCAGGACCTTTGTCGAAGACCTCCGTCTGCTGCCGGACGCGGAGGTGGTGGCGGTCGGCTCGCGTACCGCCGACTCCGCCCGTGCCTTCGCCGAACGGCACGGCATCCCCCGGGCGTACGGGTCGTGGCAGGAACTGGCCGCCGACGACACCATCGACGTGGTCTACGTCGCCACCCCGCACGCCGCCCACCACGACGCGACGATGACCTGCCTCACCGCCGGCCGGGCGGTGCTGGTGGAGAAGCCGATCACCCTCGACCTGGCCGGCGCGCGGGAGCTGATCAACACTGCCCGGACGAACAACCGCTTCCTGATGGAGGCGATGTGGATGCGGTGCAATCCGGTCGTACGCCGGGTCAAGGAGCTGATCGACGACGGCGCGATCGGCGAGGTCACCACCGTGCAGGCGGATTTCGGGGTCGCCGGCCCGTTCCCGCCGGAGCACCGGATGCGGGCCCGGGCCCTCGGTGGTGGCGCACTGCTGGATCTGGGGGTCTATCCGGTGAGCCTGGCGCATCTGCTGCTCGGTGCGCCGGACGAGGTCCGCGCCTGGGCGAAGATCAGCCCGGAGGGGGTCGACGAGAACACCGGGCTCGTCCTCGGTTACGACTCGGGCGCGGTGGCAAGCCTGACCTGCGGCATGATCGGCGCGACCGCGGTGGCGGCGACGATCAGCGGCCGGACCGGACGGATTGAGCTGGGTTCGCCGTTCTACCGGCCGAGTCGGGTGACCCTGCACCGCGACGGTGCCGACCCGGAGCCGCTGCCCGTGGAGCTGATCGGCTCCGGCTACCAGTACGAGGCGGCCGAGGTGCAGCGCTGCCTGGCCGAGGGGCTGCTGGAGAGTCCGCTGGTGCCGCATTCGGCCACCACCGAGGTGATGGGGCTGCTGGACACCGTGCGGGAGCAGATCGGCGTCACCTACCCCTGAGATCGGCGCGGGCCCCTTCCGCACCGACGGCTGCCGCCGGCGGTGCGGAAGGGGCCCCTTTTCGCAGGGCTCAGAAGAGCGGGTTCACCAGGAAGTACATGATGGCGCCGATGGAGCCGGCGGCGGGGAAGGTGAGGATCCAGGCGCCGACGATGTTGCCGGCGACGCCCCACCGTACGGCGGAGAGCCGCTTGGTGGCCCCGACGCCCATGATCGCCGAGGTGATGGTGTGCGTGGTGGAGATCGGGGCGTGCAGCACCAGGGCGTTGAAGTAGAGGACCGCGCTGGCGACGCTCTCGGCCGCGAAGCCCTCCGGCGGGCGCAGGTCGATGATCTTCCGCCCGAGGGTACGGATGATCCGCCAGCCGCCCGCGTAGGTGCCGAGCGCCAGCACGGTCGCCGAGGTCCAGAAGGCCCACTCCGGGATGTGCTCGGCGCTGTTCTGGTAGCCACCGACGAAGAGGGCGAGGACCACGATGCCGATGGTCTTCGCGGCGTCCTGCATGCCGTGGCCGATCGACATCGCCGCCGCCGAGGCGGTCTGGGCCCACCGGAAGCCCCGGTTGAGCTTGGCCGGCTGACCGTTCCGGAAGATCCACTGTACGGCGATCATGACGATGTAGCCGAGGATGAAGCCGACCAGCGGCGAGAGGATCATCGGCAGCACCACGTCCCGGCCGATGCCGCCCCAGAGCACCGTGTGCGAGGCGGCCAGGGTCGAGCCGACCAGACCGCCGATCAGTGCGTGCGAGGAGGACGACGGCAGGCCGAAGTACCAGGTGATCAGGTTCCAGGTGATCGCGCCGATCACCCCGGCGAAGACGATGCCGAGGCTGGAGACCCCGGTCGGCAGGTCGACCAGACCGCTGCCGACCGTCTTGGCGACGCCGGCGCCGAAGTGCGCGCCGATGAAGTTGCCGATGGCCGCCATGGCCAGGGCCACCCGGGGGGTGAGGGCGCGGGTGGAGATGCTGGTGGCGATCGCGTTCGCGGCGTCGTGGAAGCCGTTGGTGTAGTCGAAGACCAACGCGACCGCGATCACCGCCAGCACGGCGATGAGTTCAGGTTCCACCGGTCAGCTTTCCTTGACCGCGATGGTCTCGACGGTGTTGGCGACGTGCTCGAAGGCGTCGCAGGCGGCCTCCAGCTCGTCGGCGACCTCCTTCATCTTCAGCACGGTGAGCGCGTCGTACTCGCCGGAGAAGAGCCGGACCAGCAGCATCCGGTACGCCTGGTCGCCGTCGTTCTCCAGCCGGTTGCACTCGATCCAGTAGTCCTCGAGGTCCTTCATCGCCTTCAGCCGCGGCATCGCGTCCGCAGTCAGCTTGGCCTGCTGGTCGAGGACGTTGACCAGCTCGTGCATCTCCCGGGGCAGTGACGGGAGCTTGGTCAGCCCGTACAGGTAGAGCAGGCTGCCGACCGCCTCCAGGTGGTCCATCACGTCGTCGAGCAGCGACCCGAGCCGGTAGATGTCCTCCCGGTCGAACGGGGTGACGAACGTCGAGTTGATCTTCTTGTAGAGCTCGTGGGTGATCTGGTCGCTGTCGTGTTCGACCTCGCTGAGCCGCTCGCTGACCGACTGGACGTCGACCCCGGGCAGGGCCAGCTCGTTGAGGAGCTCGGTGCCACGCACGAGGTTGTGGGCGGCTCGGGTGAACAACTCGTAGAAGGCGCCCTCGGAGGGGCGGAGCGAAAACTTCACGGCACGGACCTCGTTGCGTCGGCGGACGGGTGGCGGGCCGCAAGAGGCTGCCCCTGGGAGATGCTAGGAAACCTCGGATCGGGATTTTCCCCGGCCCACCCCTGGTCAGAGCCGGTTCACCCGTCATTCACCTGCTGTTCACCTTGGGACCGGCGCCAACCTCCGGAACAGAACAATCAGTCAGGAATCACCGGTACCCGCAACGGTGCCCGACGACACCCGGACCCGGGCCGGGAATCTGTCCGGCCCGCCCGGTCACACCGCGCCGACCGCCCTCTGTCATCGTCGTAGCGAGCACTCCGGAGAGCGGACGGGGAGGCCGACGTGCGGGACCTGGCGACGGAGTTCGAGGCCGAACGGGACCACCTGACCGCGGTCGCCTACCGGATGCTGGGCAGCCGGGCCGAGGCGGAGGACGTCGTACAGGAGACCTGGCTCCGGTACGCCGTCGCGCTGGCCACCCCGCAGGCCCGCGCCGAGGTACGTGACCTGCGGGCCTGGCTCACCACCACGGCCTCCCGGCTCTGCCTCGACGTGCTGCGCTCCGCCCGGGTACGCCGGGAGGCGTACCCCGGTGCGTGGCTGCCCGAGCCGATCGTCGACCGGGTCGTCAACCCCGCCGACCAGGTCGGGCCGGCCGGTGGGCAGACCGGCGGGGCGGCCGGGCTCGCCGCCGACCCCGCCGAACGGACGGTACGCGCCGAACAGGTGGGAATCGCCCTGCTGGTGCTCCTCGAACGACTCTCCCCCGAGCAGCGGGTGGCGTTCGTGCTGCACGACGTCTTCGCCGTGCCGTTCCCGGCGATCGCGACCGCGCTCGGGACCAGCCCGGCCGCCGCCCGGCAACTCGCCGCCCGGGCCCGGCGGGCGGTTTCCGAGGGTGGCGCCCGGCAGTCCGCCGACCCGGCCGAACACCGGCGCCTGCTCGACGCCTTCCTGGCCGCCGCCGAGGCGGGCGACCTCGACCGGCTGCTCGCGGTGCTCGCCCCCGACGTGGTCTACGTCGGCGACGGTGGAGGGATCTTCCCGACCGCACGCCGCCCGGTGACCGGGGCCGACAAGGTGGCCCGCTTCGCCCTCGGCCTGGTCCAACGGTCGACGGCGACCTGGCAGGTACGCCACCTGCGGTCGGTGCCGGTGCTGGTGAACGGCTTCCCGGGCGTGCAGATCGCGGCCGACTACCGGCCGGGACTGCCCCTGCACGGGGTCCTCTGGTGCACGGTCGCGGACGGCCGGATCACCGGGCTCTACCAGCAGGTCAATCCGGAGAAGCTGACCCGGGTGCCACCGCTGCACCCGAGCGACGCTCCCGCGCCGTGAGGTCGGACCGGCCACCACGGCCCCGGCCGGACGGTCAGACGACCAGGGCCAGCCACTTCCGGTACGCCGATCCGAACGGCTCGGTGCCGTCACCGAGCGCCCCGTACAGCCACTGCGCCGCCGCCCGGGCCTGCGTCACCAGCTCGTCGGGGTAACCGAACCGGATCCGGTGCTCGGCGAACTCGTCCTCGTCACGCAGCTCCACCAGTTCGGTGCTCCGGCGGCGTACCACGTCCAGGTCGAGGTCGACCAGGTGCACGGTGTCCCCCTCCCAGCGGGCCGGGGTGGCGATGTCGCAGTAGACCTCACTGGTCCGCGGCGGCGGGTTGAACATCGTCGTCCACCAGGCGTCGTGCGGGACGAGCAGGACGAACGGGATCTGCTCGACGGACGGTCGGCCGTGGTAGATGGAGTGGGTGCCGGCGGTCACGCCGAGCCAGACGCCGAGCTCGTCCTCGGTCAGCCGGCGGGCGGGGTAGTCCCGGTGCGGGGTGCCGTCGTACTTGCGATAGACGACCCGGACCACATCGCTCGACATGTCCGCACCCTAGCGGATCGTCCCCACTACCCGCCGTGTGCGAAGCGTCCGGTAGACGTCGCATTCGACAACATCAGGAGACTGACGGCGTGGCGGTTGGCGCTCCGGCGTCGGCCGGCCCTTGGCGGTCGGGGGCGTACCCCGGGTGGGCGAAGCGGCGGACCCGCCGGCCGAGGGAGCGCACCCGGTGTCGGGACCGACGGGTACGGTCGCACAGTGACCGCGCCCGCCACCGACGCCAGCCCACCCACCACGACCGGCCCGACGGCGACGGAGGCCGGCGCCGCCACCGGGTCCGACGGGAGCCCGACCGGCAGATCCGGGCGGCGGCGACGCGGCGACCGGCCCGGCGCCCTCGACCTGCTGACCGCAGCGGTCGGCGCGGTGCCCGGCGGTGCCGCCCGGCCCGGGCAGCAGCAGATGGCGACCGCGATCGAACGCAGCGTCCAGTCCCGCGAGCACCTGCTGGTCCAGGCCGGCACCGGCACCGGCAAGTCGCTCGCCTACCTCGCCCCGGCGCTGACCGTCGACGGCCCGGTGGTGGTCTCGACCGCCACGCTGGCACTGCAGTCCCAGCTGGTCGACCACGACCTGCCCCGGCTGGCCGACGCGGTCGAGCCGCTGCTCGGCCGGCGACCGACCTTCGCGGTGCTGAAGGGTCGGCACCACTACCTGTGCCTGGCCCGGCTGGAGAACTCCACAGAGGACGAGCCGGAGGACACCCTCTTCGACGCCCCGGCCCGGGGTGGGGGCGGCGGCACCAGGTGGCTCGGTGAGGCGGGCCGGCTCGGCAAACAGATCCAGCGGCTGCGGGACTGGGCCATGGAGACCGACACCGGCGACCGGGACGAACTGGACCCCGGCGTGGACGACCAGGCCTGGCGGCTGGTGTCGATGCCGGCCCGGGAGTGCGTCGGCGCCTCCCGCTGCCCGTACGGCGCGGAGTGCTTCGCGGAGGCGTCCCGGGCCCGGGCCCGGGAGGCGGACGTGGTGGTGACCAACCACAGCCTGCTCGCCGTCGACATGCTCGCCGGACGGCACATCGTGCCGCCGCACAAGCTGCTGATCGTCGACGAGGCGCACGAGCTCGCCGACCGGGTCTCCTCGGCGGCCCAGGCCGAACTGGTCCCCGAGCTGATCGACCGGGCGGCGAAACGGACCCGACCGCTGGTCGACCCGGAGCTGGCCGAAGCGCTCGTCGCGGCCGGCGACGCGCTGGCGGTCGGGCTGACCGAGGCGCCGGCCGGGCGGATCACCGGCGGGCTGCCGGCCCCGCTGCGGGAGGCGTGCACCCTGCTCGACGCCGCCACCCGGGGCGCGCTGGAGAAGATCGGCGACATCAAGGCCGACGATCCCGATCCGGTCCGCAAACAGCAGGCCAAGGCGGTGCTGGACGAGCTGTCGACGACCGCCCAGCGGCTGCTGGAGGAGGCCGACCACGACGTGGCGTGGGTGGAGAAGCCCGAGGGGCCGGTCGGTCGTCGCGCCCTGGTGGTCGCGCCGCTCTCGGTCGCGGGCACGCTCGCCACCCACCTGTACGACGAGCGCACCGTGGTCGCCACCTCGGCCACCCTGGCCCTCGGTGGCCGGTTCGACACGGTGGCCCGGTCGCTCGGCCTGGAGCTGCCGACGACGCCCCCGCCCGCCCCGTCGGCGATGGCGTCGGCGATGGCCGCGAAGAGCCGGGGCACGGGCCCGACGACGCCGGAGACGGCCTCGGACCGGGGCGCCGGCCGGCCGGCTCCGGAGCCGCCGGGAGCCGCGGACCGGTCCGGGTCGGTGGACTCGGGTCCGGGCTGGCATTCCCTCGACGTCGGATCCCCGTTCGACTACGCCCGGCAGGGCATCCTGTACGTCGCCGCGCACCTGCCCCGCCCCAGCGCCTCCGGCCTGCCGGCCGCCGCCGGCGAGGAACTGCTCGCGCTGGTGGGGGCACTCGGTGGTCGTACCCTCGGGCTGTTCTCGTCCCGGCGGGCCGCACTGCAGGCCGCCGAGCTGCTGCGGGCCCGTACCGACCTGCCGATCCTGTTGCAGGGCGAGGAGGCGCTGCCGCTGCTGGTCCGCAAGTTCCGGGAGGACCGGGCGAGCTGCCTGTTCGGGGTGATGTCGCTGTGGCAGGGCGTGGACGTGCCGGGTGACGCCTGTCAACTGGTCGTGATCGACCGGCTGCCGTTCCCCCGGCCGGACGAGCCGCTGGCGGCGGCCCGGGCGGCGGCGGTGGACTCCGCCGGCGGGTCCGGGTTCGCCGCGGTCAGCGTGCCGATCGCCGCCGTACGGCTGGCCCAGGGGGTGGGTCGCCTGATCCGCTCGATGCAGGACAAGGGCGTGGTGGCGGTGCTCGACTCCCGGCTGGAGACCGCCCGGGGGTACGGCCCGTTCCTCCGGCGTTCGCTGCCGCCGTTCTGGTACACGACCCGGCCGGACATCGCCCGGGGCGCCCTGGAGCGGCTCGGCCGCGGCTGAGCCGGCCCGCGCCGGCCGTACCCGACGGACGGGGGGGCCGGGCGGCGTACCGACCCGGCCGGGACGGGCGGCCCCGGCCGACCGGCGGCGGTCAGGGGGCGGTCGGGGCCACCACCACGGCGTCCGGCGGCACCTCGGGTCGCCGCCGGTGGGCCAGCCGGCGTACCGCCGTGTTCAGCACGGCGACCAGCGGCACCGAGACCAGCGCACCGACGATCCCGGCCAGCACCACACCGGCCGCGATGGCGACGATCACCGCGAGCGGATGGATCGCCACCGCCCGACCCATGATCAACGGCTGCAGGATGTGCCCCTCGACCTGCTGTACGCCGATCACCACGCCGAGGATGATCAGCGCGGTGACCCAGCCGCTGTCGACCAGGGCCACCAGCACCGCCACCGCGCCGGAGAGGGTGGCGCCGACGATCGGGATGAACGCGCCGAGGAAGACCAGCGCGGCGAGCGGGAACGCGAACGGGATGTCGAAGACGACGAGGAAGATGCCGATCCCGACCGCGTCGATGAACGCGACCAGTACGGTCGCCCGGACGTACGCGACCAGGGTGTTCCAGGAGGCGCGCCCGGCGTCGTCCACCCGCCAACGGGCGGCGACCGGCAGCAGCCGGACGATGAACCGCCAGATCTTGCCGCCGTCGCGGAGGAAGAAGAACGTGGCGAAGAGCACCAGCAGCGCGCCGGTGAGCAGTTCGGCGACGGTCGCGGCGGTCGAGACCGCCCCGCTGGTCAGCGACTGGGTGTTCTCGTTGAGCCAGCGCTCGCCCTGCTCGATGTAGGAGTCGAGCTGCCGGTCCGACATGTGCAGCGGCCCGGTCCGCAGCCAGTCCTGGATCTGCCGGATGCCGTCGGTGGTCTTGCGGCTCAGATCCGGTACGCCCCGGACGAACTCGTTCACCACCAGGGTGAGGGTGCCGACCACCGCCGCCAGACCGGCGACCAGCACCACCGCGGTCGCCAGGGACCGGGGGAACCGGGCCCGGAGCAGCCAGCCGACCGCCGGGGCCAGCAGGGCCGAGAGCAGCAGCGCGATGGCCAGCGGAATGATGACGATCCGGATCGTGCCGATCACCTTGAGCAGGGCCCAGGCGACAAGCCCGATGACGATCAGCCGCCACGACCAGGCGGCGGCGATCCGCAGCGCGTGCGGCACGTCCTCGTCGTCCCGGCTGGACGTCGAGGGGTGGTGCGCCACCGGCGGCGTCTCCTCGCTCAGCGGCGGTGGCGGCGGTGCCGCGATGACCCCTCCCGGATCCGCCGGCGACGACGGCCGGCTCTCCGACCGCCCGGACGCGTAGGCGCGACGGAACCTCGCCCGCAGCTGCTCGAAGCGGCTCACGCGCACCTCCCCGTTCTGAGAACCCACCCGTGCCTCCCCTGGTGGCGGAGAATCGGCCTCCCTACGGTAGCCGGACCGGTACAGCCCGGCTCGCGCCGCGTGCGGCTGCCGGGCCCCGGGATCGGCACCGTCCCGGGCCGGGTGGGGCCGAGGAGGCGCAGGTCGACGCGGTCGCCGGGCACGGTACCGTTTCCCGACGTGACCGCCGACGTGAACAACGACAACGGGCTGCCCATCCGCCTGCTGCACGACCGGGTGCTGGTGCGTACCGAGGGCGGTGAGGGCGAACGGCGCTCGACCGCCGGCATCGTCATCCCGGCGACCGCCTCGATGGGGCGCCGCCTGGCCTGGGCGACCGCGGTCGGGGTCGGCCCGAACGTCCGCTCCATCGTCTCCGGCGACCGGGTGCTCTTCGACCCGGACGACCGCTCGGAGGTGGAGCTGCACGGCCGGGAGTACGTGCTGCTCCGCGAACGCGACGTGCACGCGGTTGCCGCCCGACGGGTCGAGGACGACTCCACCGGCCTCTACCTCTGACAGGCCCGCCGGCCAGCGCCGGTGGCGACCCGGCTCAGAATCCCGTGGACGGTCGGTACGGCGACGGATGGCCCGGGCCGGCGCCCGGGACCGTCGACGGTCCGCCCGTCCCGTACCACCCGGACGGGCCGTAGCCGCCCGGAACCGGGCCGGGAGAAGGCGCCGGCACCAGCACGACCGGGATCGGCACCACCGGCTCGCTCGGCGCCTCCACCGGCCGGCTGGTCCCGTCCGGGAACGTCAGGTGGTAGCGGGTCCCGTCCCAGAACCCGGGTGGCGCCTGCGGGTCCCGGCCGACAAATACCTGCCGGGCCGCCTGCAGCTCGTCGAGCAGGCGACGCTCCTCGGCCACCGAACGGGCCAACGCGGCCGGCTTGGCGTCCAGGCCCCGGACCATCCCGTCCCGGAGCAGCGCCAGCCGGGTGGCGGCGTACTGGAATCCGCGCATCGCCCGCAGACCGTGCGGACCGGCCACCCGGCGGGCCCACTGTCGGGCCGCGTGCCGCCGGCCGAGACTGCTCAGCGCGGCGACCTCCGGCGGCGTCAACCAGCCCGCCCGTACGTAGTCGGGCAGGGTGCGCTCGGTGAGTCGGCCCTCCCAGCCGCGCAGCCAGATGGCCAGCCCGACCATGCCCAGGAAGATCGGCACCATCAGGCTGATGTAGCTGTAGAGCATGATCAGCGGCTGCCCGGTCTGCTCGACGAGGGTGGGTGCCAGGTTCCAGGTGCCGTGCAGGATCATCGCCAGCAGCAGGCCGGCCAGGGGCGCGGTGATCCGGACCGCCCGGTCGGCGGAGCGGGCCGCGACGCCCAGCCCGACGCCGGTCATCGCGGTGAAGAGCGGGTGGGCGAAGCCGCTGATCAGCACCCGGGAGATGAAGATCGCGATGACGTTCATCGTGCCGGTGGCCGGGCCGTACTGGCTGGCGCCCTCGGCGTAGCCGAGTCCGCCGAGGTAGAGGATGTTCTCCACCATCGCGAACCCGACCGCCGACAGGCCACAGTAGACGATCCCGTCGGTGATGCCGGACCACTCCCGGCGGCGGAAGAGCAGCAGCAGGATCGGGCCCAGCGCCTTGGTCAGCTCCTCGATGAAGGGCGCGACCAGGACCGCCACCAGCGAATCCGACAGTCCGGCCGAGTGGAACAGGTCCGCCGCGAACCCGTTCACGTTCAGCGACGCGTACGTCGACACCGCCGCGCCCCAACCGAAGCAGAAGACGAGGTACTTGACCGGCTCCGGCTCGTACCGGTCGAGCCAGAGGAAACAGGCGACCAGGACCGGCACCGGCACGATCGCCGCGACCAGTCCGACGACCAGCGCGGTGATGCCGAGCCGCTGGCCGAGGGTGAGCAGCATCAACACCGCGCAGCCGGCGATCAGCAGGATCACCCCGACCAGCACCAGGATGCGGCGCCACCCCAGTCCGGACCGTGGCGACCGGACCTGGACCACCGGCAGCCCACCGGGCGGTGCCGGGGGGAACGATCCCGGCGGAACCGGCGACGGTGCGGAGGTGGGCGCACCGGGTGGCGGGGTGTCGACCATGACGTCAGCGTAGTCACATCCGGCAGAGCCTGGTCTCACCACTTCCGCTCCGGCTATGCTCACCGGCAGGTCACGAGTGCCAGCGTTCAGCCCCGGCTTGCTGGCCGGCAACCCTCGTCGAGGTTCGCGGTGGGGTGCCCCGGGTGATGACCGGGCCTGGTCGCACCGCCGCGCCAGGCAAGCGCGGGCCCCGACCCAATCCCACTCCGGGGTCCCTGGACTGCCGGAGGTACCCCGATGAGTACGACCCTCGCGTCCCGTTCCCGCCGTACCGCACCCCGGGAGGCCGGGAACGCGCCGGCCGCCGGCGTCGCCGTGCCGGACAACGGCCGCACCGTGCCGGGTGCCAGGCCGCTCGACGTGCTCGGCGTACCCGGGCAGGTCAACCTCGACTACGCCGCCACCGCGCCGTGCGCCCGGGCCGCCGCCGACGCGGTGGCCGAACTTCTGCCCTGGTACGGCAGTGTGCACCGGGGCGCCGGAGCGCTGTCCCGGCGCAGCACCCTCGCCTACGAGCGTTCCCGGGAACAGGTCGGCGACTTCCTCGGCGTCCGCGCGGGTGACCACGTCATCTTCACCCGCAACACCACCGACGCGCTGAACCTGCTGGCCCGGGCCCTGCCGCCCGGTGCCCGGGTGGTCACCTTCGGCGGCGAGCACCACGCCAACCTGCTGCCGTGGCCCACCGGGACGGTCCGGCTGCCGGTCCCCGACTCCCCCGCCGCAGCCGTCCGGGCGCTCGACGCCGCCCTACGGGAACTGCGCCGGGGCACCGACGGGACAGGGCCGATCCTGGTCGCGGTGACCGGGGCCAGCAACGTCACCGGGGAGGTCTGGCCGGTCGCGGAACTGGCCCTGGCCGCCCACCGGTACGGCGCCCGGATCGCCCTGGACGCGGCCCAGCTCGCCCCGCACGCCCCGGTCGACCTCGGCGCGCTGGACGTGGACTACGTCGCGGTCTCCGGACACAAGCTGTACGCCCCGTTCGGGGTCGGCGTACTGGCCGGGCGGTCGGACTGGCTGGACGCGGCCCCGCCGTACCTGGCCGGTGGCGGGGCCACCCTGGCGGTCGGCACCGCCACCCACGACGTCCGGTGGACGACCGGGCCGGCCCGACACGAGGCGGGCACCCCGAACCTGCTCGGCGCGGTCGCGCTGGCCGCTGTCTGTACGGCGTTGGAGGCTGCGGACCGGGCCGCGCTGTACGCCCACGAGCAGGCCCTCCTCGCCCACCTGCGGGCCGGACTCGCCGCGCTGCCGCAGGTGTGCGAACTGCGTACCTTCGCCGCCGAGGCGCCCCGGGTCGGGATCGTGTCGTTCGTGGTCGCCGGCCGGGATTCGGCGGAGGTCGCCGCGGAACTCGCCCGGGGGTGGCAGATCGGAGTTCGGGACGGGAAGTTCTGTGCCCATCCGCTGGCCCGACGCCTGCTCACCGAGGCGGCCACCCGAACCGGACGGACCGACCTGCCGGGCACGGCGCTGCGGGCCAGCATCGGCCTGGGCAGTGGCCGCGAGCACGTCGACCGCCTGCTGACCGCCCTGGGTACGCTCACCGGCGCCAGCTGAGCCGGCCGGCAGGTCAGGCCGGCCGGATTAGATGGCCCGGCGGCGACGCTGCCCGCCCGACCGGGTCGTCTGGCCCTCGCGGGCCGCCTTCTGGGCGGCCTGGGTGGCGTCGTCGGGGTGCCCGCCGGCCGCCAGCCGCACCAGCCGGTTCGCCTCGGTCCGTTCGATGCCGGTCGCCCGGAGCACGTCACTGCCGGCGGTCCGGACCTGCGCGACCACCACGCTGCCGGAGAACCCCACCCCCTCGTCGTACGCCCGGCCGGCCTGCCCGATCGCCTGCAGCGCCTGCTCCCGTGCGGCCTCCGGCTCGATGCCGATCCCGAGATCCTTGCGAAGCAGCTTCACCGCGTCGGCCAGCAGCGCCACCGCGGTCGCCAACTCCTCCGGCACCGGCTCGTCGTCCTCCAGCACGGTGACCGCGCGCCGGATCAGCGTGCCGCTGTTGTGCACCGCGTGTTCGATGAACTGGGAACTCTCCACGTACTGGGTGAGCGCCGGCCGGCGGTGCCAGCGCACCGGCGACAGGATCGAGGTCTCCCGGCCGCCCTCCAGCGCCTCTTCGAAGCCCTGCAGGTGCTCCTCGACCTCGTTCAGCCGGTCCAGGGCCCGCTGCGCCCGGGGCGCGTCCCGGGTTCTGAGCGCCTCCGCGGTCTCGGTCAGCTCCTCGGTGAGCCGGCCCAGTGCCGGCCGGGCCGCCCGGTCCACCACCCGAAGCGGATTCAGTGGCAGGACCAGCGCGATGACCACCAGCCCGGCGGCCCCACCGATCAGCGCGTCGATCACCCGGGGCGCCTCGACGTTCGACATGGAGGGCATGACGGTCACGATCAGCACGGCGGTCGCCGCCGCCTGGGTGACCACCGCCGGACCGCCGCCCAGGAAGATGGTGACCACGATCGAGAGCAGCACGATCAGGCCGAGTTGCCACGCGCCACGTCCGGCCAGCAGGACCAGCAGGTCACCGAGTCCGATCCCCACCGCGACGCCGATGATCAGCTCGACGGTCCGGCGGAACCGCTGCCCGACCGAGGAGGCGATGGTGCCGATCGCGGAGATCGGCGCGAAGACCGGCGACGGGTTGCCCAGCAGTTCGTGCGAGGCGGTCCAGGCCAGCGCCGCCGCCACCGAGGCCTGCACCGACAGCAGCAGGTTGAACCGTACGGCGTGCCAGCGGTCCTTCACCGTGGCCCTGGAGCGCCTCCGGAACTCCTTCGCCAGCTGACTGATCCGCTCCCGGTCCAGGTCCAGGTCGACCGGCGCTTTTGCCACGGTGTCCCGGACGGTGCGCATGGCGGGGACTACCCGCTTCCGAACCTTCCTAACAGTGGCGGTCCGAAACCGACCATGGTCGACAGGTCGTCGGCCGACTAGCCTGCCCACCATGCCGGATCTTCTCGACGACCTGCGGGCGGCACTCGGTGAATCCGCCGTACTGACCGATCCCGACCTGCTCCGCGGCTACCAGCGCGACGAGGCCGACCTCTGCGTGGCCGGCATGCCGGCCGTGGTGGTCCGGCCGCTCAGCACCGCCGACGTGGTCGCCGTGGTCCGGACCGCCGCGGCGTACGGCGTACCGGTGGTGCCGCAGGGGGCCCGGACCGGCCTGGCCGGGGCCGCGAACGCGGTCGACGGCGCGGTGGTGGTCTCCATGACGGCGATGGACGAGATCCTCGAGATCGACCCGGTGAACCGGATCGGTGTGGTGCAGCCGGGGGTGGTCAACGCCGCCCTGGCGGCCGCGGTCGCCAAGCACGGGCTGCGCTACCCGCCCGACCCGGGCTCGTGGGAGTCGTCGACGATCGGCGGCAACGTCTCCACGAACGCCGGCGGCATGTGCTGCGTCAAGTACGGCGTCACCACCGAGTACGTCCTCGGCCTTGAGGTGGTGCTCGCCGACGGCGAGGTGCTGCGGACCGGGCGACGTACCGCCAAGGGGGTCGCCGGGTACGACCTGACCCGGCTCTTCGTCGGTTCGGAGGGCACCCTCGGCGTGATCACCGAGGTGACGGTCTCGCTGCGCCCGGCGGCCGAGGAGTCACTGACCCTGGTCGCGGTCTTCCCGTCCACCGCCGCCGCCGGCCGGGCGGTCGCCGGGATCTCCGCCCAGGGGCTCAGCCCGAGCCTGCTGGAACTGCTGGACCGGACACACCTGCGGGCGATCGAGGCGTACCGGCCGATGGGGTTGCGGACCGACGCCGGCGCGCTGCTGCTCGCCGCCGCCGACACCGGGCCCCGGGCCGCCGCCGACCTGGCCCGACTGGCCGAGGTCTGTACGGCCAGCGGTGCCGACGAGGTCTACGCGGCGACCGACGCCGAGGAGGCGTCCGCGCTGCTCCAGGCACGTCGGCTGGCCCACCCGGCGATGGAGCGGTTCGCCGCGCAGGCGTTCCCGGGCGGCAACGGCGGGCTGGTCATCGACGACATCGCGGTACCCCGGGACGCGCTGGCGGCGCTGCTGGACGGGGTGGCCCGGATCGCCGAGGAGTGCGACGTACCGATCGGGGTGGTCGGGCACGCCGGGGACGGCAACATGCACCCGAACATCGTGGTGGACCGGGCCGACCCGGCCAGCGTGGCCCGCGGCCGGCGGGCCTTCGACGCAATCATGGAGCTGGGGCTCTCGCTCGGCGGCACCTGCACCGGCGAGCACGGGGTGGGACTGCTGAAGCGGGACTGGCTGGCCCGGGAGATCGGTCCGGTCGGGGTACGGGTGCACCAGGCGATCAAGCACGCCCTCGACCCGACCGGACTGTTCAACCCCGGCAAGGTGGTCTAGTCAGCCGCCCCGGCCGGCCCGTCGCTCAACCCGACAGTTGTGCCCCGTCCGGCCCGACACCCGCGCCACGGTCGGCGGCCAGACCGCGTACGTCGGGAGCGCCGAGCCGGGCCGCGTCCGCGGTGGCGTCGTCCGGCATCCGCTGCGACTGCCGCTCGGCCGCCACCCGGGCCAGGTAGTGCTCGACCTCGCGGGCCCGTACCGAGGCGTCCCAGCCGAGCACCCGGCCCATCAGTTCGGCCGCCTGCTCGGCCGACTCGGCACCCCGGTGCGGCGTCTCGAACGAGATCCGGGTACGCCGGGTCAGCACGTCGTCCAGGTGCAGCGCGCCCTCGGCCCGGGCCGCGTACACCACCTCGGCGGCGAGGTACTCCGGTGCCCCGGCCAGCGGTGATCCGAGCAGCGGCTCGGCGTCGACCATGGCGAGGAGTTCGCCGGTCAGGTTGCCGTACCGCTCCAGCAGGTGTTCCACCACCCCGGCCGGTACGCCGTGTCGGCGGGCCAGGTCGGCCCGGTCCCGCCACAGCGCGGCGTACCCGTCGGCGCCGAGCAGCGGCAGGTCGGCGGTGCGGGACGCGCGGACGTTGCCGAGCCGGCGGGCCGCCTTGTCGACCACGTCGGCGGCCATCACCCGGTACGTCGTGTACTTGCCGCCGGCGACCAGCAGCAGCCCGAGCATCGGCTCGAAGACCGCGTGCTCGCGGGACAGTTTCGACGTCGAGTCCGCCTCGCCGGTCAGCAGCGGGCGCAGCCCGGCGTAGACGCCCTCGATGTCGTCGGTGGTCAACGGCCGGTCGAGCACGGTGTTGACCTGGTCGAGCAGGTAGTCGATGTCGCGGGCCGAGGCGGCCGGGTGGGCCCGGTCGAGCCGCCAGTCGGTGTCGGTGGTGCCGATGATCCAGTGCCCGCCCCAGGGCAGGACAAAAAGCACCGAGGTCGGCGTACGCAGGATCAGCCCGGCCTCGCCGGTGATCGCCGAGCGGGGCACCACCAGGTGCACCCCCTTGGAGGCGCGGACCCGCAGCCCGCGCCGGACGCCGACGTCGCCGAGCAGCTCGGACATGTCGTCGCTCCACACCCCGGTGGCGGCGATCACGGTCCGGGCGTTCACCTCGAACTCGGCGGGTTCGCCGTTCCCCTGCGCCGGCGCTTCCATGTCCCGGACCCGTACCCCGGTCACCTCGCGGGCCTGCCGGTTCAGGCCGACGACCCGGGCGCTGGTCACCACGGCCGCGCCGAGGCTGGCCGCGGTCCGGGCCAGGGTGACCACCAGCCGGGCGTCGTCGACCTGGCCGTCGTAGTAGCGGATCGCCCCGGAGACCGCGTCGGCGCGCAGGCTCGGGAAGATCCGGCGGGTGCCCTCCCGGCTGAGGTGCCGGTGCAGCGGCATGCCGCGCCCGCCGCCGAAGATCCCGGCGAAGGCGTCGTACGCGGCGACCCCGGTGCCGTAGTAGGAGCGCCGCCAGACCCGCTTCGGCAGCGCCGTGGGTCCGTCCGCGGCCGGCAGTGGCACCAGGATCGGCACCGGACGGACCAGGTGCGGCGCGAGTCGGGTGGCGAGCAGGCCCCGCTCGGTCAGCGCCTCGTGGACCAGCCCGAGTTCCAGCTGTTCCAGGTAGCGCAGCCCGCCGTGGATGAGTTTGCTGGACCGGCTGGACGTGCCGGCGGCGTAGTCACGGGCCTCGACCAGCGCCACCTTCAGCCCCCGGGAGGCCGCGTCGAGCGCGGCGCCCGCCCCGGTCACCCCACCACCGATGACGAGTACGTCGAACCGTTCACTCCGCAGCCGTCGCAGGTCGGCCGCCCGACGGGCGGGTGACAACTCTCCGGCCGTGTTCCGGGAAACGCTGGGGTCACGCACCCGTCCACGTTAGCCGCCCACCGTCGGTGGGGAAGGCCCCCTCCTGTCGCTTCTCGTCGGGGCAGTGCCCCTCGCCGACCAACTCCGGTGACCGGTCCTCCTTGTCCTGGGGTGTCGACAGGCATATGCTTTGCATCGCAGAGTAGATAACGGATGCAAAGTAAGGGGGCGGTCATGCACCCACCGGAGCACACCCACCCGGCCCGTACGCTCGCCGAACTGGACCGACTCCGCAGTCGTACCCGGGACAGGGCACACGCCGGGGCCTGGCTGCCGGCGCTCGGTGTCGCCACGCTGCTGCTGGCCAGCAGCCTGCTCTACCGCACCCCGTTCGGAACACCCACCAGCATCACCATCAGTCACCCCTACTGGGCGGGGCTGCGCGACGAGCAACACGACCCGGTGCTGTCGTACGTCTTCTGGTTCGTCGGGATCCCGCTGCTCTTCGCGGCGACCGGCGCCTGGTACGCCTGGCGCGCCCGCCGGCTGGGCCTACGGGTCGCCTGGCCGGTCTTCGCCGCCACCGGCCTCGGCGTACTGGCACTGCTCGCCGTCCTCGCGGCGGTACCGGAACGGCGGATCGCCGCCGACCACCTCGGCGCCGCCACCCCGGACTTCTGGTGGCCCGGCCTGCTGACCCCGCTGCTCCCGGTCGCGGCGGCGGTGCTCGCCCTCGCCTGGGCCGAACGCAGCGTCGCCCTCGCGATCGCCGGGGGTTGGATCGCACTGCTGACAGCCTGGCTCTGCGGCTCCCGCACGCTCGGCTACCTGCCGCCCTGGGCCACCCGACTCCTCGGCGGCGGCGACACCTCGCTCGGCGGCGAACTCGCCCTCCGACCAGGGCACTATCTTGTCCTGATGGCGCTACCGCTGGTCAGCTTCGCCGCCGTCCGCGCGCTGCGGGCCGCCCGCCGCACCACCCGACCGGTACGGACCACCGAGGTCCCGGGTGCCTGACCGGCAGGCCCCGGCGGCGCATCCCGCCCTCGCCCTGGACGACACCGTCCACCAACGGGTACGCCTCGCCATCCTGACCGTGCTCAGCGAGGTACGCGAGTGCGGGTTCGGAACCCTGCGCGACGAACTCGGGCTGACCGACGGCAACCTGAACCGCCACCTCAGGATCCTGGAGGACGCCGGCCTGCTGCAGGTGACCAAGGGGTACGAGGGCCGGCGCCCCCGTACCTGGCTACGGCTCACCCGGCAGGGTCGGGCGGCGCTGCGCGCCGAGGTCGCCGCACTGGAGCAGCTGGTCAACCGGCTCCGCAGCGCAGCCGAGGACGACAGCGCGGCCCAGGACGACAACGCCGCCGCCGAGGAGGAGGCCGGCGACCCTACGGCTTCCGCCGACTGAGTTACCCACCCGACGGGGCGTCCACGGAGGACGGTGCGGGGGAAGGCGACGCGGACCCGCCGGGGTGGCCGGACGTCGTAGCATTTCGCGGCATGCAGGACGGTGCGTCCCCGTCGCCCGGTGCTTCCCCGCCGCCCGGTGCTTCCCCGCCGCCCGGTGCTTCCCCGCCGCCCGGGCCCTCGTCCGTGCCGCCGCCGTACCCACCCCCGGCTGTCCCGCCGTACCCGTATCCGCCGCCTCCGTATCCGGTGGCCGTCGGGGTGGCCGGCAGCAGCCCCTGGCCGGTGGTCGCCGCCGTTCTCGTCGGGCTCTGGACGGTCGGCGTGACGGTGGTCGCCCAGACCGTCGGGTGGGCCGTCGACCAGACACTGCTCGTCGCCGGGTTGGACCGGCCGGTCTGGCTCTGGCCGGCGATCGGCCTGGCCAACGCCCTACTGGTGGGAGTGCCGACCGGACTGCTGGCCCTCCTGCCCCGTTCCCCGGCGGTACGCGCCACCGGCCGGGCCTGGTTGCTCGGCGCGATCACGCTCGGCGTGCTGCTGACCCTCCGGGCGATCCCGACGACCGCGCACGAGGTGTACCTCGCCGGATTCGCCGCGACGGCAGCCCTGGCCACGGTGCTGATCCGCCGGCTCGGCAGCGGAATCCACAGGTCGGCCCGCGAACCGGTCCACGGGTCCCCGGCCGGGCAGGGAGTACAGCCATCCCTGCTCGGGGCAGCCACGGCTCGGACCCGTACCGAGCTGGGTGCGGTCCTGTTCGGGACCGCCGCCGGACTGGCCCTGCTGCTGCCCTGGGCCTGGGTCGGCGCACTGGGCGGCACGCTGGAGACCGTGCTCGCCCTGCTCGCCGCCGCCACGGTCGGCTGGCTGGCCGCGACCGTCCTGCACACCGGCTTCTGGGCCGCCTTCGCGCCGGAACCCGGCGGCTCCCGCACCGGACTCGTCCTGCTCGGCGGGCTGGTGGCCGGGGTGGCGCTCGCCCTGCTCGCCGCCGGCACCGGCCAGTCCGGCACCCAACTCGCCGTACTCCTGGTGTTGCCACCAACCGGATTCGCGCTCGCCGCGCTGCACGCGGTCGGCCGGGCCCGGTCCGCCGGCGCGCCGTCATCGGCGGACGGCGCGGCTGTCCGGCCGGACACCGCCGGCGGCTGGCTTGTCGGCATCGCCGCGATCGGTCCACTGGCCTTCGTCGACCCGGAGGAGATCACCCTGCTGCTGGCGGTCACCCGCGACGTGCCGTACTGGGCCGCGATCGCCGCCCTCGGCTCGCTCGCCGTCGCGGTGCTGCTCGCCGTCGGGTACGGCGTCGGCTTCGGCCGGTCCACGGCGGCACTGCCCCGCCGGCCGGTGGCAGTGGCGGTGACCGGTGTCCTGCTGCTCGGCGCCGGCGCGGTGTACGTCGGGCTCGGCAGCCCGGGCTGGCACGGTGAACGGCTCTTCGTGGTGCTCCGCCAGCAGGCGGACCTGACCGGGGTGGCGGGTGCGTCGGGTCCGGCCGGCCGGGAGGCCCGGGGTCGGGAGGTCTACCGCCGACTGGTCGACACCGCCCGGTCCTCCCAGGCGGATCTGCGCCGGGAGTTGACCCGGTTCCGGCTGAACCACACGCCGTACTACCTGGTCAACGCGATCGAGACGGACGGGGGTCCGGCGGTGGCGGCCTGGCTGTCCCGCCGGGAGGACGTGGCCCGGGTGCTGGTCAGCCAGCGGCTGCGGCGATTGCCGGCCGGGGGCGGGCCGGCACGCGGCGACGACCCGGCCCCGACGTCACCGGGTTGGAACCTGACGACGATCGGCGCCGACCGGGTCCGGGCCGAGCTCGGCATCGACGGTACGGGCGTCGTGGTGGGCAGTTCGGACTCCGGGGTGGACGGAACCCATCCGGCCCTGGCCGCCGGTTTCCGGGGCGGTGACGACTCGTGGCACGACCCGTGGAACGGCACCCGCGCCCCGGTCGACCACGGCGGTCACGGTACGCACACCCTCGCCACCGCGGTCGGCGGTCAGCACGTCGGGGTGGCGCCGGGAGCCCGCTGGGTGGGCTGCGTCAACCTGGACCGCAACCTCGGCAATCCGGCCGACTACCTGGACTGCCTGCAGTTCATGCTGGCGCCGTACCCGCCCGGCGCCGACCCGTTCAGTGCCGGACGGCCGGAACGGGCGCCACAGGTGTTGACCAACTCGTGGGGCTGTCCGCCGATCGAGGGCTGTGCCCGGGAGACGCTGCGGCCGGCCGCCGCCGCGCTCGCCTCCGCCGGCATCTTCTTCGTCGCCGCCGCCGGCAACACCGGTCCCGGCTGCGGATCGCTCGACGATCCGCCCGCGCCGTACCCGGAGGTCTTCACCGTCGGGGCGACGGACCGGAACCGGCGGGTCACGTTCTTCTCCAGCCGGGGTCCGGCGCCGGGCGGGGCGGCGAAACCGGACCTGGTCGCGCCCGGCGACGAGGTGCTGTCCGCCCTGCCCGGCGGCGGCTACGGCGCGCAGAGCGGTACGTCGATGGCGGCCCCGCACGTGGCCGGGGTCGTCGCGCTGATGTGGTCGGCGAATCCCGCGCTGGTCGGCGACCTGGCGACCACCGGCCGGATCCTGCGCGACACCGCCGCACCGGTCGACCCGACGTTCCGCTCCCGCCAGCCGGCGGACGAGTGCGGCGGGCCGGCACGGATCTCCGGCGCCGGCATCGTGGACGCGTACGCCGCCGTCCGGGCGGCCCAGCAGCTCGACCAGGGGCGGTGAGCACTCCGACCGGCGACGCCGACGAACCTGTACGTCGGTCGACCGATGACCTATCGTCGGCGATCATGGAAGCCGAGTTCTCGATCGTCGCGCTCACCGACGCCCAGGTGCCGGCCGTGGTCCAGCTCTGCACGGACGCGCTGGACCTGCCCGAGGACGCCGCCGAGGCGGCCCAGATCGTGGCCCGGTTGCGGGACGACACCCCACCACCCGGGTCGGCGCAGCGGCGGCGTACCGCCGGGGTGGTCGCCCTGGCCGACGGTGCCGTGGTCGGCGCGGCGCTCGGTTCGCTGGCGTACCGCGACCCGGCCGTCGGGCACGTCGACCTGTTCGTCGTCCGGTCCGACCGGCGGCGGCGGGGCATCGGCCGGGCGCTGCTGCGGTCGGTGGAGGCGGCGCTCGCCGGACTCGGCGCCGCCCAGGTACGGATCGCCGGCAACGCGCCGCACTACGCGTGGCCGGGGATCGACGTCCGGTACACCCCGGCGGTCTGCACCGCGCTGGCGCTCGGCTACACCCCGGACGGTACGGCCTGGAACATGACCGCCGACCTCTCCGACGAGTCCTCGCCGGCGCTGCGCTCCACCGCCGCCGCCGAACAGCGGCTGGCCGCCCAGGGTGTCACGGTACGGCGTGCCGGACCGGCGGACGTGCCGGAACTGACCCGGTTCGCCCGGGACACCTTCGGCGGCAGTTGGGACGCCGAACTGGCGCACTCGGTCGGGCCGGACGACGCCGGCTGCCACCTCGCCGTCCGTACTCCGCAGGGGGGTGGGGAGCCGGAACTGCTCGGTTTCGCCGCGTACGGCTCGTCCCGGCCGAGCTGGTTCGGGCCGATGGGGACCGCGCCGGCCGCCGAGGGGCTGGGGATCGGCAGTGTGCTGCTGCGGCGCTGTCTGCGCGACCAGTACGCGGCGGGCCACCGTCGGGCCCAGATCGGCTGGGTCGGGCCGGTCCCGTTCTACTCCCGGGCTGCCGGGGCGACCGTCGAGCGGGTGTTCTTCCTCTACCGCAAGCAGCTCTGATCAGCCGAGCACGGTTGATAACGGATGTGTACCTACAAACCGCCATTTACCCATTCGCACCGCCGGTCACCTCCTACCGTTTGCGGGGAGGAGGCACTCATGGCGAATGACGACGACCCGGTGGACAAGTTGCGTCCGGTGGCGCATCCGCCGACGGACCTGCCCGCCGCCGAGACCCCGGTGCCCCGGCTCGGCCAGGACGACGTCGTCGGACGGCACGACGCTGTCGACGGTGCCGGCGCGGCGGTACCCGGGGACGATCCAGGGGACCTCGGTGGGGCCCAGGCCCGTGGGGCGGTCGACGACCGGGAGTCGGTCGAGGTCCCGGTCGAGGTCGGCAGACCGTTCAGCCGGGCGGCGAAGCGGCGGAACCAGCGACGGCTGCCGAGCTGACGACAGCCGACCCGCCGGGTATGCCGCGGGGCACAGGCGAACGCCGGGTACGACGAAGGGGCGGACCGCTCGCGCGGCCCGCCCCTCACGACGTGGAGTCTGGACTCAGAAGTCCATGTCCCCGCCGCCCGGCGCACCGGCCGGGGCCGGGTTCTTCTCCGGCTTGTCCGCCACCACAGCCTCGGTGGTCAGGAACAGGGCCGCGATCGACGACGCGTTCTGCAGCGCCGACCGGGTCACCTTGGCGGGGTCGATGATGCCCGCCTCGAGCAGGTTGACGTACTCGCCGTTGGCGGCGTTGAGGCCGTGGCCGGCCTCCAGGTTGCGCACCTTCTCGACCACGACGCCGCCCTCGAGGCCGGCGTTGACGGCGATCTGCCGCAGCGGAGCGTCCAGCGCGAGCTTGACGATCTGCGCGCCGGTCGCCTCGTCACCGGCGAGGTCCAGCTTGTCGAACGCGGTCTTGCCGGCCTGCACCAGCGCCACGCCACCACCGGGGACGATGCCCTCCTCGACGGCCGCCTTCGCGTTACGCACGGCGTCCTCGATGCGGTGCTTGCGCTCCTTCAGCTCGACCTCGGTGGCCGCGCCGACCTTGATCACCGCAACACCGCCGGCCAGCTTGGCCAGGCGCTCCTGCAGCTTCTCACGGTCGTAGTCGGAGTCGCTCTTCTCGATCTCGGCCCGGATCTGGTTGACCCGGCCCTGGATCTGGTCGGCGTCGCCGGCACCGTCGACGATGGTGGTCTCGTCCTTGGTCACCACGACCTTGCGGGCGCGGCCCAGCATGTCGAGGCCGACGGCGTCGAGCTTGAGGCCGACCTCCTCGCTGATCGGCTGGCCGCCGGTCAGGATGGCGATGTCGCCCAGCATGGCCTTGCGGCGGTCACCGAAGCCCGGCGCCTTCACGGCGACGGACTTGAAGGTGCCCCGGACCTTGTTCACGACCAGGGTCGCGAGGGCCTCGCCCTCGACGTCCTCGGCGATGATGGCCAGCGGCTTACCCGACTGCATGACCTTCTCGAGGATCGGCAGCAGGTCCTTGACCGTCGAGATCTTGTTGTTGACGATCAGGATGTACGGGTCGTCGAGAACGGCCTCCATCCGGTCGGGGTCGGTCATGAAGTACCCCGAGATGTAGCCCTTGTCGAAGCGCATACCCTCGGTCAGCTCCAGCTCGAGCCCGAAGGTGTTGCTCTCCTCGACGGTGATGACGCCTTCCTTGCCGACCTTGTCCATCGCCTCGGCGATGATCTCGCCGACGCTGGTGTCACCAGCGGAGATGGAGGCGGTGGAGGCGATCTGCTCCTTGGTCTCGATGTCCTTGGCGAGCTTGCTCAGCTCCTCCGAGACGTTCGCGACCGCGGCCTCGATGCCCCGCTTGAGGGCCATCGGGTTCGCGCCGGCCGCGACGTTGCGCAGGCCCTCGCGGACCAGCGCCTGGGCGAGGACGGTCGCCGTCGTCGTGCCGTCACCGGCCACGTCGTCGGTCTTCTTGGCGACCTCCTTGACCAGCTCGGCGCCGATCTTCTCGTACGGGTCCTCGAGCTCGATCTCCTTGGCGATGCTCACACCATCGTTGGTGATGGTGGGGGCGCCCCACTTCTTCTCGAGCACGACGTTGCGGCCCTTGGGGCCCAGCGTCACCTTCACGGCGTCGGCGAGGGTGTTCATGCCCCGCTCGAGGCCGCGGCGCGCCTCTTCGTCGAACGCGATCATCTTGGCCATACGGCGTTGTCCTCCTGGACACTCACGGCCGCCGGAGTCTCGTCGGCTCCGACCTGCCGCCTGGTTACGCACCTTCGGACGTCACTACGGCACTGGCGGACGGGGCCGTCCCCGGCGCTGAAGCGCCTGGTCAACTCCGTCGCACTGTGCGACAGTGACGTCCGTTGGCCGGGCCGGACAGCCCGCGACGACCGGCCATGTGCCGCGTGCCCGTACGACGAACCCGCGACCGTGGCCCTACCGCCCCGACCTCTGGCACTCGCGACGCGCGAGTGCCAATCACTTGTTTAGCACTCTCCCATGCCGAGTGCAAGCGAGTGGACCGGACCGGAGGACCGCCGCGACGGCCCGCCGCAGGCCGGCAGGCGGGCGGAACGAGGCAGGGGGACCCACCCCCGGCGAGGACGTCGGGGCGACGGGGCGACGGGAGCCGACCGGCGACCGGGGTGGCGGGGTCGACGTGCCCGGTCGAGCCGGGACCGAAAGATCAACAACGGACACCGGCCGGTCCGTCCTGCCGCCCGTCGGGCATCCCGCGATCGGCGACCGAGGGCGCCGCGATCGGACGTCCCGGTCCCGCGGAGATCGCGGACAACCGGCTCGGGACACGACCCGCCGGGCCACCCGGAAATACCGCGAATGAACACGATGTCGCGCCGGAATCCGCCGACACGGGTCGGATCACCAGCGCAGCCGGCCCCACCGGATCACAGATCTGGTCGAGTCACCGGGCGCGGCGTCCGGCAGCCGTGCCGCTGGCGCGTCAGATCAAGCCCTGACCCGGGTTTCCCGCAGGTCAGGGCTTGCCAGGAGAGAGCGTGAGTCAACGGGCCGGGGCTCCGGGGTTGCCCGGTGAACGGAAACGACCGCGGCCCGCCGGCTCAGGCGATGACCCGGACCTGCTCCGCCTGCGGGCCCTTCTGGCCCTGGGCGATCTCGAACTCGACGCGCTGACCGTCGTCGAGTGCCTTGTAACCGTCCATCTGGATCGCGGAGAAGTGGACAAAAACGTCCTGCCCGCCGTCAACCGCGATGAAGCCGTAGCCCTTTTCGCTGTTGAACCACTTCACGGTGCCCTGCGCCACGGTGCACTTCCTTACTTCGCGCCGGGGCTGACCAAGCCCGACGTCGACGTACGCCTGCCGGGACCGCCGAATCTGTCACTCCCCTTGACGGATCGAACAAATCAAGCGGCCGAATCCGCACCGTACACCAAGGTCGGGCGGCAGCGCACTAGTCCAAAACGGTCAGCGAGCCGGGTACCGGACGCCCGACACCACCCGCCCGGCTATCGGCGACCGTCGCTGCGCAGGTCACCGCCCACCTGACCGCCCCGGCACCCCGGCGGTGACCCGTCGAAATGCTCCCGACTACGACGTGCGACCATGACCGACGTGTCGGCTCCCGCTCCGGAAACCGCCGCCGGCCCACCGCCCGACGGCCCCGCCGAACCACCGCTGCCGACCAGCGCGCTCCCGCACCCGCCGGGGCCGCCGACGGTACGTCGGATCCGGCTCACCGACGCCGCCCGGATGCGGGCACTCCGACTGGAGATGCTCGCCGACTCGCCGCTGGCCTTCCTGGAGACCCTCGCCGACGCGGCGGCCCGGTCACACGCCGAGTACGCGGCCCGGATCGCGACCATGGCGACCGGGCACCGCAGTGCCGCCTTCGTCGCCGAGGTCGACGGCCGGCTGGTCGGGCACGCCGGCGGCCAGGCCGCACCCGGCCAACCCGGGCGTACGGTCGTCTTCGCCGTCTACCTCACCCCGGCCTGGCGGGGCACCGGTCTGCTCGCCGCCCTGGTCGACGCGGTGGCGGACTGGTCCCGGGCGGTCGGACGGCCCGAACTGTTGCTGGAGGTCGTGGTCGGCAACAACCGGGCGGTACGGGCGTACCAGCGGCTCGGTTTTGTCGACACCGGCGTACGCGTGCCGCACCCGACCGTGCCGGCCCTGCGCGAACTCCAGATGTCCCGGGCCGCCTGACCCGCACGCCACCACCGGCGCCGGCCAGGAGGGGCCCCTTCCCGAGGCGGGAAGGGGCCTTCCTCGCCGCTCAGCGGCGGGACTGGACGATCCGGAAGCGGCTGGCGACGTAGGCGCCGTCGGTGAGGGCGGCGTTCGCCGCCGGGTTGGCGCCGCTGCCGTGGAAGTCGGAGAAGGCCGCCGACTGGTTGACGAAGACGCCGCCGGTGAGGTTGCAGGACAGGTGCACACCGGACTCGATGGCGGCGGTCTCGGCGGCGTCGAGTACCGCCTCGTCGGTGGCGTAGACGGCGGCGGTCAGCGCGCCCCGCTCACCGACAGTCTGCCGGAACAGGGCCAGGCTGTGGTCGGTCGAGTCGGTGGCGATCACGAACGAGATCGGGCCGAACCACTCCCGCCCGTACGTCGACACGGCGTCCGCGCCGAGCTTCACGATCAGCGGGGTACGGACCACCGCGCCCGGGTACGTCGGGTGGTCGACCGTCCGGGAGGCGAGCACCACCTCGCCGACCCCGGCAACCTCGTCGAGCCGGGCCAGTACGCCGTCGTTGACCACCGCGCCGGTCAGCTCGACCGCCCGGGCCGGGTCTCCGGTGAGCTTGCCGACCACCCCGGCGATCCCGGCGGCGACCTCGTCGAAGCTCTTGTGCCCCTGGTCGGTGTTGATGCCGGCGGCCGGCACCAGGATGTTCTGCGGGGTGGTGCACATCTGTCCGCTGTAGAGCACCAGCGAGAAGCCGATGTTGCGGCACATGCCGGCGAAGTCGTCGGTGGAGTCGACCACGATCGTGTTGACCCCGGCCTTCTCGGTGTAGACGACGGCCTGCCGGGCGTTCGCCTCCAGCCAGTCGCCGTACTCGGTGGAGCCGGTGTAGTCGATGATCCGCACCTCGGGGCGGAGCGCGAGGGTGGAGGCGAGCCGCTCGTTGGGCGCCTCGGCGGCGAGCAACACCAGGTTCGGGTCGAAGCCCGCCTCGGCCAGCACCTCGCGGGCGTACCGGACGGTGATGGCGAGCGGCAGCACGGCCCGGGGATGCGGCTTGACCACCACCGGGTTGCCGGTGACCAGCGAGGCGAACAGACCCGGGTAGGTGTTCCAGGTCGGGAACGTGTTGCAGCCGATGGCGAGCGCCACCCCGCGCGGCGCCACGTGGAACGTCTTGGCCATCCGCAGCGGCTCGCCCTTGGCCGGCTTTTCCCAGGTCGCGGCCGCCGGGTGCCGGGTCATCTCCCGGTACGCGTACGCGAGCGACTCCAGCGCCCGGTCCAGGGCGTGTGCCCCGCCGGCCTGGAAGGCCATCACGAAGGCCTGGCCGCTGGTCGCGTGGACCGCGTTCGCGAGTTCGAAGATGTGCGCGTGCAGCCGGGCGAGGATCTCCAGGCAGACCCCGACCCGGGTCTGCGGGCCGGCGTTCCGCCAGCCGGGCAGCGCGGTCGCGGCGGCGGCGAGCAGGGTCTCGGCGTCGGCGTGCGGGTACTGCACGCCGAGTTCGATGCCGAACGGGCTCGTCTCGGTGGTCACCCAGTCGACGGTGCCGGGCTGGTCGAGCGGGAACTTCCCGGCCAGGTACGCGCGGAACGCGGCCTCGCCGTCGGCGGCGGCGGTCTCGCCGTACACCCGGGGGCTGGGCGACTCGGGATAGGCCGACCAGTAGCCGCGTTCGGTGATGGCGGTCAGCGCACGCTCCAGGGTGTCGGCGTGCCGGGTGAAGAGCGGGTGCGGGGTCTCCGTCATCCCGTCATCATGCCGCAGCCGCCCGCCCCGGCCCAGCCTGCGACCCGCGCCGACCTGCCCGGAGGATCGGGCAGGTCACCGGGGCGACGGCACCTACAGGGTCACCTGCCAGCTGGTCAGGCCGCCGACCGCGCGGAAGCCCAGGGCCTCGTTGATGGAGATCATGTAGCTGTTCGTCGCGGCGTTGTGGGTGTCGATGATCCGCAGTGCCGGCTGCTGCGCCATGACGTACCGGAGATTTTCGATCTTGACGAGGGTGCCCAGCCGGTGACCCCGGTGGCGCGGCTCGACCAGCGTGATCGACTGGAAGGCGTGTGTGTCGGAGCTGGCGCTCATGTTGATCGCCGTCCAGGCGACCAGCCGGCCGGTGGCGTCGTGCCGGGTGCCGCAGTTGTACCAGTGGGAGCCCCGGGCGATCAGGGCGTCCTCCGCCTGTTGGATCCGGGTGGCGTCCGGCACCGGCGGTTCCCAGGTCACGTCGCCGAGCGGGGCGTCCTCGATCAGCCGACTGTCCAGGTAGGCGACGTCGGCGAGATACTCGTCCGGGGTCCGACCGGTCCAGAAGACCGTCGTGTAGCCGTCCGCGCGGGCCCGGCTCGCGGCCAACAGCCGGTCGAGTTCCGGCTCGTCGAGCCGGGTCAGGTCGAGTCGACGACGGATGTCGGTGAGCGCGGCGTGCGCCCCCAGCCCGGCGGCGAAGGCGTCACCGGCGCTTGTCGCGGCGCCGTCCGGGTTCATTGTGAACACCTCGCCGAGCAGACGCTTGCGACCGAGGGCGCGGACGAGGCGGACGGCGTGGTCGTAGAGCGCGCGGCCGACCCCGCGCCGCCGGTACGCCGGCAGCACCGAGAGGGTCACCTGGGCGTTCTCCCGGTTCTCCAACTGCGGCAGCCGGATCTCCAGGTAGCCGACGGCCACGCCGTCGAGGTACGCCAGCATGTGCCGCTGCTCGTCGCCCGGCATCGGATGCCGCAGTCCGCCGACGAAACGCTGACGACAGTACGGCGGCGCGTCGGGCTGCTGGTCCGCCCAGACCTCGGTCTGGATCCGGTACGCCTGCTCGACGGCGGTGTCGTCGTGCGGGTCGAAGGCGCTGACCACGATGTCCATGAACCGAGGGTGCCGAAGCGGCGCCGAGATCGCGACCGATTATCGCCGTTACCCGGCGACCGGAGCGTCGTTGAACAGAAAACACCGGTTGGCGGCGATCGATCGCCGGCGTCAACCGGTAGACAAAGATTTGGTCGGGAGGGACGCCCGCACAACGCCTCCGGCGCTGGGTCGTAAGAGCTTAGAAAGTCTACGGCGAAGCGCCCTCCCGCACGGAGCATCTTGCGTCCTGCAGATGCAGCCGTCAAGTCCCTGGCGGAGTGTTTTCGTCACCTGCGGCAAAACGGCAGCTACACACCGCATCCGTCAGGGGTTGTCGGAGACGTTCCGGGGCGACCGAACGGATCTCACCTGCAAGTTGCACGTGCATCTGCTCGGTCGCCACACGGACACGTGGCGCAAGATTTTTGGGAATCAGCCGAGTTTTCTGGAAATCAGCCCAGCAGACCCGCGTCGCGCACCGCGCGCAGCGACGGCTTGACCCGGTACGTCGGCCCGACCTGACCGGCGACCGCGTCCAGGGTCTTGAGGCCCTCGCCGGTGTTGTAGACGACGGTCTCCGCGTCGGGGTCGAGTCGACCGTTCTCCACAAGCTTCTTCAACACCGCGACAGTGACCCCACCGGCGGTCTCCGCGAAGACGCCGGTGGTCCGGGCCAGCAGCCGGATCCCGGCCCGGATCTCGTCGTCGTCGACGTACTCCATCCAGCCCCCGGTACGGCGTACCGCCTCCAGGGCGTAGAGGCCGGCGGCCGGGTCGCCGATGTTGAGCGACTTCGCGATACCGGTCGGCCGGACCGGGGTGATCTCGTCGGTGCCGGCGTGCAGGGCGGTGGCGATCGGGTTGCAGCCGGCCGACTGGGCACCGAAGACCTTCCACCCCTTCGCCGGCGCCTCGACCAGTCCGATCTCGACCAGCTCGCTGAACGCCTTGTCGACCTTGGTGAGCAGCTCACCGCTGGCCATCGGGATCACCACCTGCTCGGGGATCCGCCAGCCGAGCTGCTCGGCCACCTCGTACCCGAGGGTCTTCGAACCCTCCGCGTAGTAGGGCCGGACGTTGACGTTGACGAACGCGGTGTCCTCGAACTCGTCGGTCTCGACCAGTTCGCCGCAGAGCCGGTTGACGTCGTCGTACGAGCCGTCGATCGCGACCAGGTCACCGCCGTAGACCGCGGTGGTGACCACCTTGCCCTGTTCCAGGTCGCTCGGGATGAAGACGATCGACGGTACGCCGGCCCGGGCGGCGTGCGCGGCCACCGAGTTCGCCAGGTTGCCGGTCGACGCGCAGGCGAACCGGGTGAAGCCGAGTCCCCGGGCGGCGGTCAACGCCACCGACACCACCCGGTCCTTGAACGAGTGGGTGGGGTTCGCGCTGTCGTCCTTGACCCACAGCGGGGCCCGGATGCCCAGCTCGGCGGCGAGACCGAGGGCCGGCACCAGCGGGGTCATGCCCGGGTCGAGGGTGACCCGGGTGCTCGGGTCCTGACCGGTCGGCAGCAGGGCGGCGTACCGCCAGAGGTTGTCCGGGCCGGCCTCGATCTGCGCACGGGTGACCCGGGCCAGCAGGGCCTGGTCGTAGCCGACCTCCAGCGGGCCGAAACACTCGTAACAGGCGTGCTGCGCGACGAGCGGGTACTCGGTGCCGCAGCCGCGACAGACCAGGACACGGGCGGGGTTCGGGGCCACCGGGGAGGTCTGGGCGTGGGTCGCGTCGATGATCGACGTCATGTCGAGGCCGTCCTCTCATCTTTCCCTGCGCCGCACCACGCGGCGGGGACGGAATTGGCACCTGCCTCGCGGGGCCTCGTCATCGAGACAGCGAAGTGGTTGCCGGGGCGTCAACGGGCCGTATCCCTCAGCCCCTCTGGATGAGGTATGAAGTTGTCGGCTCAGTCTACGGGTCCACCCCGCCCCGTGTCCCGGGTCGGCTGGCCCTGTGAGCTAGATCCCGGTCAGCGGGCCCTCGCCGGTAGGGCGACCGGCGTGATCGCCGGAACGGCCGCCAGTGCGTACGGCACACCGACGCCGAAGGCGGCGAGGACGGCACGGACCGCCACCGGGGCCGGGATGTCGCACAGCGGCGGGCCGACCCGCAGGTGGTGCCGTACCGCGTCGGCCGGCAGGAGCGGCTCGCCCTGCTGCCACCGGTCCGCCACCGGACCGCCGGCAGCGGGGTCGACGGCAGCGGTGGCTGGCGGTTCCCGGTCGGGTCGGGGGTGCGGCGCCGACAGCGGCGCGTACCGGCAGCCGAGCACGATGTCCAGGCCTGCCGTCGCACGCGGTCCCGGATCCGTCAGCCCGGTCCGCAGTCCGGCCACCCCCCGTACCGCGGTGGCGGAGATGCCGACGGTCGTGCCCGGCAGGGCGTGGACGGCCCGGGCCAACCGCTCGGGGTCGAGGGTGCGGTCCGCCAGGTGGCGCACCCGGAGCACCCCGTCGAGCACCCCGGTCTCCGGCGCCGGGTGGTCCCGTTCCTCGATCGTCCGGGCCGCCGCACCGGCCAACCAGAGCGTGACGCTCCGCAGCGGTGGCACCGGCCGGCGGCCACCGCAGCCGCCCCGTGGGCCGAGCCTCCCGGACAGCCCGTCGGGCAGCCCGGACGGCGGCTCGTCCGGAACCCCGGACACCCGACCGACCAGGGCGTGGCGGGGCACCGGCGGGTCGTACAGCGGAAGGTTGTCGCCGGCGGTGAGCAGCCGGTCGCCGAGCTGCGCGACCAGCCGGCGTACGACGATGTTCCGCTCGTGTTCGTACGCGACCACGTCGCCGGGGCGCAGTTCGCCCCAGTGAACCGGTTCGACAAGGACCACGCCGGACCGCAGTGCCGGCAGCATGCTGGCCCCGGTGACCGGCACCCGGGCCGGGCGACCCGCGGCCACCGCCGCGCGGACGAGTTCCACGAATCCGACCGTCGTCCCGTTCACCAGGTGCCTCCCCACTCCGCCCGCCGGTCGGACCACCGGCCGGCCGGTTCCGCGTGATGTTCCCCCGGACTCCGGGGCGATGGTCACGCACCGTGGTCAACTGGTACCAGAGTGCAGAAGTGTTGTCTTGACGAGACATCCTCACCGGTCTAGGATCCGGTTCCCGCCATCCATCGATCCCGACGTCGCGATCGCCGCCGAGGGTGAGGTGCCAGCGAGTGTCGTTGATATCCGTCTCGGTCGTCGACGACGACCGGATGCTGCTGGACGGTGTCGCCGCCTGGCTCGGATCCGCCCCCGACCTGCGGCTCAAGTGCGCGGCCCCGACCGTCGACCGACTGCTCGCCGCCGAACGGGAACCCGCCGACGTGGTGGTCCTGGACCTGCTCCTGGCCGACGGTTCCGCACCGGTCGACAACGTCCACCGGCTCGTCGCGACCGGTCGGGCGGTGCTGGTCGTAAGCGTCGTACCGCACGCCGTGCACGGGGTCGACGTGATGCGGGCCGGGGCGTCCGGATATCTGACCAAGGACCACGACCTGCCGACGCTCGCCGAGGCGATCCGTACCGTCGCCCGGGGCGAGGTCGCGCACTCCCCCGAACTCGCCTTCGCCTGGTCGTCCGACACCCGCCCGGACCGGCCCCGGCTCGCCCCGCAGGAACGGGCGGTGCTCGTCGCGTACGCGTCGGGGATGACCCTGAACGCGGCGGCCCGCAAGGTCGGCATCCAGCCCGCCACCGCGCGAGGCTACCTGGACCGGGTCAAGGCGAAGTACCACGAGGTGGGCCGGCCGACGTACACCAAACTCGACCTCGCCGACCGGGTACGCGAGGACGGGCTGCGCTGGTCGGAGCGGAGTGGGCCCGGGTCAGGGGCGGACGGGTCAGGGGCGGACGGGTCGGGGGCCGGATCACCCACTCTGGGCGGTCAGGCTTGATCCCGTCGTGGGCGATCCGGCCCCCGACCTGGGCTCCACACCCGACCTGGGCTCCACGCCCGGCCCCGGGCTGACCACCGGCTCGTCGAACGCCGGATCGGGATCGAGTCCCTGTGGACCGTGCTCGGACCAGAGCAGCTCGACGCAGGTGCCCTGCCCCGGCTCGGAGAAGAGCCGCAGCTCGCCGCCGATCTCCCGGATCCGCCCCTCGATCGACCGGCGCAACCCGAACCCCGGGCCGGCCCGCTCCGAGTCGAAGCCAACCCCACGGTCCACCACCCGTACCGCGAGCACCTCGTCGTGCCAGTCGACGGTGAGCCACGCCTCGCGGGTGCCGGAGTGCCGGGCGACGTTGTTCAACGCCTCCCGGGTCGCGTCCCGGATCGCCTCCACCACGTGCCGGGGCACCTGGGCGGGGACCGGCACCGACCGCAGGTGCACCCGCAGGTCCAGGGCGCCCGCGTCGGCGACCACCTCGGCCAGGGTCGCACCGAGCGTGGTCACCGATTCCGCCTGGTCCTCGGTCAGCAACTGCCGGATGTAGTCGGCCTCCCGGGCGCACCGCCGCCGGACCTCGACGGCCCGGTGGTCCAGCCCGCCCCGGGCGATCGCGGTCAGGGTGGCCAGCGCCGTGTCGTGCAGCCGCCGGTAGTGGTGCAGACGCTCGGCGTACCGGGCCGCGTTCGCCGCCGTCGCGGTCTCCGCCGCCAGTCTGTGTTGGGTCGCCTCGTCGACCGCGCTCGCCTGGGCACCGAGGAACCGGCGCATGAAGTGCAGCATCAGCGCGAAGAAGATGCTCGAGTTCACGTGGTTGACAAAGCCGGACTCCCACGGCGGCAGCCCGCCGATCTGCACGGCGGCGGCCGCCACCGCGGTCACCAGGAGCACCGCCAGCCCGACGAACACCTCCCGCAGCGCCAGTACGGCGCCGACCAGTGCCGCCGTACCGAGGGCGAACTTGCCGGCCCAGTTCGCCGCGGTCAACTCGTAGCCGCCCCGGATGTTGGCGTTGACCACGACCAGGAGCAGGACGGCCACCGCCACGTCCACCAGCACGTCGGCCCGGCTGAACCAGCCCCGGCGCCACACCCGGACGCCGAGTGCCACGTTCCAGGAGAGCATCAGGACCAGCAGGGTCACGTTGAGCGCCGGACTGTGGTAGCGCTCCGCCGACGTGGTCATCCCGACGAACGCCGGCACCACGTAGCTCGCCCGCTGCGCGAAGAGCAGCACCGCGAGGAACCGCAGCGCCCGTTCCCGCCCCGGCATCAGGACCATCAGCCGGGCGTCGACCCAACCGAGCCGGGCCTCGGACAGGAACCGGTTGATCCGCCGTGACGTGTGGCGTCCGGTGGTCGCCGACCCGCTGCTCAACGCTGCCCCCTCGGCTGCTGGTCCATTCCCGGCGCGGCGGCGGCGCGGCGGACGGCTACGGCCGCGCCTTCGCCAGCGCAGACTACGGGCGGGGGGCGGCGGACGGAACGGACTGCGCACAGTCCGACAAAGAACGGCGGCACCTGGGCACGTGGGCGACTGTGCCGGAAACCGTCTGGCCAGGGGTTCCGCCGGGCGGAACCCAGATCGTTGCCCTAGGCTAACGATCACGCCGGGGGACGCATCGGACCATCCCGGTGGGACAGACGGGAGCACGACGTGCAGGACACGATGCAGGCCGGAACGGTCCGGATCACCGGGGCGGACGGCGACGAGATCGAGGCGTACCTGGCCCAGCCGCTCGGGTCGGAACCGCGCGGCGGGGTGGTGGTCATCCACCACATGCCCGGCTACGACGAGCCGACCAAGGAGATCACCCGCAGGCTGGCCAGCTACGGGTTCGCGGCGATCTGCCCGAACCTGTACAGCCGGGAGGCGCCCGGGGCGAGCCCGGACGACGCGGCGGCGGTGGCGCGGGCGCAGGGCGGCGTACCGGACGACCGGCTGGTCGGTGACGTGGGCGGCGCCGCCGACCACCTGCGGGGACTGCCCGGAGCGAACGGCAGGGTCGGGGTGATCGGCTACTGCTCGGGCGGACGTCAGGCGTTCCTCGCCGCCTGCCGGCTGCCGCTGGACGCCGCCGTCGACTGCTACGGCGCGTTTGTGGTCGGCGATCCGCCAAAGGACTTTCCGCTCCGGGTACGCCCGCTGCTGGACCAGGCGCCGTCGCTGAGCTGCCCGCTGCTCGGCATGTTCGGCGCGGAGGACCAGTACCCGTCGCCGGAGCAGGTGGCGGAACTGGACCGGGAACTGACCCGGCTCGGCAAGCCGCACGAGTTCCACAGCTACGACGGCGCCGGTCACGCCTTCTTCGCGGTGGACCGGCCCAGCTACCGGCCGCAGGCGGCGGTCGACGGCTGGCAGAAGGTCCGCGCGTTCTTCGACCGTCACCTGAACGTCTGAGGAGGCCGGCATGTGCACGTACGTCACGGTGACCCGTACCGTCGAGGGCAGCGGTAAGGGGGCGAACGGCTGGTTCCCGGTCACCGACACCAGCGTCTACGTCGACCATCCGACGCACGCCCCGTACGGCCACACCCTGAACATCGACTTCCTGAACCCGGCGGCCGGGCCCGGCTCCCGGGTCGCCGTCGAACTGACCGAGGAGTCGGCGCTGGCCCTGGTCGAGGCGATCCAGGCGGCGCTGGCCGCCGCGCCGGCCGGGCTGGCGAGCCGCGACCAGCAGGTCTGAGTCCGTTCACCGCGGGTGGGGGGTGGGGGGCGGGGGGGGGG